>NZ_NTFY01000002.1 GCF_002289565.1 Rhodopirellula sp. SM50 | reverse complement strand
TGTGGTAACTCCAATGCCTATCAGGACTAAGGCTTTCGCGCTAGGGGGGGAGTCGAATCAGCGGATGCAATATCCGGGCTAAAGGCTAGACACCAACGTGCGCTGGTGTGCAGGCTTTAGCCGCCCGGTCTCGCTGCTCCGCAGCGAGCAAGCATCGCCTAAAGGCTAGACACCAACGTGCGCTGGTGTGCAGGCTTTAGCCCAATACCGCTAAGTTAACATGAATCAGGAGGCCCGGACGCTGGCGCGAACCGGCTGATCTCAAACGAATATCAGCCGTTTGGCGCGAGCCTACGGGCCCTCATCTGAAGAATCGACGCTTAGCTTAGCGGTATTGGGCTTTAGCCGCCCGGTCTCGCTGTTCGGGACGTCAATTGTCGAAGTGGCGGAGTTGATCATAGCGGGAGTCGTCAAGACTCTCGCAAGCCGCCGGCCCTCTCTGGCGTTTGCTTGCTGCGCAAACGCCGTCTCTCCCAGAGGGAGAGAAACTAAATGGGGTGCGAAAGGCTGCAGCAAAAGATTTGACGTCTCCCGCAGCGAGACGCTTGTCACCCACGGCGGAACGGGCGCTCAGCCGTCGGTGGCTCGTTTGCGGAAGTAGGCTTCGATGGCGTCGCGATAGTGCGTGGGCAGATCGCGGCTGATCTTTTGCAGGGCTTCCTTGCGTTCGGCCGGCGGCAGGTTTCCCCAACCGTCGTCGTCGCCGAGGTTCTTCTTTTTGACGTTCCCGTCTCCGCTGCCACCGGCGATCTGGCTGTCCTGCATGGGCGATTCTTGTCCGTTCTTCGGCTCCCCTCCCGAACTGCCTCCGCCCTGTTGCTGCTGTTGTTGTTGCTGCTGTTGTTGCTCTTCCAGTTTGTCAATCAACTTGGTGAGTTTGTCGATGATCTTTTGTTCTTGCCCGGACACCTTTTCGTCGCTTCGCCCCAGGTCCAAGCGGCGGGTGACGTCGGTCATCAAACGTGAGATCTCGTCCAGCGAGTCCTCTTTGAGTGGTTTGATGTCGGCGACCATCAGCTTTGCCAGGCGAGAAAATCGGACCGGACAATCGTCTTCGTTTTCCAGCAAGGTACGCAGGTCCGTGAGCGCCTCTTGTTTCATCAGCAACGCGTGGTAGCAGGCACCGCGATAGAACAGCGAGCTGGCGGGGTCGATCGACTCGGTCGCGTCGACTTCGGCGATCACCGGCAGTGCTTCGTCATACAGGCGTGATCGGACCAACAGCCGGCCCAACCAGGTTCGCACGGTCATCCGGATCGGCTTGGGCAACGATTCGATTTCCGCATAGTCGGCTGCGGACGGGTCGATACTCGCGGCGGCGGCGAGTGGATCTTTGGCCGCGATCTCCGCGAGCCGTTCCACCGCGTCGGTCAGACCGGCAACCGCCTCGATGAAGGCATCCATCGGGTCCTGGTCGGATTGTTCCAATTGCTGCCGAAACCGTTCGGAGGCTTCCGCGCTGGCGGCCGGTGGGGCGCCAAAATCGTTGAGCGAACCTCGCAGCAGGGCCGACATCTGTTCGCCGTCGAGGGCCTTCCAACTCTGTTCACTTTCCAGCGATTGATCCGCCATGGCGGTCGACCCGAGGAGCAAGAAAACGAAACAGTAAGACGGGACAGAACAGAGAAAACTCCGCCGCTTCTGAGAGGTTCGATTACGAATCACAGTGGTCCGCCTGTGTTGGAGTCGCTTACTTATTGCGCTGCATCACCAAGTCACGCGTTATTTTGTACAGCCTAGCCTGGCGATCGGACAAGTTCTTTAGCAAAGGAAGCACGTCCTGTGCCGAAGTCTCATCCGATTGTAGGAGTCCGGCATAACGTTGTGTTGTCGATTTGATCCTGGTTTCCATCGTTCGGATCAGTTTCAGCTCGGAAATCGCGCCCACGAGCGGTTGTTCTCCGGGCTGTCCGGCCTGTTGGGGGGCGGATTGGCCCTGTTGTTTTTGTTTTTCCAGGTCTCGTTGAGCCTGCTGTAAAGCGCCAATCATTTCTTCGATGGCGGCGAGGACATCTTGTTGAATGCCTTGTGTGACGGCATCAATTTGCGTTTTGCCTAATCTCTGGGCAATTCGCTCACTTTCGTCTCGGATTTGCGCCACCACTTCGGGAAACGCCACGCTGGAGCCTTCTTCCCGCAGCAGCAGCATCGCCCGATCTGCTTCGACCGTGATTTTCTTTTGATCAAAGGATAAATCGCCCGCTTTTAAGTCCGTTTGCCGGTTGCGTTGCGATTTCGGGGTCGCAGCCAATTCCGCGGTGTCGTCGATCACTTTGGATTGCATCGCAGCCATCTTCTTCAGACGACTCTCCAGTCGGGCAAGTTCCCTCTGCATCTCTTCTTCCCGAAGTTGACGCAGGATTTGTTCGAGTTCGTCGATCGCCTGACGCAGATTTTCTTCGGCCGCCAACTGGTCCTCGACCGCTTCGTCTCGCTTGGACTGTTCCAAGTCCTGCTCCGCTTGCCGCATCTTCTCGATCGCCTGCTGCAACTTCTGTTCGGCCTGTTGCTGCGGCGATTGTGGCTGCTGACTTTGTTGTCCCTGCTCGCCTTGCTGGCCCTGCTGCTCCGATCCAGATTGCTCTTTCCCCTCCTTGGCTTCCCCTTCCTTGGCTTCCCCTTCCTTAGCTTCTCCTTCCTTAGCTTCTCCCTCCTTGGGTTCTCCCTCCTTGGGTTCTCCCTCCTTGGGTTCTCCCTCCTTAGGTTCTCCCTCCTTAGGTTCTCCCTCCTTAGGTTCTCCCTCCTTAGGTTCTCCCTCCTTAGGTTCTCCCTCCTTAGGTTCTCCCTCCTTGTCTCCCGTCTCCTTGTCTCCCGTCTCCTTGTCTCCCGTCTCCTTGTCTCCCGTCTCCTTGTCTCCCGACTCCTTGTC
The DNA here is from genome assembly GCF_002289565.1 of Rhodopirellula sp. SM50. Classification (GTDB taxonomy): domain Bacteria; phylum Planctomycetota; class Planctomycetia; order Pirellulales; family Pirellulaceae; genus Stieleria. The sequence goes on along the minus strand of NZ_NTFY01000002.1, from coordinate 153,827 downwards.
TCCCGACTCCTTGTCTCCCGACTCCTTGTCTCCCGACTCCTTGTCTCCCGACTCCTTGTCTCCCCCGTTTTCCTCGGCGAGCTGGTCCTTCAACTCTTGTCCGCGTTCAGCGATCGACTCCTGTTCTTTCTCGAGTTGATCGAGTTCGGCCCCGTTTTCGGTCCGCGCACGGGTGCTTCGTTGAGAGCGTTCGATGCGTTTGAGATCCTTGATCATCTTCGACAACCGCTCTTTTTCATCGCGAATCCGGTTGGCCCGGTCTTCGCTGGTCAACAGTTTCAAGATCTCGGCCAGACCGGTGCTGGCCGAATCTTGATTGCTGACGGCGTCGGAGAATTTTTCGTTTCGGAGTGCTTCGCTGGCGTTTCTAAGTTGCTGCAACACGAACTTTTCTCGAGACTGCTTGGCCGCCTGACGCAGCAACGCCGCGCGGTCGGGGTTTTCAGCGGCCTCGACGTCAGCCAGACGCAGCAACAGTTCTTCGAGACGTTGGTAGCGATCGGCGACGCCGGCTTGGCGGAGCACCAGATCCGACTCCGGGGCAGGATCTTGGGCGGTGGCGGTGCCGGCCCCACAGAGGGAGGCCGAGAGGACGAAGAGACCGGCCGCGAGGACGCGGAAGGGAGTGGATTGACGCATGGCGGCTCGACTTGTGACCGAGCGATTCGATTCATTCATCAAGTCATTGTCCCACATATCGTTTTCCAGGTCTGCGGCAGTTTAGTGCCGGTTATTTGAACAGGTCTTTGACACGGTTTTTACGTTCTTGCTGGGTGTCTTCTTTGAGTTGTTCTTGATCCTGGATCAGGCCGCGAACCAAGTCCAACAGCTCATTGTAGCTTTCCAAGTCAAGCATCTTCTCCAAAACGGCCGTCAGCTCCAAGAGCACTTGGTCGGCGGTCTGGATCGCGGCCTCGGTGTGCTCCAGGGCCTGTTCGGGCTGTTCGATGGAACCTTCGATCGCTCGGATCTGCTGCTTGAGCTGCTCCATGGAGACATCGACGATCTTCCGCAGCGGATCGCGGACGCCACTGCCAAGTCTTTCCTGTCGATCTTTGGAGTCAACTCGATTGTTGACCATTTCCAACAGCAGGTCGTCAAGCGACTCGGCGATCCCGGTCAATTCTTCGGCGGTTTTGCTGGCCTGCAAGCCACTTTGTTGGACCCGCAGCCCGATGATTCGCAGTTCGCGTTGCCGTGTCTGTTGTTCCGATTCGCCTTGCTGGCGTTCCATCAACAGCTCGAACCGATCGGATCGGAATCCAGCGAGTTGGTCGCGCAGTCCCTGGGTTTCGGTGACGGTTTGTTCGAGCCGGGTGCGGAGTCCGAGTTCCCGTCGCTCCATCAGCGTCAACAGTTCCTCAGGCGTCACAACTTGCAAGCGATAGATTTCGCTGGTGGTCAGATGGGTTCCGTCCAAGTTGTATCCGTCGCGTGCTTCGGCATAGACGCTGATCGCGCTGCCGGGCTGCAAGGCGGGGATCTGCCCGGAATTGGTCAGTTCACGAAGATCGATGACGGCACCGGCCTGTCCATCACGGTCCAATTCCAGCCGTTGCGAGATCGGCTCGGCCAGTTCCGGCGGGGCAGAGGCGTTTCCGCCATCCCCTTGGTTGGCCGAGGCGCTCTGGGCGACGAATGCGGTCACCGAAACGACGCCGTAGTCATCTTCGGCGACACATTCCAGCGGCAGTCGGGCGATCGGTGTGACCGCGGATTGGATGCCGTTGAGCGCTAGCGAGACGCTGGGAGGTTCATCGAGAATGGCGCCCAGGAAATATCGGAACGGCGCCTGGGCGCTGATGCCATCGGGGTCGGAGGGGACGATGCGGATCGCGGTCGGATTGTCGAAGGTGTCCAGTTTCAACCGCACGGACTGGCGGTCATCGGCGTACGTCAGGTCCGTCACTCGGGTTTCTTGCCCATCCGATTCCAGCACCACGTCGACATCGCCCAACGGCAGACTCGAAACCGCTTCCAGCGTCACACCGCTGCCTTCGCTGATCCGCAAACCGGCTTGGTAGGGAGTTTCGAAATCGTATTCGGATTCATCCGTTGCGGTGGAGGTGGCGGAATCACGGAGGTAATCGGGGTAACGAATCTTGACATTCATCGCCGAAATCGCCGGGGGCTCGGCGGCTTCGATCCGATAGTCGACCAATCGATCATCGAGGCCTTGGATGGAGAACGAAAACGACGACGCGAGGTTGCTGAGCGGGGGGCCGTCGAGCACAAACGCTTGGTAGCCGTCGCGCTGGCGTCCCACCCGACGCATGTTGGATTGTCCGCGGGTGCCGTCATCGGTTTCGTAATAGACGGTGCACGCCGAGGGGACTTCGGCGTCCTCGGCGGAGGCGCGAATCCGCAAGATACCGCTGCTGCCGGTGGGCAATCGCATCACGCCGTTTTCAAATTCGATTCGCTGTGGGTCGGAATCTTGGATGTTGGACGCACTGACGGTCGGCAAGTCGACTCCGACCATTTCCAGTCTGGCCCGCCGCGGCCACCGGGCGTCAGACAGTAGCGTCAATCGAGCCGCCGCGCGGGCGAACGCACTCGGGCTGTAGGCGGCAAACATCAGCGCCAACAGCAACAGCGGTCCGGCCAAGGCGGCTTTCTGTATCAGGGGTTGCATCCGAAACACACGCCCCGGATCCACTTCGTCCACCGACTCGGATGCTTCACGGTGTACCAGACGCAACAGGTCGGGCGAGTGCGAATCGCCCGTTCGGCCCGGTCGCGACAACTGGACGGCGGTCACCAATCGGCCGGCGAGTTGCGGATGATGTCGTTCGACCAACAACGCCAAACTGTCGTCGGGAAGCGGCCGGCTCAATCGATCGATCAGCATTCGGACAACGATCACGAACACCGCAAATCCGACGGCGGCGAGCAGGATCCCGCGTGCCGAGCGAGGCATTTCGGTGCCGCCGAGTGTGACGGGCACGTAGTCGATCAACAGTCCGATCCAAAACGCCACCAGAACGACGGCGATGATCGCCAGCACCGAGTCCCAAACCACGTAGCGGCGGATCCGCCCACGCAGCGATTGAAGCAACGATTGAAGTTCGGGATCAAGCATGTTAAGCCAACCTGTGTAGTCTGCGAATGACCCATTCCATTGTCAGCACACTGGCGATCAGCCACAACAGCATTGCGTTTCTGCGCTCGGTGAAAATCGCGTCGGGGGTTCCGGGAAGAATCGTGGTTTGGGGCTGGGGGCTGATGGTGCCGACGATGTTTTCGGTCAGCGAGTCTCCCGCCGCGTCGGCTTCGACTTTCCAGTATTCCCCGCCCGTCGTCTCGGCCAAGCTCGCCAAGTCTTCGTCGTTGCGGCGGGGGCGTTCCAGTTCGACCGTCGGCAGCCGCACCTGCACGTTTTGGCGAAAGACTTCTTCACCGAGCGCGTCGCCGAGTGTCAGACGCAATTCGTGATTGCCGTCGGTGCGAACGACAAATCGACCGCTGTAAATTCCCGGTCGCGATTCGCCTTCGACGGGCGTCAGACGAACGTCTTCAACGCCCTTGGGCGTGATCAGTTTTGCCTTGACCTCCGGCACGGTCAGCGGCTCGAACTGCTCGTCGGTCAACACCGCACGAACGGTGATGGTGTCGCCGACCATTGCCCGGGGCGAATCGACCAACAGCAAGCCCCGGTTGCTGTCACGCAACAACCGTCCTTCGCTGACCCAGCGAATCAGTTTGGTGTAGTAGTTATCAAAGTAGGCATCGCTTTCGCGGCGCATCCGCCACATTTCGCCGCTGCCCTGAAAGAACACGCGACCGGCGCCATAGAACTGGCTGGCCATGTAAACGGGTAACGAATCCGAGATCCGCGTCGTCGGATCGGAGAAATAGGCGTAAACCTTGGCGATCGGTTTGGCCGCTTTGACGCCGACGTAATCATAGACGCCGCCGAACGAATCCCAGGCTTCGAAGCTGGTCTCCGGTTCATCGGTCACCCACAGGAACTCGGCGCGCCGCGCCTCGGGGGTGAATTCCAGCGGCCAAGCCGTCTCGCCCCCTTCGCGACCCGATCCCATCATCAACCCTCGACTGGAAAAGGTGACCGGGAAGAAGCTGGCGATGCGGGCGACGCGCGGGTCGGTCCGCAGACGCAGCCATCGGGGGTGATAGACCGGTCCGCCGACGATGATCAAGCCTCCCGACTGGGAAGCGAGCCAGCGATCGAGCAACTCGATCGAGGCCGCAGGGATCTGAGTCCAATCGGGATCGAACATCGCGATCGCGTCATACTCGAACAGCTCCGCCGGGGTCGCGGGAAACTCGGTCAACAGTTGATCGGCGTCCTGGCTCATTCCCGGTTGACCGGTTTGCAGCCAGGTGTCCAAGCGGATTGATTTTTCTCGGTGCAGCAGGTTTCGGACGAAGCGGTATTCGCGGGTCGGACCGCCGGCGATCGTGAGCACGCGTAACTTACGCGCGACGACTTCGTACCGCGCGTCGCTGACATCATCTTTTTGGTTTTGGTCCTTCTCGACCGGCAGAATTCGGATGGCCAGTCGTCGCCGTCCGACCGATTGGGGTTCAAGCTCGAATTTGATGCCGACCAGGGAGCCGTCGCCGTTCAATTTGACCGATTGTGAATCGATCACTTCGGTCGGCAACGCATTGGAGGCTCCGCCGTCGGCGGTGGTTGCGTCCAATCCGTCGAGCAGCTGGACTTCGATATCCAACGCGTCGCCGCCGGTCCCTTGAAGCACGGCCGAGACGGCAAATTTGTCGTTCGGATAAACGCGTTTGGGGGCATCGAGGTCGACCACGCGGACGTTCGTGGGAGGCTTGCTGCTGCCGAGCCCGACGGGGTACACCGAAACTTCGCTGCGTTTCGCCAGGGCCATCGCCGAGGCCACGTTGCTGCCCCCGTTGTTTTGCCCATCGGTCATCACCACGATGCCGGCCAGCGTCGTGGGGTCGTGGCTGGCCAACACGTTGGTGATCGCATCACCGATCCGGCTTTGCGATGCTGATGCCGCGATGGCGTCTTCCCAGTTGAGCACCTTGATCGGTTGCTGGGCCGGATCCGCCTGCTCGTTTGAATCTTCATCGTCGGTTGCTTCGGGCGCGTCGTCGGCCAACCCGACCAGCGACGCGAACGATCGCGAGGTGGTGCTGCTGTACGCCCAGCCGCACAACAAGATGCCGACGCACATCGTCACCGCGGTCACGCCCAGCAACCAGCCCAGGCTTTCGCGTCCACCGCCGGACTGCGAATCCGACGTGGGGGCCGACAAGCCGCCGACCAACAGCGATGCGAGCGACAGCGCCAGTGCGACGCCGAGCAAGATCAGACCGGTGATGGCGACCGGTGAGGGTTGACGAATGGACGTTGCCGGCTGGACCGCGTCGTCCTGCTCGGGCTCGGAATCCATTTCGGTTCCGCCACCGGATTGCAACAACAGGGGTTCGGCGGCGTCTCCGAAGCTGTACACGCTGACGCGGTGTTGTTGACCGAGACGTTCAACCAATTCGTTTTCAGCCAGCAGTTCTGCGGCGCGCTTGGCGCGACTCTCGCTGCCGACCGCGTCCGACTGGGCCAGCGACATACTTTGGCTGGTGTCGACCAACACCACGACTTCGCTCGGTCGCAGGATCTCGCGCTGGGTGCGGCGTTGCAGGTCAAAGAAGAAAAACAGCAGGGCGACGATCATCGTCAGCCGCAAAAAAATCAGGGTGAAACGGACCGAACGGGAGAGTTCCGCGGTGTCGCGTCGGTAAAACCGTGCGCAGCCAAAAATCACCACCGCGGTCGAGATCAACAACAACGCCCACCACCACCAGCCTTCGATCGACGCGGCGCGGGCGAATTCATAAACGGTGCTCTCCAGCGCCACGCTGCTCTCGGTGGACTGTTCTAGTGTTTCGTTCACGCCGATCGCCCTCCCGCCGCCAAACCAAATTCGTGACGCTTTGATCCGCCACGCGGATCATCCGCTGCCAGCGTGCCGCCGGTCGAAACGGGTGCCCGAGTGTGATAGCTGGCCCAATAGGCCAATGCCTGTTCGGCCGCCAACAGCAACCCGAGCAGCGCCAACAGCATCAGCCCGAGGGTGGAACTGCCGGCGAACTGGTTCTGTTGCCGCCAATCTTCGCTGGACACAAATTGCACGTCGATCGGCAGCAGGGCTCGACGAATCTCGGCAGCGTCGGCGCGTTCCAAGTCACCCTCACCCCCGACGATCGTGCTGGCCGAGGGGATGACCTCGCCGCCGCCATCGGCTTTCAAAAGTCCCCACTCGAACAGCCCGGGACGCAGCAGTTCGTCGACGTTGGATTCGCTGGCGATCAAGCGTTCGACCGGATCGAGCGACACACGGACCGTGTCCGCTTCCGCTTCGGTGCCGATGATTTCCATCACCACGCGGGGAGGGGACTGGGCGGGTGTCACCAATTTCATTTCCGGAAAATAGGATCGGGTGGAAAGGGTCTTGCGAAGCGGTTCGGTGACCGCGTGGGACGTCGACGCGCTGGCGCCGCTCCAGAGCCGTGCGTTGGACAGCAACATGAACGGAACAAACGTCGGGTCGCCGGGCCAGTTGGTCCAGTCCGGGGCGAGACTGCTGAGCACGGTGATGACGGTTCCCGCGCCGGAGGTGTGTTCGGTGACCAAGGGAATGCCGTCGCGGCGGACCAACACCTTGCGATAGCGACGGGGCTCTCCGGTCGCGTCTGCGTCATCGCTCAGCGTCCACCCCTTTGCGACGCCGATCATCGACAGCGAAGCATCCCCGGCGCTGCGTAGCGGATCCAGGAAGGTATCGTTGTCGCCGAACAAGACATCGCCGGTTTGGGTAGACCCGCCGACGGGCACCGTTTCGATCGTTTGCAGCGGTGCGGGCAACAGGCGTCGATCTTGAGTCAACAAGATGCGGTTGTAGTCGTTCGCCTGAACGGCGTCTCCGAGGAACCAGGCGATCCCGCCGCCTGCTTCAACGTATTGCTGCAATGCCGTTGCGGTGGTTTCGTTGATCTGTGGCAAATCCATCAAGTAGATCGCGCGGTAAGGTGCCAACATCTCCATTGTCGCGCTGCGCAGAAACGCCGGCGGTTTGATGTCCGGCTGAGCACCGATACGAACTTGGCTGCCGGGATCGAGTACGGCAGCGACGGTGTACGCGCCGGCTTCTTCCAGATCCGAATCGATCACCAGCACGCGTTCGACATCGCTCAGCGGCAGCGTGCAGGTTCTTTGGTTGTCGGCGGCCAACGCATCCGAGGGCAGTTCCACTTCGATCGCATGGGTCCCGGTTTCGGCGATGAAGACTTGAAACGATTTGGTGATTTCGGCACCGGCGGCCAGTGACTCGATGACCAACCCGGGCAACGAATCGACGACACCGCTGACGCGGCGCGACGGATCGACCGATTGAACCTGGTCTCCATAACGAATCACGCGGCAGGCCAGTGTGACGTTCTTGACTTCGCGGCCGCTGTAGTTCTTGATCGTCGCGCGGACGACAACGGGAACACCGGCGACCCAGACGTCTTGGACGGGGGCGAGATCGGTGACGGCCAGGTTCCGTTCCGGACGATTGGCACAGTCGATCATGCGGACCTTTAGATCGTCGCTGGAAAACTTGCGCATCGCTTCGGCCAGCCGCTCGGTCGAACCCCAGTCTCGGGCGCGAAAGTCGCTGGCGATGTAGACGTATTGGTTGTCCGCCGAGGTTGCGGCGGCCAATTCGCCGGCCAGGTCCAACGCCGGGACCAGATCGGTTCGGATCGGTGACACTGCGGTCGCCATCACGCGTGCGATCAGACTGCTGTCGCCCAGGACGGTTTGGCTGGACAGGTCCGCGGCGACGTCGCCGGAATCGCTGCCACCCTGGACGGCCAGGGCAGCGCGACTGGCGCGCATCACGGTCATTTGATGATTGCCCTCGTCGTTGACCAACCGTTGTGTCAGCTGCTGCAACGCCTGCAAGGCCCGATCATACGAGGTCGTTTCACCGCCCCCGCTGGCGTCGCCCATCGAATAGCTGTCGTCCAGGATGATGATGTGGTGCGTCGTTTGCCCACCCAGGGCACCCAGGAGTTGACGGCCGCCGGTCCATCCGCAGAGCATCATGACCAACACCGCGGCGACGGCCAGACGGGTCAACAGCAGCAACAATTGCCGCAGTCGCAGCCACTTTTTTTGTTTTCGATAACTGGCCAACAAGAAATCCATCGCCGCCCAACGTCGTCGACGGTGACGCAGCATGTTGATCAAATGGACCAACAACGGCACGGCGACGAAGGCAAAGCCGGCCAGCAGAGCGGGGTACAAGAACATGGTTGGCGGCCTCCTTACCGGCGCAGCTTGGGAAGCGAGGTGCGGTGCGACAGGAATCGTGCCAGCAGTGCATCCAGTGGGTCGCTGGTTCGGACTTGGATGTAGTCGATCGAAAGCCGACCACACGCTTTACGTGTTGCGTTTAAGAATTGATCGAGCGCCTCGACGTAACCCTGTCGCAGCGCGCGGGGATTGCAGTTGAGCATGTCGTCGCTTTCGAGCCCTTCGAACCGCGTCGCACCGTTGAAGGGGAATTCGATTTCGTCGTCATGCAAGACGTGGAACAAGGCGACGTCGTGTCCCCGCGAACGGAGCACCCGCATCCCTTCGACCAGTGAATCGATTCCCAGCAAGTCCGAAACGATCAACACCAAGCCACGACGGGGGATCGCCTGGCCGACCTGTTTGGCGACGCGAACCAAATCGGTTCGGCCATCGGCCCCGACCTGATCCAGCATCGACAAAATTCGCGCCAGTTGCTGCTGATTGCTTTTGGCCGGCACGATGTCACGGACTTCGGTGTCGAACGTGATCACCCCGCAGGCATCTTTCTGGCGCAGGGCCAAGTACGCCAGCGACGCGGCGATGGACGCGGAGTAATCGAACTTGTTCGTTTCGCCTTCGCCGTAAGACATGCTGGCGCTGCGATCGACGAGCAACGTCAACCGCAAATTCGTTTCTTCTTCGTACTGTTTGATGTGCAAGCGATCCTGTCGCGCGTACACCTTCCAATCGATATGACGAAGCTCGTCACCGGTGTTGTATTGGCGGTGCTGCAGGAATTCGATCGACTGGCCGAAATAGGGGCTGCGGTGCATGCCCGACAGGAATCCTTCGACCACACGACGCGCCGTCAGTTCCATTCGACGGATTCGCTGCGTGACTTCAGGACGCAAATATTTTTTGGAATCGGGCATCACGCGAAAGCTCGTCTTCGGTCGTCGGTGTCGCCGCTACGATGCGATCGATCACATTGTCACTGGTCACCCCGTCACTTTCGGCGGCAAAATTGACCACCATGCGGTGACGGAGGACGGGTTTGGCCAGTTGTTGGATGTCGTCGATCGAGACATGAAAACGACCTTCCAACAGTGCCCGGGCCTTGCCGCCGAGGATCAGAAACTGGACGGCCCGCGGACCGGCGCCCCAACCGACCAGGTCGTTGACGAAATCCGGCACGCCGTTGTCACCGACGCGGGTTTGGCGAACCAACGATAACGCGTAACGCACCACATGATCGCTGACCGGTACCCGTCGCACCAAGTCTTGCAAACGGATGATCTCTTCGGCGTTGAGCACCGCTTGGACGTCGCCGGTTTCCATGCCGGTGGTTCGCCGCGCGACTTCGAACTCCTCATCAAACGAGGGGTATTCGACAAACACCTTGAACATGAAGCGGTCCTGTTGCGCTTCGGGCAACGGGTAGGTGCCTTCCTGTTCGATCGGGTTTTGCGTGGCCAGCACAAAGAAGGGATTGGGCAGCGGGTGGCGGGTTCGTCCGACCGTGACCTGCCGTTCCTGCATCGCTTCCAACAGCGACGCTTGGGTCTTGGGCGGCGTGCGGTTGATTTCGTCGGCCAGGATAATGTTGGCGAACAACGGGCCTTCCATGAACCGAAACCCGCGGTGCCCGGTCGAACGGTCCTCTTCGATGATCTCCGTTCCGGTGACGTCGGCTGGCATCAGGTCGGGGGTGAACTGGACGCGAGAAAACGCCAGGTCCATCGTTTGCGCCAGTGTGCTGATCATCAACGTTTTGGCCAGCCCGGGGACGCCTTCGAGCAGAACGTGGCCGCGACTGAACAGCCCGATCATGATCTCTTCGATCACTTCCTGCTGTCCGACAATGACTTTGCCAAGTTCCTGGCTGATCTGTTTTTTGGCATCGTTAAGACGTGCCGCGTCGGCTGCCGAAAGCTCGCCCATCGCCGCCCCGTCGTTCCCTGCTGACTCGACCGAGTTATCCATTCCGTTCCCACAATCAAAAGGTGCCACGCTTACTGAACCGCTACAGGATACCAGCCGGACTACGCGCCGGATATAGGAACGCGCCCGAACTGTCTCGATCGACCCTTGCCCTGGTCCGTTCCGCTACAATCGTACGTTGTGCGATTGAACCGTCCCGCCCAATGGTGCCCACCGCCGTGTTTCGACCGTCTGCCTTTCGCGTTGTGTTGCAGCGCCGCCCCGTGCCGAGTTGTCAAAGTCATCGTGTTTGTCGACACATCACCCAAGTGTCCAGTATCGCGGCGGAGAGGACTCGAGACCGGCAACCGAAGCCTCACTCCCTCATCGCGGCCGGCCGGTTGCGGGCCGCCACATTCGCCTTGTTGTTGTTGCTTCTGCCGTGCCATGCCGCGCTGGCGGCCAATTACTCCGAAGCCGAAGCGTTATTTCTGTCGGGGAAAATTGACCAGGCCGAAGAAATCGCCAAGGCCGAAGTCGACCGGGGGATTTGGAATCGCCGCTGGTCGGAACTGCTGATTCGATGCCAATTGGCGACCGGGCAATACGAACCGGCGCTGGAAACCTACGACGCCGCGATCGGCCGCTATCCGACCAGTTTGCCGCTCCGAGTGCTGGGAATGGATGTCGCGCATTTCAATGATCTTCCCGATCGGGCGGCCAGTGAAGCGGCGATGATTCAGCGCTATTTGCAAACCGGCCAGTTGAAGTATGCGACGTCCGATACGCTGATCGCAGCGGGACGTTTTTTTGCAGAGAACGGGATCGACGCCCGGATCATTCTCAAAAACTTTTACGACCGCGTGCTCGAGACAGACCCCACCAATCTCGAAGCGTTGATCGCCACCGCCCAGCTGGCGATCAGCAAAGGTGATTTTGCCGTCGCCGCCGAAACGGTCGCAAAAGCCCAGCAACGCGAACTCGAAGACGCTCGGCTGGATTACCTGCGTGCGGTCGCGCTGCAATCGTCCGACCCGCAACAAGCTCAAGTGGCACTCGTCCAATCGCTGCGGCTCAATCCGGTCTATGAACCGGCGTTGATCCTGAAAGCGGAAAAAGAGATCGATCGCGAAGACTACGCCGGGGCGGAGGCGACGATCGAGCAAATGCTGAAAACGAATCCCAAAAGCCCTGCTGCGTTCGCGCTCCAGGCCGTGCTCGCCCACCTGGACGGTGACTACGACGAAGAGAAAGCGTTTCGTGAACAGGCACTGCAATGGTGGCCGACCAACCCCGAAGTGGATCATCTGATCGGACGCAAATTGTCCGACAAGTACCGTTTCGCCGAGGGGGCTCACTATCAGCGATTGGCGTTGACGTTTGACCCCTCGCACATCCCCGCCACCTTCCAGTTGGCTCAAGATCTGTTGCGTCTGGGCGATGATGACGTCGGCTGGAAACTCGCCGAACAGGTCAACAGCGAAGATCCGTACAACGTCGTCGCCTACAACTTGATGACACTGAAAGATCGCATCGACGGGTTCGAAACGATCCGGGCCAGCGAGGCCAAGGGGACACCCCGTGACGTCGATGATCCGGTCGCCGAGTTGGGGTTTGAGGAACAGCGCGAACCGGGAGAGATTCTGATTCGAATGGATCCGCGCGAGCGCAAGGTCTATGGCAATGCGGTTGCGGAACTGTTGTCCGAAGCCAAGCAGGTGCTTTGCGAAAAGTACCAATTGGAACTGACGCGCCCCGTGATCGTGGAGATCTTTCCGAAGCAAAGCGATTTCGCCATCCGGACCTTCGGGCTTCCCGGCGGCGAGGGTTTTCTGGGCGTGTGCTTCGGGCGCGTGATCACGGCGAACAGCCCGGCGTCGCAAGGGCCGCGACCGTCGAACTGGAAGAGCGTGCTGTGGCACGAATTTTGCCACGTGATCACGCTGACCAAAACCAAAAACCGAATGCCGCGATGGTTGAGCGAAGGGATCTCTGTCTATGAAGAGCTTGAGCGGGACCCCCGATGGGGACAGTCGATGACCGCCCGTTACCGTGAGATGATCCTGGGCGACGACTTCACCCCGGTGTCCCAGTTAAGCGGTGCATTCCTCAATCCGCCCTCACCCACCCATCTGCAATTCGCGTACTACGAATCATCGCTGGTCGTCCGTTACCTGATCGACCAGTACGGAGCGGACGCGTTGAACGCGACGCTCGAATCGCTTGCCGAAGGCATTCCGATCAACGAAGCGTTGGCGAAAAACATCGCCCCGATGGAGCGGATTGAAACCGGCTTTGCTGAATATGCGCGCACGTTGGCCACTGATTTTGGCAACGGACTGGAGTTCACGCGCCGCCAGATGCCCGACGAACCAGGAAATGAAGACGCCGACCCGGCTGAAATTTTAAGGTGGGCCGAGGAGAACCCCAACAACTACTGGGCCCGCATGACGTCGGCACGGGCGGCGCTGGCGAGGAAGCAATACGCCGACGCGGCGGAGCACCTTGAGTTGCTGGTGGAGAAGAACGCCGCGACGGGCGAGTCGGAAGGCGTGCTGGAATCGCTTGCGGTCTGTTACCGCGAACTGGGAGAGGTAGAGAAAGAGCGTGAGGTTTTGAAACAGCTTTTTTCCGTTTCTTCCGATGCTTTACCGAGTTTGCAGCGTTTCATTGAAATGGAGAAATCGCAAAACGACTGGTCGTCGGTGCTGCAGTCTGCCGTCCATGCACTTGAGATCCAGCCGTTCGCGCTGGACGTGCATCAATCGCTGGTGACGGCATGTCGTGAACTGGATCAAAGCGAGAAAGCGATCGATTCGTTGCGTGCGCTGCAAGCGATGGATCCGGTGGACGTGGCCGGTCTGGATTTTCAACTGGCTCAATCGCTGGCCGCCGCCGGCGAGATCGACGCGGCAACCGAGCACCTGATCGACGCCCTGTTGATCGCACCGCGGTACCGCGATGCCCACCATCTGCTGCTCGCGCTGCAAGAACCACGGACGCCGGCGGAGCAGGCAGGCCCGGATGAAGAGACTGCCGCGGACGAGAAAACGGTGGATGAGAAGCCAGCTGAAGAGAAGTCCGACGCGTCGGAGCAAGACGCGCCCGATTCGCCCGATCCTTCGCCGCCGGGCGAAGCCAATCCGTCCGAGATTCCTGCCGCGGAGAGTGTCGTCGAATGATCCGCCAACGATCCAAGACCTTCGTGATGCTGACGGCGATGTTGGTCGTCGGTGCGGCCGGCATCGCATTGGCCCAGTGGGGACGTCGCTTTCGCAGTATCGAAGAGGACCGGCGTGGCGTTCCGCAGTGGGAGGTCGATCGGCAGTTCCCCGGCGACACCTTCACCTTCGCGCGGGTTTACTACGACTCGTATTACGGTCGCGGGCGTGGCGGCGGCGGCTGGCGGACGGATTACCCCGACAGCGACCTGAATTTCTCGTTGCGGCTGCAGCAACTGACGACGATCAAAGTCAATCCGGATCCCGTGATCGTCAATCTGACCGACGAAAATCTGTCGGACTATCCGTTCCTGTACATGATCGAACCCGGCGGATTGGTGTTCAGTGAAGCCGAGGTGGTGGCGCTACGCAAGTATTGTTTCAACGGCGGTTTTCTGATGGTGGACGATTTCTGGGGCGACACCCAGTACGAAAACCTGGCGTTCGAGCTCGAACGAGTCTTTCCCGATCGCAAGCCGTTCGAAGTCCCGCTGGACCACGAGATCTTCCACAACGTTTACGACATGAAAGAAAAACCGCAAGTCCCTGCGATCGGCAGGGCTTGGGGATCGGTCACTTGGGAAGACACCCGCGACGGCAGCGACAACAGCGTGCCACACTATCGCGCGATCGTCGACGACAAAGATCGGATCATGGTCTTCATCTGCCACAACACGGATCTGGGTGACGGTTGGGAACGCGAAGGCGAAGACGAAGAGTACTTTCGTGAGTTTTCCGTCAAAAAGGCCTACCCGATGGGCATCAACATCGTCACCTACGCCATGACTCATTGAATCGCCGCCCATTGAATCGCCGCCCACTGCATCACTTGTGCGAGTGCAATTTCCGTTTTGCCTTTTATCACTTCATCAGCGGCTTCCCACATCGGGACGCCTTTCATTGTTCGGACCCACCTAGCAACTAGCCAATGACAGTCACTGACACCAACGTGGTCGAGCAGATCCAAGACGCCCGCGAAAAAATCGTCGGCGAACTTTCCAAAACCATCGTCGGGCAGCACGACGTCATCGAACAGTTGCTGATCAGTCTGCTTGCCGGCGGCCATTGTTTGATCACCGGGCCTCCGGGGTTGGCGAAAACCTTGCTGGTCCGCAGCGTCGCCCAAGTGTTCCATCTGCAGTTCAGCCGCATCCAGTTCACGCCCGACCTGATGCCGGTCGATATCGTCGGAACCGAAATCTTGGAGGAAACGACGGACGGACATCGTGGTTTGACGTTTGTCAAAGGACCGGTGTTTGCCAACGTCATTTTGGCCGACGAGATCAACCGAACGCCGCCCAAGACCCAAGCGGCGATGCTCGAAGCGATGCAAGAACACCAGGTGACGGCAGCCGGCACGCGTTACGAATTGCCCGAGCCGTTCTTCGTCTTGGCGACGCAAAACCCGATCGAAATGGAAGGCACCTACCCGCTGCCGGAAGCCCAGCTCGATCGGTTTCTGTTTAACGTCAAAATCGATTATTTGCCGCCTGAGGACGAGTTGTCGGTGGTGCTGCGGACGACCGCGTCGAAACCCGAGCCGATCAATCCGCTGTTCTCCGGCGAAGACGTGTTGCAGTTTCAACAGACGGTCCGCGACGTCCCGATCGCGACGCCGATCGCCGAGTACGCCGTCAAGATTGCTCAAACCACCCGTCCCAACCGCGACGGTTCGCCCGACTTTGTCAACGAATGGGTCGGCTGGGGTGCCGGCACGCGCGCCTCGCAGACCCTGGTGTTGGGCGCCAAAGCTCGCGCGTTGTTGATGGGCCGCGCCCATGTCCAAACCGACGACATCGTCGCGCTGGCGCATCCGACGCTACGTCACCGCGTGCTGCCGACCTACAAGGCCGAAGCCGAAGGGGTCACGATCGAGCAAATCATTGACAAGCTGTTGGAGACGATTCCCAAGCCATGAGCGCCGCCGCCAATGCCGGGGCGCCCCCCGTGCAACGAAAGACTGCCGGACCGCCTGCCGCCGGATCGAATTCCAATGCGAATGATCGCGCCGGTGTCGACCCCGCGGCACTGATGCGGATCAAGAGTTTGAAGCTGCGCGCCAAGACGGTCGTCGAAGGTTTTTTCTCGGGCTTGCACCGCAGTCCGACTCACGGCAGTTCGATCGAGTTCAGTGAATACCGCGCCTACGTGCCCGGTGATGACTTGCGCAACCTCGATTGGAAGCTCTACGCGCGGAGCGATCGTTACTTCATCAAAAAATTCGAAGACGAGACCAACCGGCGTTGCTACCTGGCCGTCGATCAAAGCCGTTCGATGGGCTATGGATCGATCGAGTACAGCAAGATGGAATATGCCCGTACGGTCGCCGCGACGCTGGCCTATTTCTTGACCATGCAACACGATGCGGTCGGTGTGCTGACGTTCGATGCCGAACTCGGTGATTTTCTGCCGGCGAAACTCGGTGCAAAACAGTTTCACCAAATTCTGGTCGAACTGTCTCGTCCGGCTGTCGGCAAGGGGACCGACATCGAAGCCCCGCTTCGCCAAGTGACTTCGTTGGTGCCGCGTCGCGGGCTGGTGATCTTGATGAGTGATCTGCTGGCCCCGCCGGGCATGCTGAAGACGCAATTGGCAGCGCTTCGCGCACGCGGCCACGAAGTCGTGTTGTTGCGGATGATCGATCCGGGTGAACTTGAGTTAGGGATCAAGGATCCGGCGATGGTGACCGACGTCGAAACCGGCCAACAGATCTACGTCGACCCGTCTGCGGCGAAAGCGAACTACGCCGAGCGATTCGAGCTACACCGCCGCGAGATCGAATCGATTTGTGAATCGACGGGCGTCGGATTCTATGAACTGATCACCGACAAACCGCTCGATCTGGCGCTGTCGAGTTTGATCCACGCCCGAAACCGACTCGGCAAGTCGGGACACCGGTCGATCAGCGAGGGAGTGCGACGATGAGTTTTTTGGCACCGCTGTACTTTCTAGGCGCTCTGGCTGTTGCCGGGCCGATCCTGTTTCACTTGATCCGGCGACAACCCAGGGGCGAAGTCGAATTCAGTTCGCTGATGTTTCTCGATTCGACGCCGCCGCGGCTGACACGCCGCAGCCGACTGGAAAATTGGCCGCTGTTGTTGTTGCGATGCGCGGCGATTTTGCTGCTCGCCTTCGCTTTTGCCAGACCGTTTCTGCCGCTGTCGGAATCCGATTCGGTGGCAGGCGTCAAACAGGCGGTGATCGTGTTGATCGACCAGAGTGCGAGCATGAAACGCGCCGGCCTGTGGGACCAGGCGACAAACAAGGCAAAACAGATTTTGGAGCAGGCAGACGACGAGACATTGTTTTCGGTGATCGGTTTTGATTCCGTGCCGCGAACGATGTTGTCGCTGGAGGAATCCACTCGGCTGGTCGCGGACACCCGCAAGAGTGCTGCACGCGATGCGATCGATCGATTGACGCCGACGTGGCAATCGACCGATGTCGGCAAAGCAATCCGCTACGCCGCCGATCAGGCAGCGCTGCTGGAACTCGGGGCAACGGAGAATGTGTCGGCCACGCCGAACAATCCCAATGCCAGCGCGACCATCGAAACCCGCATCGTGCTGTTGAGCGATCTGCAGTCCGGCGCGGAAATCGAAACGCTGCAAGGATATGAGTGGCCCAGTCGTGTGTGGTTGGACATGGAAACGCTGATCGCTACCACCCGCGGAAACGTGAGCCTGCGGGTGATGCCACAGATGCCGGCAGCCGACACCGACGAAGCCATCCGAGAGGAGGCAGCTGACCTGGTTCGTGTCCAGGTGACACAGAGCGACGACGGCGATACGTCCACGTTCCGACTGCGCTTCGAAAACCAGGACGAGGACGCCGCGGTGATCCAAGTGCCGCCGGGGCAAACGCGGTTCTTTTCGGTCAAGTTGCCCGAATCCGGTGGAAACGGCGACCCGGTGCGGACGGCGACGTTGACTGTTTCGGGAGACCGCGACAGTTTTGACAACACCTTCCATTTCATTCGCCCCAAACGGATCGAGCAAGAAGTTCGCTTCGTCGAAGCGCCACGCAACGCCTCGACGTCCGATGGGCCGTCGGCGGAGCCTGCTCCGGCGTCGGAAACAGCGGTTCGTGAAACCCTTTCGTTCTACGCCAGCCAGGTGCCCTGGTCCGACCCCACGCGGGAGGTCACGCTGAAACGGCGGACCGAGGTTGATTGGGGCGAAGGCTTGGATCCCGCTACGACGCCGCTGCTGATCCTGAATGCATCGGCGACACTGGAGTCCGGCCGCGAGGCGATCGAGCAATACCTGTCATCCGGCGGACGCGTTCTGGTGGTGCTCGATCGGGCCGTCGATGACGCCGCGGTTGTCGCGCTGGCGAGCTTGTTGCAATCTCCCGAACTGGCGATCAGTGAATCCGAAACGGAAGACTACCGCTTGATCGCGTCGGTCGATTTCAATTCCGCGCTGATCGCTCCGCTTTCGGATCCCGGAGTGAACGATTTCAGCAACATTCGAATTTGGAAGCACCGTCGGCTTGACGGGCTCGGCGAAGTGCCCAGCGTGACGCTGAAGTTGGACGACGGGTCGCCGCTGTTGATCCGACGGGATGTCGCCAACGACGATCCGGATCTTCCCGCTGGTAAGGTTTGGGTCTTGGCGAGCGGCTGGCAACCCTCGGAAAGCCAGTTGGCGTTGTCGACCAAGTTTGTCCCGATTCTGCTGGGCATGTTGGGGCGAAACCTGCAGCTCGCCCCGGAATCACTGATCGTCGGTGAATCACTCGGCGACGACGATCTCGCGACCGAACCGGGGTTTGTCGAGGTCGATGGAGAAACCTATGCGGTCAACCTGGATCCAACGGAAAGTGCGACCACGTCGTTCGACCAGGATCGGATTGCCCAGTTCGGTGCCGTCGTCTCGTCGCCGCTGGCGCGACAGCAGGAACAAACCGCCGAGCGGGCACTGCGCGACATCGAATTGGAAGCGCGACAAGGCTGGTGGCAATGGTTGATCCTGGCCACGCTCGGATTCATCGCCGCGGAAACCCTGCTCGCCGCCAAAGACTCCACCCGTCAACAGGCAGCGGTATGATGTTACACCCCGCAACGATGTGGCAAACAGATTCAGGCACCCTTGCCACGGGTTTCAGTACGAAGGGATTCAGCAACCGTTGGTGTCTAGCCTTTAGGCGGTTCCCGGTCGCTGCGGGGCAGCGACGGTGGTCGGCCAAAGCCTGCACACCAACGCTGATGCCCGTGCCATTCGTTTCAGGCAGCTTTTTTCGCAGAGAACCGCGTACTCCGTCCCAGGTGACGAAACGATGAGCGACACCCCACCCATCGGAAACGATCTTCGATTCGATTCCAAACTCGGCATGGCGGAACGTCAACTCGAGCGCATTCGGCGTGAGATGAACCATGTTTCCGGTCGTGTCCGGTCAAGACACTTTTGGACGTTGCTGGCCGTGTTCGCGATCATCGCCATGTTGTTCGCGTTGATGTTTCGCGGAGCGCAATCGTCCGGGCAAATCGACGACGCCACCACATGGACGTTGATCGCTTCGGTGTTGGTGATCGCGGTGGCTGCGTCGTGGGTTCTGGCGAGTCGACTGGCCGGGGGCGTGCAAGCGACGGCTTCGAAGATCGAAACCGCGTTTCCGGGGTTGGGCGAACGGCTTTTGACGGCGGCTTACCTGGATGACGAACAGACGGCCGGCCCCCTCGGACAGCATCTGATCGGCGAAACACACGATCATTTCCGGTCCCATGATTGGCAGACGGTGGTGTCGACCTTGTCATTGTGGGCCTCGCGATTGTGTGGCGCCGGTGCGCTGGCCGCTGCGATCGGCGTGTCCCTTATCGATTTCCGGCAGGATCCCGACGCGTCGTTATTGCCGACATCGCTGATGTCCCAATCAGAAATGCAACAGGATGTGACGGTGTTGCCCGGTGACGTGTCGATCGAACGCGGCACCAGTCTGGTGGTGACCGCCGAATTCAGTGCGTCGGCACCCGAGACGGCGACGCTGATCACGGAGTTCGTTGATGGCAGACTATCCGAGGTGTTGATGAAACGAAACTTGAGCGATCCGATCGTCGGCGGTTTCCTGTCTCGCGTCGATCAACCGCTGTCTTATCGAATCGAATCGCCGCGTTGGAACAGCCAAACGTATTCGGTCGAGGTGTTTGAGTATCCTGAATTGCGACGTAGCGATGCCGTGCTGGAGTTTCCTGAGTACACGAAGATGAAATCACGCACCGTCGAAGACACGGTCAAGGTCAGTGTGGTCCAGGGAACCGAAGTGACGTGGCGATTGCTGCTCAATAAACCCGTCATCTCATGCACGCTGACGACGAAAGGCGGCGAGCTGATCGATTGTTCGCCAGCGACGCGGATCGTCGATGCCAAAACGGATGATCCGACGCAACGTTATGCCGCCTATGTTGCCACCGTTACGGCCGAGCAATCGGAAACCTATCTGTTGAAATTGGTTGACGACGAAAAACGCGAAAACAAGTATCCGCCCGAATTGTCGATCAAGGTGCTGCCGAACAAGCCGCCCAAATTGAAGCTCGAAAAGGCTCGCGACGTGACCGTCTCGGCGCTGCAAGAGCTGCCGCTGCGTGCAAACGTTCGTGACGACTATGGGATTTCGAAATCCGGGATCACGTACCGGATCGAAGATGAACCCGAAGTGACCGTCGAGCTTGCCGAAAACCTGGCTCGCAACGTTGATTCGAGCATCGATCACACGCTGGATTTTGAATCGTTGCAGGCGAAACCGGACGACTTGGTTTCGTTCTATTTTTGGGCCGAAGACATCGGGCCGGATGGAAAACCGCGTCGGACTGAGAGCGATCTGTTCTTTGCCGACGTCCGCCCGTTCGAAGAGATCTTTCGCGAAGGCGCTTCGCCGCCGCCGTCCCAACCCGGCCAACCATCCGGTCAACAGCAGCAAGCCGAAGAACTGGCGAAACTGCAAAAACAAATCATCACCGCAATTTGGAATCAAATTCGACTCGAGATGGCCGGCACCACACCTGCGGCGGAAGACATCCAGACCATCAGTGACTCCCAAACCGAGGCGATCGCTCAGTTTGAAGAGATCGCGAAAAAGTTGACCGACGCAAAGTCCAAGGAAATCGGTTTGCGGGCATACCAGGCGATGAACGAGACCGTGAAAAACCTTGCCGCCACGGATCTTCCTGAAGCTCGCTCGTCGGCACAACGCAGTTTTTCGAATCTGCTGAAGTTGCGTTCGCGTGAGTTTGAGGTCTCGCGGCAACAGAGACAGCAACAACAAAGTCAAGGCGGCGGAGGTGGTCAAAGTCGACAACAGCAGCTCGATGAATTGGAGTTGGAAGACGACGAAAATCGCTACGAGACGCAGCAACAGGCTCAGCAGCAAACCGCCGAGCAGCAGGCTGCCGCGGAAGATCGTCAGGTTCTCAGCCGGCTTCGTGAACTCGCCAAACGCACTGAAGATCTGACCGAGGAGTTGGCGAAGCTGCAGTCGGCACTGGAACAGGCCGAGAACGAAGAGGAAGCCGAGGAGATTCGCCGGCAGCTGAAACGGTTGCGGGAGCAGCAGCAAGAATTGCTTCGCATGTCCGATGAATTGGAATCACGCATGCGTTCGCCAGAGAACAGCGAGCGGATGAGTGAGCAAGCCGACCAGCTGCAAGAGTCGCGTGAAGATTTGCGGCAGGCGAGCAAGGCAACCGAGGAGAACGATGCCTCAGCCGCACTCGCCGCCGGACGCCGCGCCGAACGCCAACTCGATGAGCTGCAAGAGGAGTTCCGCCAACGTGCCGCCGGTGCGTTTGATGAGACCGTTCGTGAGATGCAGCGGGAAGCGACCGAGCTGAAAAACGAACAAGAAAAGATCGGACGTTCGATGCGAGAGCAGGTGGAAAAAGCCTCGCCAGGGCTCCGGGGTGACGAACAAACCGACGCCGCGCCGAAGCAGTTGGAAGACCAGGCTCAGCGGTTCCGCGATTTGGTCGACAAAATGGAGCAAACGGTTCGGGAAGCCGACGAAGCCGAACCGCTACTGGCAGAGAAACTGTACGACGGCTTCCGTCAGGCGCGTCGCTCGCAAACCGAACAGCAACTGCAGAACGCCGCCGAATTGGTGCGACGTGGCTTCATGCCGCAAGCAGAACAATTCGAGCAGGAAGCGGCCCAGGGAATTGAGCAGCTGCAAAAGAGCATCGACGAAGCCGCCGACGCCGTGCTCGGCGATTCCACCGAAGGGCTGCGACGTGCCGCACAACAGCTCGAACAACTCACCCGAGGCGTCGAGCAAGAACTGCAACGGGAGGCTCCCGAAACGCAACAAGGACAGCAACAAGGACAGCAACAAGGACAGCAACAAGGTCAGCAACAAGGTCAGCAGCAAGGTCAGCAACAAGGTCAGCAGCAAGGACAACAGCAAGGCCAACAACAAGGACAGCAACAAGGACAGCAACAAGGACAGCAACAAGGACAGCAACAAGGACAGCAACAAGGTCAGCAACAAGGACAGCAACAAGGACAGCAACAAGGACAGCAACAAGGTCAGCAACAAGGTCAGCAGCAAGGTCAGCAACAAGGTCAGCAGCAAGGTCAGCAACAAGGACAGCAACAAGGACAGCAACAAGGACAACAGGAAGGACAGCAACAAGGTCAACAACAAGGTCAACAGCAAGGACAGCAGCAAGGCCAGCAGCAAGGACAGCAGCAAGGACAGCAGCAAGGACAGCAGCAAGGACAACAACAAGGCCAACAGCAAGGCCAACAGCAAGGGCCACGTCAGCAGCCTGGACTGCGTGGCGGACCGCAGCAGTCGTCCGATGCGCCGCAATCTCAGCAGGATTCGTCCGGGGGCCGATTTGCCGCAGAATCACCCAGCGAGGGCGGTGGGCCGATCGGTCCGCTGACCGGTGACTTCCGCGCCTGGTCGGACCAGATGCGGGACGTCGAAGAGATGGTCGGTGATGCGGACCTGCGAGCCCGGGCGAACAGTATCCGTGACCGTGTCCGTCAAATGCGAACCGAAATGAAACGGCACGGCGAGGCTCCGAAATGGGAGCTGGTCGAAGACTTGGTGGCCGAACCGCTGCGAGAATTAAAGCAAGAGGTCCGCGCCGAATTGCTTCGGCGTACGGCTTCAAAAAATGAACTCGTTCCGATCGACCGCGATCCGGTGCCCGCTCAATTTACCGATGCCGTGCGACGCTACTACGAGAACCTTGGCAGTGCGGATGTCGAGACGGGTTCGATGGAGTCGCCGAGGTGAGCATGGTTTTCGATTCGTTTCCTGTCGTCTTTGCCGAATTGGTCATCGGGTCGCCCCAGTGGACGGTCCCCGCGATCATCATTGGGACGGTGTTGACGTTCCTGGTGTTGTGGAACTATTCCACCAGCGGTGGCCGCCGGGTCCGGACGGCCTGGCTGGGAGTCACGTTGAAACTGATTGCGATCGCGCTGTTGGCCGTTTGCCTGTTGCAGCCCATGCAGCGCGGCGAGCGTCCGCGTCCGCGGGCGAATTTGCTGCCGATCGTCGTCGATACCAGCGGCAGCATGGAGCTGAAGATCGGAAGGTCGACCGAATCGTGGCGTGATCGAATCGAATCCGACATGTCGGCCGACTCACCGGTGTTTTCGTCGATGGCCCAATTGTTCGAAACTCGGATCTATGGATTCGACAAGCGATTATCCAGCGCCAGTGAAGTCGCTGATTTACGTCGCGGGGGGACGGGCAGCCGGTTGGTGGAAAACCTCGGCGAGCTTTCGCGGCGGCTGGCGGGACGGCCCGTCGCCGGCGTGTTGCTGATGACCGACGGCAACGTTCCGGGCGTCGCGGAGGAGCTGGAGGAATTGCCGGAGCTGAAGTTTCCGGTTTATCCCGTGATCCCCAGTCGAACGACGGGGCTGAATGATTTGCGAATCACCAGCACGACGGTGCGTCAGACCAATTTTGAAATCTCGCCCGTCACCTTGGCGGTTCAATTCGCGATCGACGGGTCGATCCCCGGGCAAGCCATCGCCAGATTGACCGACGTCGCGCTGCAATCGGTGGTTGAAGAGAAAGCGGTGTCGCTGCGGTCCGACGAAAAGAGCTTCAGCGTGTCGTTTCAGTTTCGCCCCGCCGACGTCGGGCTGAGGTTCTATCGCGTCGATTTGTTCCGCGAAGTCGATCGAGCGGCATTCGACAAGCTGGATCAATTGATGGACACGCCGTCGTCAGAAACCACGCTGGTCAACAACACCCGTTTGATCGCGGTCGATCGAAAAGGCGGGCCGTATCGTGTGCTCTACGTCGCCGGTCGGCCGAACTGGGAATTTAAGTTTCTGCGACGCGCGATTTCAGAAGACGCCGAAGTCGAGTTGACCGGTCTGATTCGAATGGCCAACAAGGAGCCCAAGTTCAGCTTCCGAGACAAGGAAGTCTCCAGCACCAACCCGCTGTTTCAAGGACTCGGTGACGACGCCGAAGAAACCGCCGAGCAGTACGACGAGCCGGTGATGATTCGCATCGGTGTCAAGGAAACCGAAGAACTCGCGTCGGGGTTCCCCAAGGTCGAAGAGGAACTGTTCGAATTTGACGCGTTGATCCTCGATGACATCGAACCGGAGTTCTTTTCACAAGATCAACTTGAAATGGTTCGCCGATTCGTTTCCTCGCGCGGCGGTGGGCTGTTAATGCTGGGCGGTCAAGAGATGTTTCGCGGACGAGCGTTTGGTGATTCCTTCCTGGGCGACCTTTCACCGGTTTACGTCAGCCGAGCCGATATCGGTTTGCCGGCCGAGTACTCGATGAAGCTGACCCGCGAAGGGATGTTGCAACCTTGGATGCGGTTGCGCAAAACGGCCGACGCGGAAACGAAGCGGTTGCGTACGATGCCGCAGTTCGACTCGGTCAATGTCGTCGGTAGCTTGAAACCCGGTGCCTATCAGCTGGCGACGGTCAGCGGTCGCGACGGCCAGGCTCAACCCGCGATCGCGGTCCAACGGTTCGGTCGGGGCAAAGTTGGCGCGATCACCGTCGGGGACCTCTGGCGTTGGTCGATGCAGCCCGATCCACAAAACCCGGACGACGCCGCCCAGGCCTGGCGCCAAATCACGCGTTGGCTGGTCGGCGACGTGCCGCGGCGCGCCGAATTGTCAGTTGCGCCCGGACCAGACAACGACGACTCGATGGTGCTTCGTGTCGATGCCCGCGACGAGGCGTTTTTACCGTTGGAAAACCCCACGATCACCGTCAACGTGATTCGCCCCGCTGGCGATTCGCTGACGTTGGACGCCAAACCGATCGGAGAAATCCCTGGAGCGTATTCGGTGGCTTACTATGACGACCAACCCGGACAGTACACGGCGACCGCGGAAGTTCGTGCCGAAGACGGTGAACTGGTCGGCACGCCCACAGTCGGTTGGACCCGTCAAATCGCAGGACGAGAGTTCGACACGCTGGCGGTCAACCAAGCGTTGTTGCAGCGGATTGCCGAGCAAAGCGGTGGAGACGTCATCGCCGAAGAAGACCTGGATCTGTTGTCGCGGCGGCTGAAGTCCGAGAAGGTGCCGGTGATGGAAACCTGGGTGTTCCCGCTCTGGCACCGCGGCTGGGTGATCGCGTTGGCGCTCGGTTGCTTGTGCGGAGAATGGGGACTGCGTCGCTGGAGAGGCCTGGCATGAGCATCGTTTCAAATCCGTCGGGTAAGCTTACAGCTTGCCATGCGGCCAATTCTTGGCCGGGGATCGCAAGCTGGAAGCTTACGCCACTTTGGTGTCTGTTTGTTGTGGTGGGGGCGGTCGCGCGGGCCGATGACGCGGCGGAACCGGTGGACGTGATCGTCGTCGTCGGTGCACCGGGGACCGACGAGTTCGGCGAGGCATTCGGCCAGTGGTCCCAGACTTGGAAGGCGACCTGTCAGCGCGCCGGGCTGACGATGCAATTGATCGGACCGGCGGGAAGTGACCGCGAGAATCCCGATCGCGAGAACCCTGATCGCGACCAACTTCAAGCCGCGTTGAAACGGTCCGCGTCGACCGACAGCGTCCGACCGCTCTGGTTGATCTTGATCGGTCACGGGACGTGGGACGGTGCGTCGGCCGACTTCAATCTGGTCGGTCCGGATGTGAACGCGAAAGAACTCAATACCTGGCTCGATCCGATCAGGCGGCCGCTCGTGATCGCCAACTGCACCTCCTCCAGTGGCCCGTTCGTGAACCGGTTGTCGAGCCACAATCGCGTCATCGTGACGGCAACCAAGAGCGGGTCGGAGCAGAACTTTGCCCGGTTCGGCGAATACTTTGCCGCTGCCTTCAGTGCCGCGGACGCCGATTTGGATCACGATGACTCGGTCAGTGTTCGCGAAGCGTTTTTGAAGGCCGCCGTCGATGTCGATCGGTTTTACAAAGAGCAAGGCCGCTTGGCGACCGAGCACGCGTTGTTGGAAGACAACGATGACAGGAAGGGATCGTCGTTGGCGCTGGTCTTGGGCAAAGCGAACTCAAAGGAGGAAGCCAAGGTCGACGGCGAACTGGCGAGCCGATTCAGTATTCCGATCAGCGATGGCGGCCCACAGCTGACCGACGAGCAACTTGCCTTGCGCGACGAGTTGGAATCGAAACTCCGCGATCTTCGCGACCGGTTCAGCGATGCCGATCCGGAACAACTTCGCCAACACGCGCTTCCGATTCTATTGGACCTGGCAAAGCTCTACGCCGAAGAGCCTAAAAAGGGGAAGGGGGTGTTTAATGGATTGGACACCGACGAAACGATCCCCAGCGGAAATCGGAATCGACCGTAAGTCATCGGTCCCACTGCACCGCGTGCCACGCCGCGCTCGACCCTCAGGTTGTGGTGGGCGCGGTTGGCGTAACGCAGCACGTCCACGACGTCGCTCTGGTTCAGTTCGACGATCAGTGAATCTGCTTCTTCGGACGCTTCGGTCGACTGGCGAAGATGAACGGCAAGCATCTCTTCGAACGGGGATTCAGCCATGGTGGTGACGACGAACGACGGCAGGGCGTCCACGTCGGGTTCGTCGTCATGTGAGGCGTCCGAACGGGTCAGGATGACGCGTCCCGATTCGGTGATCGTCAGCAATTCAGTGGTTTTGGTGCAGTCCATTGATCGGAGCACGGCGATTACCGTCTGGCGACAACCCAGATGTATCTCGCAACGGTTGGCAAACGGTTCTCCCAGCACGCGGAACGTGCCGACCATGCGGAAGCCCGCTTCATCGAGCGCTCGTTGGGATCCCCGCCGATAATGATACAGACCGAACGATCCCGAGTCGGCCGGTTGATAGTGTGGTTCGCGGTATCGTTTGAGCAGGATGGGGACCAAGGGCCACGCCACCGCCGCGAAGATCAGTCCCGTCCAGAACATCGAGTGCGTCAGTCGCACCGAGGTGAAACCGCCTAGCTTGATGAACTCATCAAGGAACAGCATGAGAAAAAAAAGCGGTGTTAGAAAAGGCGATCGCACGAGCAAAAGTATTCGAACCAGCGGCCACGCCGTCACCCGCCGAGGATCATCCGAATGCGACGCGATTTCCGATCGATCGGGTGATGCTTGTTTTGTCGACGACTCGTCGGCTTGCGTTATCATCTTGATCCGTCTGGCGTGCGCGGTCCGTAGGAATGACTCAACGGAAGCTTAGGTCAGAATAGGTCTCGACGGGTGGAGTGGATCCCTCGCCGACGACGCTGGTTTGGAGGGGGAATCGGAGCGACGCCGAAAGCCAAGGTCCTCTTAGCGCGAACGTGACGTTCCTAGCGTCTGGGTTGCTCTCGCTGATTTGCAAGCATTGCTTTGGACGATGAACCGTTTAGGCACCAATCGCCGGACTCGATCATTGCGGGGGATTCCCGCAGGCGATCGTTCGGCACCCTCCTCACCACCTTTTCCGGAGACACCTTCCGATGTGGCGTGCATTTTTTATTGCGCTGGGCATCATGGCGATCATCGTCGGTTTTGAATCACTGGTGATAGACAGCGCGAACATCTACTCCGATCGCGGTTCGAGCGCCAAAGAGTTCTTCAGTCCCTCCACGATCGCCGGACAGACCACGATCACCTGGCAGCCCAAAGAGTGGTTTCCGTGGTTGGTGTTGAGCGTTGGGTCACTGATCGTGATCTATTCGTTCACGCTTCCCCAGCGATTCCGGCCTAGCGGTGATTGAGCGTTGCTGGGATCGGGTTTCGCCGCTCCATGCAGCGCCAGAACTTCGGGCTTGATCAGCGTTCCCCGATACGTGTTGAACGCAAGGCGTCGAAGAGGTGCGCGATTCAGCGCGCCAAGACGGTGATTCTGTTCGTATCGGGTGCCGGAAAACGCCAGTGCCCTGCCCGGTCCCCCCGAATGATATCAACATTCCGGGCGGATAGTGGCGGATCAAGTCGCCTTAGGTGCCCTGAGGGTGGACGCCGGCTTCCGTGGCTTGACGACGGTTTCAAGCCTGCTTACCTTCGCATTAGCAAGTCCGAAGTGTCTGGGCTGCCAACATTAGGCCATCTAATACTGGATCACGATTGCAACTACGAACGCTTGAGATTTTCTGTGACGTCGCCCAGCTGCGTAGCTTTTCCAAAGCTGCGGACGCTCGTGGCGTGACGCAGAGTGCGGCGAGTCAAGCGATCCAGCATCTCGAAGAATCACTCGGCGTTCAACTGATCGATCGTTCGACACGACCGTTGTCGTTGACCGCCGCGGGGGCCAATTATCACTGCGGACTGCGAGAGATTTTGGCGGAGTATCACCGTTTAGAAGAGCGTGTGATTACGGCCGGGCGCGGCTTGACTGGACCGTTGCATGTCGCGGCGATCTATTCGGTGGGGCTGAGTTATATGCCCGAAGCGATCGAGGAGTTTGGTCGTTTGTATCCGGAAGTCGATGTGCGAATCGGTTACGGTCAAAACGAGGCCGTGATCCGAAACGTGCTCAACGGCGATGCCGAGATCGGGCTGATCAGTTTTCCCAAGACGAACAAGCAACTCGTCGTCGTGCCGTGGCAGAAGGAACCGGTTCGACTGGTTTGTGCCTCCGGGCATCCGTTGGCTCGCCGCAACGAAGCGGAGCTGTCGGATCTGGATGGCATCGAGATGATCGGATTCGACCGCAGCCTTGAGTTGCGGCGGATGATCGACGCGACGCTGAAGCGATCCGGGATCCGCGTGGATTTTCGAAACGAATTCGACAATGCCGATTCGATCGTGCGAGCGATCCAGGCCAACGACGGTGCGGGGTTTCTGCCCGAGGCGGCGGTGCGGCGGGAGACCGCGACCGGTGCGTTGCGAGTTGTGGCCTGTCGTGCGTTACGGATGGTCCGTCCCCTTGGGATCGTGTTCCGACGTTCGGGCCGGCCGAGTGCCGCCGGTTACGAATTCGGATCACTGTTGTTGGGCCGCCCGTTGGAACCCGACCGAGACAAACCCGGCGGACGCAGTCGGCACAAGACGCAATCGCAGGGGCCGCCGATCGCGCCCGGTACTTCCGTCGTCGCTTAACTCGCTGCGACACCCCTTTTCAAATCACACACCAACCAAGACCACGGTTCGCATCCGCAGAGGCGAATCATCCCCACACACGAAACTGAAGCCTTCACTCCGATGACATCAACGAAAGAAATCGAGATGCGTGATCCACTGTTTCACCTGCCCAAGAAGCAAGGGTTGTACGACCCTGAGCACGAGAAAGATGCGTGTGGCGTCGGGTTCATCGCTCACATCAAGGGTGTTCCGAGCCATCAAAACGTGCTCGATGCCGACGAGATTCTCCGCGCGATGGATCACCGTGGTGCATGCGGTTGCGAACCCAACACCGGTGACGGCTGCGGCATGATGTGTGGTCTGCCGCACAAGTTTCTCGCCAAGGTGGCCAAGGAAGACTTGGGCGTGGAGTTGCCCGAGCCGGGGCGATTCAGCGCCGGGTTGGTCTTCCTGCCCCAAGACGCCGACGAGCGGGCCGAGTGCAAGCAGACGATTGAAAAGCTGATCGCCGATCGCGGACAGGTGTTCTACGGCTGGCGCGACGTGCACCAGGCGACCGATTTTGCCGATGTCGGTCCCACCGCGCGTGCCGCCGAACCGGTGATCGAACAGCTGTTTGTCGGTGCCGCCGATGGACTCAAGGGCGAAGCGTTCGAGCGTGAGCTGTACATGATTCGCAAGCGTGCCAGCCACCTGTTGCGCGGCAGCAAGACGCTCAAACAGGCGCTGATGTTCTACATTTGCTCGCTCAGCACCAAGGTGATCATCTACAAGGGGATGCTGACGCCGGCGCAGCTGTTGCCGTATTACCCCGATCTCCGCGACCCGGATTTCGAAACGCACCTGGCGATGGTCCACAGCCGATTTTCGACCAACACGTTCCCCAGTTGGGACCGCGCCCAGCCGCTGCGATTCATGAGCCACAACGGCGAGATCAACACGTTGCGTGGCAACAGCAACTGGATGAAGGCACGTCAGGGGACCGCCGAAAGCAAGTTGTTCGGCGATGAGTTGCAAAAACTGTTCCCCGTCGTCGAGCCCGATTGCAGCGATTCGGGAACGTTCGACAACGTGCTCGAGTTCCTGTTGATGAACGGACGCACGTTGCAGGAAGCCATCATGATGATGGTTCCCGAAGCCTGGCAGAAACACGACTCGATGAGCGAGGACAAGCGGGCGTTCTACGAGTATTTCTCGTGCATGATGGAACCCTGGGACGGTCCGGCATCGATCGCGTTTACCGACGGCAAATACATCGGCGCGACGCTCGACCGAAACGGTTTGCGTCCCAGTCGTTACTACGTCACCCACGACGACCGCGTGATCATGGCCAGCGAGGTCGGTGTGTTGCCGGTCGATCCGGCCATCGTCAAAGAGAAGGGCCGTTTGCAACCGGGCAAGATGTTCCTGATCGATTTCGAACAGGGGCGACTGATTCCCGACGAGGAGCTGAAAACCAATTTCGCCAAAGCGATGCCGTATGGCGATTGGCTCCGTCAAGAACGCATCCGTCTGTCGGACCTGCATCCGGAAGCGGAACCGCACGGGTTTGACAGTGACACGCTGCTGCACCGCATGCAGGCGTTCGGATACACCAGCGAAACGATGAACTTCATGTTGCGTCCGCTGGTCCGAGACCTGCGTGACCCGGTCGGTTCGATGGGCAACGACAGCGCGTTGGCGTGTTTGTCGGACAAGCCCCGCATGATCTATGACTATTTCAAGCAGCTGTTCGCGCAAGTCACCAACCCGGCGATCGATTCGATTCGCGAAGAGGTGATCATGTCGCTGGAATGCTACATCGGCCCCGAGCAAAACCTGTTGGACGCAACGCCGGCGCACTGCCACCGTTTGTTGGTCGAGCACCCGATTCTGACCAACGAGGAACTCGCCGCGCTGTCACACATCAATCACGAAGGCTGGCAAAGTCGCGTGATCGACATCACCTTCGATCGCAGCGAAGGCAAGGCGGGGCTGCAAGCAACGCTGGACCGAATTTCAGCCGAGGCGGAATCGGCGGCCGACGAGGGGATTGAATTGGTGGTTCTTTCGGACCGCAAGATCGGACCCAACCGCGTCCCGGTCAGCGCCCTGTTGGCCACCGGAGCGGTCCATCATCACTTGGTCAAACAGGCCAAGCGGACGCGAATCGGTTTGGTGATCGAAACGGGTGAGGCTCGTGAGGTCCACCACCACTGCCTGTTGATCGGTTACGGTGCCGATGCGATCAATCCCTATCTGGCCTTTGAAGCGCTTTGGCAAGCACGCCGCGACGCGTTGATGGACCCGTCGCTGGATGATGACAAAATCGTCGCCAGCTATCGCAAGGGCGTCGCCAAGGGCATGCTCAAGGTGATGGCCAAGATGGGGATCAGCACGCTGCAAAGCTACAAGGGTGCCCAGATCTTTGAAGCCCTGGGATTGAAGGACGAAGTGATCGCCAAGTGCTTCGTCGGAACGGCCAGCCGAATTCAGGGCGTTTCCTTTGACGTGATCGCCGAAGAAACGCTCCGTCGCCATGCTTTGGGGTATCCCAAACGCAAGAGCGACAATCTGCCGACCCTGCCCAACCTGGGCGAGTTTCATTGGCGGGCCGAAGGGGAAAAGCACGCCTGGTCGCCCGATTCGATCGCCGACTTGCAGATCGCCGCGCGGAACAACAACGAAGACGCCTACTGGAAGTTCGCAGACAAAATTAATTCCGACAACCGCTCCCGCTGCACCCTTCGCGGGTTGCTGCGATTCAAGGAAACCGGAAACGCGATCCCGTTGGAGGAAGTTCAACCGGCGTCGGAAATCGTCAAACGGTTCTGCACCGGCGCGATGAGCTTTGGCAGCATCAGCGCCGAATCGCACGAAACCTTGGCGATCGCGATGAACCGTCTGGGCGGGAAAAGCAACACCGGCGAGGGCGGTGAAGACCCGTTGCGATTCCAACCGCTCGAAAACGGCGATTCCAAACGTTCGGCGATCAAACAGGTCGCCTCGGGCCGCTTCGGCGTCACGATCGAATACTTGACCAATGCCGATGAGATCCAGATCAAGATTTCGCAGGGAGCCAAGCCGGGTGAAGGCGGTGAGCTGCCGGGGAAGAAGGTCGACGACAACATCGCCCGGATTCGTTACAGCACGCCGGGTGTGGGCCTGATCAGTCCTCCGCCGCACCACGACATCTACTCGATCGAAGACCTGGCGCAGTTGATTCACGATTTGAAAAACGCGAATCGTGCCGCCCGGATCAGCGTCAAACTGGTTTCCGAAGTCGGCGTCGGGGTGATCGCCAGCGGTGTTGCCAAGGCGTTTGCAGATCACATTCTGATCTCCGGCGACACCGGCGGAACCGGGGCCTCGCCGTTGACCAGTATCAAGCATGCCGGTTTGCCGTGGGAGCTGGGGATTGCCGAGACGCACCAGGTGCTGGTGTTGAACAATCTGCGTAGCCGCGTGGTGTTGCAGACCGACGGTGGACTCAAGACCGGACGCGACGTTGTCATCGCCGCATTGCTCGGGGCCGAAGAATTCGGCTTTTCGACCGCGCCGCTGATCACGCTCGGTTGCATCATGATGCGGAAGTGCCATCTGAACACCTGCCCGGTCGGGATCGCGACTCAAGATCCCTACCTGCGTGAGAAGTTCACCGGCAAGCCGGAGCATGTCGTCAACTACCTGTTCATGGTGGCCGAAGAAGCGCGTCGTATCATGGCCGAACTCGGTTTCCGAACGATCGATGAAATGGTCGGCCGCAGCGATGTGTTGCACACTGACGACGCGATCAAACACTGGAAGGCGGACGGTTTGGATTTGACCGCGATCTTGCGGGTCGCGACCAAGCCGCATCCGGACGTTCAAGTGATTTGCAGCCAGACCCAAGATCACGGTCTGGAAAAATCATTGGACATAACGGTGTTGCTGGACCAGGCACGCAAGTCGATCGAAACCAAAGAACCGATTGTGATCGAATCACCGATCATCAATATCAACCGGACCGTGGGAACGATCCTCAGTAACGAGGTCGCCAAGGTCTACGGCCAAATAGGGCTGCCCGACGACACCATTCGACTTCAATTGACCGGATCGGCGGGACAAAGTCTGGGGGCGTTCTTGGCCCACGGCATCACCATCGACTTGGAAGGCGACGCCAACGATTACGTCGGCAAGGGACTCAGCGGTGGTCGCATCATCGTCTATCCGCCCAAGCAGAGCAGTTTCAAGTCGCAAGAGAATATCTTGGTCGGCAACGTGTGCTTGTACGGGGCGACCGGCGGTGAAGCGTTTTTCCGCGGTCGTGCGGCCGAGCGGTTCTGTGTGCGAAATAGCGGTGCCAAGACCGTCGTCGAAGGCGTCGGCGATCATGGTTGTGAATACATGACGGGCGGTCGCGTCGTGATCCTCGGTGAAACCGGTCGCAACTTTGCCGCCGGAATGTCCGGCGGGATCGCCTACGTTTGGGACCGCAACGGTGATTTCAATATCAAGTGCAATCTGGCATTGGTCGAATTGGAGCGGGTCGACGATTCGGACGAGGAAGCCGAAATCAAAGAGTTGATCACTCGGCACAAGCAGTACACCGGTAGCGAAGTCGCCGCCGAAGCACTCGAGGATTGGGACACGTTCCTGTCCCAGTGCGTCAAAGTCATGCCCGTGGACTACAAACGCGTGCTGCTGGCACAGAAAGAACAAGCAGCGCCAGTGGGGTAAGCTTCCAGCTTGCCAACCGCAGCAACAAGCTTCCAGCTTGCCGCAATAACTTCACTTCCAACACATTCAAAACGTAAGACCAAGAGCAGACTGATGGGAAAGGCAACCGGATTCAAAGAGTTTGATCGTAAAAAAGTACCGTGGCGATTGCCGGTCGTTCGGCTGAACGATTACGACGAAATCTACACCGAACACAAAATCGATCACCTCCGCGAACAAGGCGCCCGTTGCATGGATTGCGGCGTCCCGTTTTGTCAGTCCGGCACGGGATGTCCGATCGATAACCTGATCCCCGAATGGAACGACTTGGTCTACAACAACCGTTGGAAGGAAGCGATCGAGCGGTTGCACAAGACCAATAACTTTCCTGAGTTCACCGGACGCACCTGTCCGGCGCCGTGCGAGGGGTCCTGTGTGTTGGGAATCAATCATCCGCCGGTGACGATCAAGAACATTGAAAACGCGATCGTCGACCGGGCTTGGGAAGAAGGCTGGATCGTGCCCGAACCACCGGAAAGCCGAACCGGTAAGTCGGTTGCGATTGTCGGCAGCGGCCCGGCCGGATTGACCGCGGCGGATCAGTTGAACAAAGCCGGTCACAATGTGACCGTTTACGAACGCGCCAATCGCATCGGCGGATTGCTGCAGTACGGCATTCCAAACATGAAGCTTTCCAAGGAAGCGGTCCAGCGCCGCGTGGACAAGATGAGTGCCGAAGGGATCAAGTTCGTGACCGGCGTGAACGTCGGCGTCGACGTGGACCCCAAGGAGTTGGTCAATGAAAACGACGCGGTGCTGTTGGCGTGTGGCGCCACGAAACCGCGCGACCTGCCGATCCCGAACCGGGACGCCAAGGGCGTTCATTTTGCGATGGAGTTTTTGACCGCCAACACGCGTCAAAGCGTGCACGGAGAAACGCTCGGCGACGGGTTCATCAGCGCCGAAGGCAAAGACGTGATCGTAATCGGGGGTGGTGACACCGGAACCGACTGCATTGCGACCAGTTTGCGACACGGTTGCCGCAGCCTGGTCAATTTCGAACTGCTGCCCAAACCGCCGCAAGAGCGCGCGTCGGACAATCCTTGGCCGGAATGGCCGCGCATCTTCCGCGTCGATTACGGGCACGAAGAAGCCGAAGCCAAGTTCGGCCGCGATCCTCGCGAGTACCAGATCCTCAGCAAGGAATTCGTCGTCGACGACGCCGGCGAACTCGCGGGCATCAAGACCGTCGAAGTGGAATGGACCAAAGACGCGTCCGGGAAGTGGCAGATGGCCGAGGTCGAAGGGTCCGAAAAACAGTGGCCTGCCCAATTGATTCTGCTGTCGATGGGATTCTTGGGGCCGGAACAATACGTCCCCGAGTCGCTGGGGATGGAGACCGATCCGCGGAGCAATTTCAAGGCTGAACACGGCCAGTTTGCGACGAACATCGACAAGGTCTTTGCCGCCGGTGACTGTCGCCGCGGCCAGAGCCTGGTCGTGTGGGCGATCAATGAGGGGCGGGGCGCCGCTCGCGCGATCGATCTTTTTCTGCAAGGCGAGAGCAACTTGCCGGCGCCAGGGGTTACGATGGGAACGGCGATGCAAGTCGGTTGACGCCGCGGTTTCCAATCGATGTGCCCCACCGGTCGTTAGCCGGTGGGCGCCAGCTTACGGGCCCCGCGTATTCATGCACGGGGCCCGAACGCGTGCGCGAACCGGCTGATCGCGTGGGGATTGCCGACACGCCCCACGATTGTTTCTCGATACGATTGTTCATCGATCTCCTTTGCTTTTCGTCCCCCCCACACACCATCACGACCATGAAACGACGTCAATTCATTGCGACCGGTGCAGCGCTGACCGCCGCCCTGACTCAATCCAAGTGGCTCAGCGCCCTGGATTCGGACAACAAGTATCGCAACGAGATCGGGATTCAGCTCTACACGCTGCGGAACGAGATCGGCAAGGACGTCGCGGGCACGTTGAAAGCAGTTGCCGCGGCGGGGTACAAACAAGTCGAACCGTATGGGTTTCCCGGCGCCGACGACATGATTCGCGAAGCCAAAGCCAATGGGATGGCGGTCCATTCGTCGCACATCAACACCGACGGAATCCTAAAGCCTGACCAGAAAGGTGTTCAGCCGTTTGAAGCACTGCTCGACAAAGCCAACGACCTGGGACTGACCCACGTCGTGGTCCCGTACCTGGGAGCCGAACTGCGGGGTTCATTGGACCAGTACAAGCGGGTCGCGGAGCGGTGCAACGTTGCGGCCGAGAAAGCGAAACGCGCGGGGATTCAATTGGCCTATCACAATCACGCCTTTGAATTCAAACCGCTGGAGGGCGGTAAGTGTGGTTACGACGTTTTTGTCGAACAGTTTTCAGAGGACATGAAGTTTGAAATCGACGTCTTTTGGGTCGCCGTGGGTGGCTTGGATGCCGCCGATCTGATTCGCAAACTCTCCGGACGCGTGACGCAGTTGCACCTCAAGGACCTGGATCGATCCGTCACGCCGCCGCAATACGACGGCATCCCCAAGGAAGCGTTCAAGGAACTGGGCAACGGCGTGATCCCGATGGAACCGATTCTGGCCGCTGCGGCGGATGCCGGCGTGTCACACTGCCACGTCGAGCAAGACCACTCGCCGCACCCGGTCAAAAGCATTCAGCAAAGCGCGGAGTATCTGCGGTCGCTGTAGCGCTTGCACGGTCGGCAGCGCCGGACGCTCGGACGCCCTGTTCACTATTCCAATTAGGGGGGTGGTCGGCGACCAGATCGTGGCAGGGTGAAGAGGCCGATCGAAATGGTCATGGCGTTTCGATCGGTTTCTTAAGCATTCGTGCGGAAATCCATTTGCACACCGGCAGAATGCCCGGCAAGGTTGAAGTTAACGGGTAGCGTCGGTGTCGGCACATTCTGCCTGACCCGAACACGCACCCGGTCAACATCCCTGGAATCCCTTTGTCGACGCAAGAAACCACGCGTCACCCACAGAACGTGCAGGAGTCTGCCCACAATGTTGCGTCTTTCCGGTACCGCACCGAACATGGACGTCGAGAACGCCATTCGGGATCTTCTTGAGGAAGACGCGTTTTACGATCGCATTGAAAATCGTTCGTCGCACCGCGAGCATTTGGTCCGGCCTGTCAGGTTGCTGATCCGAGGGGCTCAGGAAGAAATCATGGCATTTTCACGAAACGTCTCGGCCGCCGGCGTTGGACTGATCACGCAAAACGAGATCCCCGAGCGATCCACCGCGGTGCTTTCGATCGAATCGCTCAAGGGTGGGCCGATCAAGATGTTGGCGCAATGCCGCTGGTGTCGTGCCTATGGGCCCAACTGGCGGATTTCGGGATGGCAATTCATCAACATGCATCGCTAGCGCCGGGGCTCGTTGAAATGCGGTCGGGCGGGTAACATCTGGCGTCATGGAAAAGACAAACATTGCCATTGTTGGCCTGGGTACTGTTGGTAGCGGTGTTGCGCGTCTGTTGCTCGATCATGGAGACCGCACGGCGCGTCATGCCGGTCGAACGTTGTGGTTGCGCAAGGCGGTCGCCAGAGACCTTGCCAAAGCTGCTGCACGGATCGACCTGCCTGAAGGTGTGTTGACCGATTCGATCGACGAAGTCGTCGACGATCCGGAAATCACTGTCGTGGCGCAATTGATCGGCGGGCTCGAACCCGCTCGATCGATCATGCTGCGGTTACTGGAATCGGGCAAAGACATCGTCACCGCGAACAAGGCCCTGCTGGCCGAGCACGGTCCGGAATTGTTCGATCGCGCCCGACAATTGGGACGCAGCATCGCGTTCGAGGCGTCTGTGGCCGGCGGCATCCCCATCATCGCCAACATCAGCCAGTGCCTGTCGGCCAACCAGCTACAATCGCTCGAAGGGATCCTGAACGGGACCAGCAACTTCATCGTCAGCCAGATGGACGAGTTCGGTTCCAATTATGCGGAAGTCGTCAAGACGGCGCAGGAACTCGGGTACGCCGAAGCGGATCCGACGATGGACGTCGACGGGACGGACGCGGCGCAAAAGCTGGCGATTTTGGCGCACCTGGCGTTCGGTGCCGCCGTCGACTGGAACGACATCCCCAAAGTCGGCATCGACGGGTTAGATCCGGTGGATCTGCGTTACGCGCGGGAACTGGGCTATCGAATCAAATTACTGGCCGTTGCCAATCTAACCGACGACGGCTTGGAATTGTCGGTTTCGCCGACCCTGTTGAAGATCGGGACGCCGCTGGCCGAAGTGCGAAACGCGTTCAATGCGATCCGCGCGATCGGCGATGCCGTCGGCCCCGTGTTCTTTCACGGGCTGGGAGCCGGCCAAATGCCGACGGCCTCCGCTGTCGTGGCAGATTTGATCGACACCGCGGTCGGCCGAACCAAGTTGACCTTTCAAACGCTGGAATACTTCTCCAGCGACAATCCTCCCCGCGCCATTCTTCGCGACGCCGAAACGTTGCGAGGGCGATATTACCTGAGGCTGCATGTCGCCAATCATCCCGGGACGCTGGCCGCCATCGCCAACGTCTTGGCCAAGCATGCGATCTCGATCGCCTCGGTGATCCAGCACGAGACCGAAGCCGCCGGCGGGGATCTGGAACTGGTGCCGCTGGTGATCATGACGCACGAAGCGACCGAGGGCGCGGCGAAATTGGCGACGGCGGAGATCGAATCGCTCCAAGCCGTCCAAGGTGCCGTCACGCGATTCCGCGTCAAAGAATAGGCGTTCGGCCATCAATTGAGTGAGCCGCGACGCGTAAGCGGCCGGGCATTCTGGTGTTGCCTGAGGCCTTACGGCCGGCGGCTCACCCTTGACCCATCAAATCAACAGGCCGCCCGCGTCTGGGCAGCCTTCCGTTGGCATCAAACTGCTGCGGCGCTCGCGAGGCCATAGGCGAGAATGGTTTGCTGCAACTGGCTTTCGGCCGCTTCGTCCAGGGGGGTCATCGGCAAACGCAATTCTCCCGTGTCGCGTCCGACCATCCGCATCGCGGCTTTGACCGGAATCGGGTTGGTGGCCAGTCCCAGCATGTTGCTGCACAGGGCAAACAGCTGATGGTGCATCTTGCGAGCGAGTTCGTAATCACCGCTGCTGGCCGCCCGGACCAATTTGATCATGTCGCCGGGAACCAGGTTGCCGACGACCGACACCACGCCTTCGGCTCCGACACTCATCATCGGCAACGTCAGCGAGTCATCTCCAGAGAGCACGGTCAAATCGGTCGTGCCGACGATCGCCGAGCATTGGTCGAGTTTGCCCGTCGCTTCCTTGACCATCGTGATGCCCGGCAGTTCGGCCAGTCGCTGGATGGTCGAGACGTCGATTTCTTTTCCGGTGCGGCCGGGGATGTTGTAGACGCAGACCGGAATATCGACGGCTTCGGCAACCGCTTTGAAGTGTTGGTACAAGCCCTCTTGGGTCGGCTTGTTGTAATAGGGTGCGACCTGCAGCGTCGCGTCGGCACCTTCGTCCGCGGCCCGTTTCGTCAAACGCAGTGCTTCGGCGGTGCTGTTGCTGCCCGTACCGGCCATCACTTTCGCACGACCGGCGACGCACTGAATCGTCTCCGCGATCACGCGTTCATGCTCGTCATGCGTCAATGTCGGCGATTCGCCGGTCGTTCCGACGGGAACGATGCAACGCGTGCCCGCTTCGAGTTGGAATTCGATCTGCTGTTTCAACCGGTCGTAGTCCACTCCACCGTTGGCAAAGGGCGTGATGATGGCGACCGATAGTCCGGCGAAATCAGATCCACGACGCTGGGTCATAAGGAGTCCCTGGGGTGTTGAATTTTTAACGAGTGTAGGGTCGAAACGAGCGCAGCAGCCTACCGCGGATCAGGAAAAACACAATTCCCCGGACCGTCGCCTTGCCGAATTGGTTCGGCAAAAAGATTAAAATCGCCAGCAAAATGGTTGCTGAAGTCGCCACGACCAGGGTCGGCGCTTTCCACCACGGCCGATACTCGAACCTCACACGCCAACTTCCTGGTGGGATGACCACCGCCTGATTCAAGTGACTGCTGCGGAAAACCGGCAGCGATCGGGAGGAATCACCGGCGACGGAGTCCAGTCGAGCCTGCCAATGCCCGTCTTGATAGACACAGCGTTCCAGGACGCAGTCGGTGTCGCAGTTGACGAGGATTGTTCCGTCGGCCGCCCGGTCAACACGTGCCGATCGCCCAGCGGATCGTTCAGCCGATCGTTCAGCCGCTCGTGCGGTGGAACCAGCCGGTGGTGCCGCGTTGGAGCGGGATGGCGGAGGAGCCGCGGCGAGGTGTGGCAACGGCAGACCGCTGTGACGGCCGATTTCTGGTACCAATTCACGCAACGGTTTTTCCGGCAACCAATCCGTGAAAACGCGGACGTCGCGGACCGGTTCGGTCATCCGGCGTTCGACCGAGACCAATGTCATTCCATCGGCGGCTGTGGCCGAGTGGCCGTCGACGTGCGAGACCGCTCCGATCGCCAGCCACTGACGGATCGCCTTCCAAAACGCCGATCGCTGCTCGCGATCGAGGCTCTGCAGATGGTGGTTGCAAGACCACCAGAACTCTCCATAGCTGCGGCTCTTGATACTGACCATGCTGTTGAACACCGCCTGTCGATGAACCAAGTGCCAACGTCCGAACCAGGCAATCCGTTCGCTTGCGGCGACTTCCAGCGGGCGATTGATGGATCCGGTGGTCCGCCATTGCTGCGGCCACATTCCGGCCTGCGTGCGTAAGGTGCGTGTTCGCGGAATCGGGGCCGGGCTTGCCTGGTGCGCCAACTGGCGTTCCCGCCAAACATCCACTCGAGGCAATAACGTCGACGTGTTGGCGATCGCATCGAAGGCGATCAAGGCGACCCATGCAGCGCCGATCCAGATCGCGGGGCGGCGCTGATTTTGCCACTCGGCAAACCGACGCAATCCGACCAGTGCACACAACACCGCGACCGTCCACCAACACGACCCTCCAATCAACGTCAGGCTGCCCGCGACGTCCAGCGGTCCCCAATATTCATCGACCGGAAGCGTGTCGGGGTTGATCGGAAGCCAGCGTTCCCATCGCTGACCGGCCAGGTGCACCAACACG
The DNA here is from genome assembly GCF_002289565.1 of Rhodopirellula sp. SM50. Taxonomy (GTDB): domain Bacteria; phylum Planctomycetota; class Planctomycetia; order Pirellulales; family Pirellulaceae; genus Stieleria. Next base: position 113,188 of record NZ_NTFY01000002.1, on the reverse strand, counting down.
CCGCCGGCGACAAAACCAACCAGCAGTATCAACGCCAATGGCAATTCAATTTTGTCGCGCTCGGACGAAATCCACTGCGCCGCGACCATGGAACTGGCGATGGCAAAGACCGGCAACCACTTCACCGGATAGCGAAACGAACTGTAGCCGGGAATCCACTGACAGAGCATCCAAAACGGTCCCCCGATCGCGCTGTCGCTTTGCTCAAGCACGCCGGGGATCTGTTGCAGCCACCAAACTAGGCCGAAATGTCCGAAACAAATTGTCAAGCTGATCAGCGAGACGGCCAGCCAAGGTTCGGCAAGGTAGCTTCGCGGTCGAGCCAAACGGCAAAGCAGTGCAAACCCCACGACCAGGCCTGCGTAGAGCGACGGCGTCCACATCCGGCCTTCGCCCGGAATCGCATTGGCGATCCGTCGATGGATGGGAAACAGATTGCCGAAGGGGCGTGGCGTGACGGTTTCGATGGCGTTCCAGGGGGCGAGCGAAAACTCGTACACCTCGCTGCGTTGGGCAACACGCGCCGCGCGAACACTCTGGCGACTCCAATCCAACGATGCGGCGATTTGGATCGAGCTAATCCCGGCGGCCAACGCACAACCGCTCGCGCCGACGACGGTGGTGCGGACGAACTCGCTTTGCCACCACGTCCGGCCTTGGTCACGGGCTTGTCGAAGTTGACTCCTGGCGTGGAACAGCGAGATCGCACCGGCTGTCATCACGCAGTGCAATGCCGACTGGGGATCGCCACCGAGCACCATCATGGCCAGGGCAGTGGCGGCGATGACAATCCGCCGACGCGTCGAACGAGATCGGCCCGCCAGCGTCATCGTCGGCAGGCAGGCGCCCAGGGCGAACGGTATCCACGCCGCACCGACCAAGAAGGGTGGGTTGCAACACAGCGAGAAAACGCTGCCCGAGAGCGGATAAACGATTGCCGCCACGAACACCCCGAGCGGCCGGCAGCCGATCGACTTGGCCAACCAGGCTGCGGCGGCGGAGGCCAACAACAGATGAACGATCAAATAGATGCTCATCAATGATTCGTTGGACAGCCGATCGCTGGCCAGCGGAAACGAATACACGAGCCATCGTAGCGGGTACATCACCGCCGTCGACGTTTCACCGATCAGCGGCATGCCGGTGTGATCGAGCGGGTTCCAGAACGGAAGCCACTGTGTGGCCGTCCGCTCGGCCACGTAATCATACAGCGGCAAGTAAAAATGGTTGACGTCGCGAAAGGCGATGCGTTTTCCCAACAGCGTCGGCCAAGTCGATCCCAGAATGACGGCAACGACCAAGGCTACCGACGCAAGAATTCGGATCACGTCACCAGGCCCTTGGTCACGGTCATAAAGACATCTTCCAAGGTTGGGGCGCGATCATTGAACGAACGCAAGCGGACTCCTTCGGCGATCATCGTCTCCATCAGCGTCGCCAAGCCTTCGTCGTCGGTTTCCAACTCGGCGACGATGCAGGTCGGTTCTTGTTCGATCGATCGCAAAGCGGGACTGCTTCGCAAGATGGACAGCCCGGCCTCTTCCCCCGCGACGAACTGAATTTCGACGTGCCGGTTTCGTCGAATCTGCCGATAGACCGTTCCGATCGGACCGCTCATCAACAGCTGTCCGCGTTCGATGATGCCGATCGAAGTGCAACAATCCGCCAGTTCGGTCAGGATGTGGCTGCTGATCAGAATCGTTTTACCCATGCGTCGCAATTCCTTGAGCAACTCTTTCACTTCGACGCGTGCTCGGGGATCCAGGCCGCTGGCCGGTTCATCCAGAATCAAGACCGGCGGGTCATGCACCAGGGTTTTGGCCAGGCACAGCCGTTGTTTCATGCCGCGTGACAATCCGTTGACGAAATCGTCGCGTTTGTGGGTCAGATCCAGCAGTTCCAGGACGTTGTCGATGATCTGTTTTCTGTCCTTGCGTCCGATCCGATAGGCGACGGCAAAGAAATCCAAAAACTCCCAGACTCGCATGCCGTCGTACACGCCAAAGTTGTCGGGCATGTAGCCGACGGCCTGACGAACGCCGACCGGATCGGCCATCACGTCACATCCGGCGACTTCGCCGCGACCGCGTGTGGCCCGTAACAACGTGGCCAGAAATCGAATCGTCGTGCTTTTGCCCGCACCGTTGGGGCCGATGAATCCGAACGTCTCCCCGGCTTCAATATGGAGATCCAACTCCTGCACCGCGGTGAAGTCTCCATAGTCTTTTCCGAATCCTGTCAACGTAATCATCTCACTCGCTCTCCGTCGGCGACGTCTTGTTGTCAGTCGTGTCTGTTGTTTCCGAATCCGGCTTCGAATCTTCCGATTCCGGTGTCGTGGCCTCGATGCGGTTCACTCGGCGAAAGTCACTGACAAGATTTTTGTCGGCGACCGGTTCGGGCAGTTCGGCATGTTTGAGGTGAATGATGGCGATGGTTTGCGCCGTTCGCTGGCTCGCCGCGGGGGAGATTTCGAGTCCATCGAGCGCACCATCGATTCGTGCGATCAGGCGGATCGTCCCGTTAGGAATGGAATCGGTCGCCGCCAAACGTCTCATCAGGTCGTCCGCTTGCATCGGCAAATCGTTGGCGACCATCGAACGCTCGGTCACGCGAAACTCAACCGTCTTGGTCTCCCCGCGATTCAAGGTCCCGACCACGGCGATTTCCGTGTCGCCTTGATCATTCTTTCGCACCACGAGCGTGTCTAAGAATTCGATGTCGGCTTCGCTGGTCAACGTGCGGTCGCCGTCAAATTCGATCGCGCCGCCCAGGTCCACCATTTCTTCACTGTGGACGTAACGCATTCGGTTACTGTTGACGGCAAAATCAGCCAGCGACGGGCCTTCTTCGAACGAGGTGCGGAGGAGCGGTTGAATGTCGGTGTTCGGATCCGGCTCGTTGTCCAGCGGGGCGGCGATACCGTCAACCGTGCGGAATTGCAATTCGTAGCGGCTGGAGAGTGAATTGTAGATGCCGATCATGCGGGTCAAATGCGCGCGGGGGTATCCGGCGTGTCCTTCCAGGATCGCCAGTTCCGTCGTGCTGCGGGCAAAGCCGATATCCAGCTGTGCCTGCCGGGCGGCAAACGCCGCACCGATCACGGCGATCAGCGGGACCGCAAACCAAGCGTACTCCAACCGATTCATCAAGCGAAACACGAGATAGTTGATCGGCACCAACACGATCAAATAGATCGCAAGCGATCGAACGACCAGAGCGGAACCCGGTATCTCGATTCCCGCTTCGCTGGTGAGCTTTTGTTGCAACATCGTGATCGCGTCGCTGGAATCGTTCCAGGCGGAAATGCCCGTCACCGCGTCCACCCTGGAATACGCGTCAAAGGGACTGTTCTTCTTTTTCTCCTCGGCGTCGGTACCGGCGAGCAGACTGTCACGGGTGGTGATGCGGAATCTGGAGTTCACCGCGGCATCGCTGCGGAGCGTGGTTCCTTGGAAGAACAATCGCAGTTCGGTCGGGGTGTAACCCTGTTCGGCCAATTCCTCTTGGCTGACGTCGCCGAAATTAGGTTCGACGTATTCCCGTGGGGGACGATTCAAAATCACGCTATTGACGAAGCTGTCGTAGGAGTCCCACGCTTCGATCCAGTTGTCGGTCAAATCGAACCGCGGTTGGATGACGGTGCCGCGACCGATGCGTCGCGTCAAAACGAGTGACGCCGTCTTGTCGATGGCCGATGCGTCGGGATCGAGTCGCCCGTCGACGGCGATGTGGCTGATCTGAGACCGAACCAGTTCGATTTGTTTTTGTAAGGATCGATCCGTCGCCACCGAGTTTTTGGTCAACAACTCCGCTGCCGCGTTTCCGTCCAGCTCGATGTTGCTGGTCGGGACCAACGGCAATAGGTCGGACAGCGAGGTGTTGGCGATGGCGTCGCCGGCCGCCGGACCGTTGACGATCAAACGACCGCCGAAACGAACCCAGTCGGCCAGCGCGGTGTGTTGTTGCGGCGTCAACGCGTCTTCGGACAGGTCGTCCCACAGCACCACGGCGGTGCTGGACCAATCCAGCATCGTTTCCGGCAACGGCAGCAAGTCACTTGCGTCAGGCACCACCACGCGATAATTGCTGTGCCCGGTCGGGTCTTGGATCTCGGATTCAAACGATCGTGTCCAATTGGCCGTTTGCAGACGCGTGAACCGCTCGGGACGCTCACTCAGCACGACGAAGAAATACTCGCTGCCGCGCATCACATTGAACGGTTGACCACCGGTGTCCAAGATGCCGCCGCTGCGGGGCACGAAACGGCTGGACAGGTTGACGCGTCGTATGTCGATGGAATTGGGAGTCGGGCATCGGAAACGGAAATCAAAGCCCCGCATCTGGCCTTTGGGCAAGACGACCGGACGAACCGACTGCAGGCTTTGGATCGTCCCGGTGCGTTCCATGTTGATGTCGCGCAGAATCACCTCCGATCGACTGGATAGTTCACCGCGTGTGTCCGCCTTGTTGCTGCGGATCGACTGCTCCGCCGTCATCCAGTGCCCCGGTTTGACCGCGCCGATCGATTCGCTTTGATCGGAGGGGAACACGATCGCCGAGCGAGTCGAATAGGCCTCCTGCGGAGCATTCTCGTCGGGGGCGTTGGGATCGGTCGTCGGGTTCGTCGTGCAGCCTTCACAGCCGACGATCAGCGGGACGGTGAGCAAGGCGAGTAGAAAAAACGCGGGACGCGGCATTCGAAAGATCGACGTGGGAAAGTGGCAGAAGAGACGAGTCGGGGGCGGCACCGTCCGAACCGTGACTAGTGTACGCGATTGGTGCGCCGGAGAGGATTCCCGATGCGCGGATTAGCCGCTGCCCGATGCGTTCAACATGCTTCACGTGTTCCCTGTTCCTCGGATCGGCCGTCCGGCGCGTGCCTACGTCCACCCCATCATTCTGCCCCGAATCATTCTGCCATCCCTGCCGGCTTCACGCGCCCGCCATCTCGTGGACCGGGGCGCCGCTCATGTGTTTCCACAGCACCTTGGCCGCATCGAGATCGCCTTGCCGCGCCTGGCCGCGGCCGTAAACGATCCGGTCGTACGCTGCGGTCAATCGGCCCGTCGCGGGTTCGACCGGGGCGAATAGTGCCCGCGCATCGTGCCGTTGCTTCGTCGCTTGTCTCAATCGTAAACCAAACTCGGAAAACGTTTCGTCACGGTTTCGCTCAAACCCACGCTCACGCGACCAGGCCTCAAACGCTTGGCAGGTCATCACCACCACGCGTCGAGGATCGGTTTCATGACCGATCGGATTTCGGAACGAAGCAAATGGCCGTCGAGGGGCATCGCGAAGTTTTTCTGGGCCGATCGCGTCCGCCAATCCGGCTGCGTCGCGTTCGCGCCCGAACAAAGACTGCCACCACAACGCCAACCGTTCCCGCATTTGGTAGAGATAAAACGCAACGATCGCCAACAGCCCGAGTATCAACAGCAATCGAAACAGACCGCTGACGGCAGGCAGCACATCAGGCAGCGATGGCATCGAACTGCTCGACGACGCGCTGGATGTTTCCGCCGAATCTCCTCGCTCGGCCGCGCTCTCCGATTCTTCGGATTCCGTTTGCCCGTCGCGCTGTGGATCTTCGGATGGATGCTCTTGCTTTCCCGCGGGCTCACTCGCCGCCGACTCACTTTGTTGATTGCCACGATCGGTTGATTCGGCTGATCGTGACTGATTCTGAGCCTCGGATTCAGACGATTGCTGTTGCCCGGATTGCTGTTGCCCGGATTGCTGTTGCCCGGATTGCTGTTGCCCGGATTGYTGTTGYCCGGATTGTTGTTGTCCGGATTGTTGTTGTCCGGATTGTTGTTGTCCGGATTGTTGTTGTCCGGATTTCTTGCCGTCTGACTTGCCACTGGCGCGGTTTTGATTGACTCCGGCTCCCTTCTGATCTTTTTGGCTCGGCGCTCGGTCGCGGTTTGTTTCTGCGTCGGATGGGGTGTCCGATTTTTCGGCGGCTTCCTTTCCCCAGCCCGCACTGCTGGCGGTTTTGGGGTCCGTTTTCAAGAATTTCGGCAGTTCAAATTTGGCGATCGCCGCACCCGGCATGGGGGCCAGGAACGCCAACATCAACAGTGCCGCGATCAGGGCGACGCCGCCGGCGAGCCAGGCCACCGTGACATCGCCGGGCATGTCCACGTCGCGTTGTCGCAGGTAACGGCGGAGATTTAGAAAGCTGGTGGTCACCAACAGTGAAAGACTTGAAAACAAATACAGTCCCAGCATCAACTGTGCTCGCGCCCAGACTTGCGGACTGTTCTGCAGCATGAACTGACCGATCCCGAACAGGGGCAGCGCGGCGAGTGCGAGCAGGAACACGGTGCGTCCGGGCTGGTGCGATTTTCGACGCCGTCTTTCCTTCTCCGACGCGGGGGCCTGCTCGCCGGGGTTGTCCGCAGCGATTCGACGAGACAAGCCACTCGCTTCGTCCAATCCTCGATCGATCAGCCCTTCGCCGCTGGCGTCGACCGATTCGTCGATCACGGTGCAGTCGTGGACGATGCGGTCGGCGAGGTAGCCGATCAGGACGACCAGTCCGATTGAAAAGAACATCGACCCGACAAAGCCGGTCATGACAAACACCATGGCGGCGCCCAGCGCCATGGCGTAGCCCGCCGAATAGGCTCGGCTCTCTTCGATGACCATCCGGGCCAGCGCAACCGAGCCCATCGTGTACATCAGGATCAGGTAGAAAACACGATCGGAGAAGTTGCCGTCGTAGAGCAGCGAGACGAAGAAGTTTGCCAGGCTGCTGATCATCAAAAAGATCAGGACCGGTCCGACGCCGATGGCGGCATAGTCTGCGGGTTGGGGGCGACTGGCCAAGGAACTGAAACTCTGTGATTACCTGGACCGCGAGAGTCCTCTGTCAGAACTCAAGACTGGAGCGGGACTTGCCAACGGTTTGTCGAGTGAGTCGACGGCGCACGCCGCGGGCTCCTGGGTGACAATGTAATCCTTCGAGGCCTCAGTCGTTGGCATCGAGCCGCTCGCCGGGGAACGCAAACGTTACTGCGCCGCTTTTTTGCCGGAGTCCTCGGGATGGCTGCGCCGCCAATGTTCCATCGCCGGGCCGACTTTATTCATCGGAATCCACTTATTGCGTGTTTTACTGCTCTGAACAAGTGTCGACGGATCAATTTGTCCTTTGTCGATTCGGTTCAGCAGGTCGGCTTCAGAGATGGGGCCGATGCGTCGAGCCTTTCGGATCCAGCCGCTCGCCATATAAAACCATTGAGTTGACATCTCGATCGCCACCTTCGAAAAAAGAAAAGAGTTGGGGAGAGAGCCTCTCATGAACTTGGTAGCGTGTGTCGTTTTTCCTCCCTCTGTCCCACATCACCATCGTCGCTTTCTCCACCGAAGCTTCAGTTTAACGAAGAGTAACCGCACAGTGCGCGCCAATTAATGGGGCAGAATGCGGCAAAGCGAACTTTTTTGGCGCACCCGGTGCGATATGGCACGCAATTACCTCGGCAGACGGGGGTGCGTCAACCTCCGATGGCAAGATCTTCCGCAACAACTATAGTTAGCGACACCAGATGGCCCCCTTCGTCTAGTTTGGCCTAGGACGTCAGGCTTTCCGCCTGGAAACGCTCGTTCAAATCGAGCAGGGGGTACTGCATTTTGGGCGGCAACCGTGAAATTCGCCAAATTTGGCATCCGATGGTGCAATTGCTCTCTAATTTTGTTTGACGAGCTTCGTTTAACCATAGGATAATGATGCGTCGCGGAGTAAAAGCAGACTCGCCTTCGGCCGGATGCCCATCGACTCGCGACCTTTTTCCTCTCTTCTGCCACCGTCTGCTCAACCGTCTGCTCAACACATAACAACGGATTCGTCATGACACGAACTCAACGTGCCACCATCAACCCTGCCCCATGTCGAGCGGTCGCAGTGTCGGTTCCGCAGACCGAATTGCGTCGAAAACAGCTAGGGATCCGTGTTTTGGCATTGTTCGTCGCGCTGGCTGCCGCCGGGATCGTCGCAGCGACGGCATCGGGACAAGCGGCCAAGTACGATGTGCTCGATGTCGAGCCCCTGATCGACGACAATTTGGCGACGGTTCAACGGGAAGCGAGAACCTATGCGACGTCACGCGATCTGAGTGGTTTTTCGCAGAATAAAATTGCCGTCGTGCAGCGGTACTTTCAGCAGTACGTGCCGGCCAAGATCACTCAGCCCGACGCCACGCATCAAATCAATGACGTGATGGGGCACGTTCGCGGGGTGATGGACAGTGCGGTTCGGTCTCAGACGCCTGGTGCCGGCAATGTCATGAGGTGGCTCTACGGCGGGCTCAAGCCGGTCGCGATGGGGAATTACCAGCCGGCCGCTCGGATCAATGCGATTCAATTCATCGCCAGACTGGCGCGCCCCCCGGCGCAACGCGGCGGCATCCCCCGACCGTACTCGTTCGTGCTAACGGATTTGAAATCGATCTACGACGATGCCAACAACTCCGACGGAGTCCGCGCTGCGGCGCTGCAGGGCATTGAACGGTACGTCCGTTACTCCCCGTCCAACGATGCGACACTTGCGGGCGTCAAAGACGAGTTGACCCAGTCGATGACTCAGTTACTTGAGTCAGATCCGCCCACCGGGCGCGACGAATTGGCACATGCCTTCTTGCAGCGCTACGCGGTGAGCATTCTGACCCAGATGAGTACCGACGCATCGATTGGCAAACAATTCGTCAGCATCAGCACCGACGAAAACAAACCGAATCTGATCGCGCTTCATTCCGCCGCCGCCATCGCCCGGCTTCCCGGCAAGATGCCCGAAGGTGACGTGGAAACCCAAGAGGTGTTGAAGCAATGGTCCAAACGCGTTTTGGCCGCCTACCAATCCGAACTGGCGCGGTTGGCCAAATTGGACAAAACCACGACCACTCAAGGCGTCCGTCAACCCGCCGCCCCGGAGAGCTTCTTGAAGGAGACCAAAGATCCGAACGAGAAAACGGCCGCTGCCCTCGGCATGCGAGGCGAATCGATGATGGAGATGGACGATATGTACGGAATGGAAATGGAGATGGAGGGGATGGAAATGGAAGGCATGGACGAGTCGATGGACATGAGCATGATGGGGATGGGCATGGGCATGGGAATGCGTCCATTGGCTGCCAAACCTCAGCCCGCCGAGATTGTCGCAAGCCGGAAAAAACTGAACCACGTCCTGCAGCAAGTGCTGATGGGAGTCACCGGTCAAGGGAAAGTCGTCGAAGATGTTGAATCGATCCAAGCGACCGGCGGCTTGATGGCTTCGGCCCCCGCCGACGCGCTGGCCGCGACCAAACAATGGCTGACGTCGCTGTTTGAAGTGACCGGCCAATTGAACGACAACACGCTGGACACCCGTAAGAAATACGTCACCGCACTTGAGGAACAGGTCGCGACGCTGGAAGCGCTTGCCGAAGGGAGATCCGTTACGAAGCGGGCCTCGACCAACGCTCCCGTTTTCCGTTTCGGTAATCCCCTCGATCCGGCTGCGGACGCCGAAGCACCCGCCGCCGGCGAAGCACCTGCCGAAGGTGAGCCCGCTCCGGCGGCACCACCGGCGGCAGCCGTGCCGGCCGATATGGATGCGCTGCTCAACTAGTGCTTTGTCGACTCAACCGCCTCGTGAACTCGATGGGATGCGGCCGGTGGATGCGAGTCCGCTGGCCGTTTTGCGTTTGGTCCTCGGCGTGACCTTTTGGTTTTGGGCGACCGACTATTTGGCGGACGACCGCTGGCGGATTCTATTCGTCCAGCCGACGGTGTTGTTCAAGTACGCCGGGTTCGAGTGGGTGGATCTGTGGCCGGGCGAAGGGATCTGGTGGCATTTTCAGATCGCCCGCGGCGCGGCGATCGCGTTCGCATTGGGGTTCCTCACCCGTTTCAGCGCCGCCGTCCTGGCCGCCACGATGACGTATGTGTTGTTGGTCGAACGCCAGATCTACAACAACCACGACTACCTGCTCGCCTGCACCGCGCTGCTGTGCTGTTTCTTGCCTTGCGGCCGCACGCTCTCGCTGGACCGCCTGCTGTTCCGGCGGGGCGTTGACGATCCCATCATGCGTCTGTGGCAGTGGTGGTTGGTTCGATTTCAACTCGCCCTGCCGTATGTGTTCGGCGGAATCGCCAAGCTCGATTCCGATTGGCTGGCCGGCCAACCGGCAGACCTGTTCGTCAAGGCGCGCGTCGACACGCCGGTGATCGGAGCGCTGTTTCAGTTACCCGGTGCAGCGTTTGTGATGGCCTGGGGAGGTTTGCTGTTTGATTTATCGATTGTCCCGGCGTTGATGTGGAACAAGACACGGCCGTTGGCGGTGGTGGCGGCGTTGATGTTTCACCTGACCAATGCCACCATCTTTCGAATCGGCGTCTTTCCGTGGTTCATGTTGGCGACGCTGTATGTGTTTTTTCCGGTTTCGTTTGTCCCTCAGGTGATCCAGCGGTTCCGGGGTGTGCTGAGAAGCAGCGGGGGCGGTAGCAGTGACGAAACCGCTCAGCCGGACCCTCCCGTTTCTGGCGTGCACCGCTTCGCCATCCGGCTGGCGGTTGTTTACGTCGTGATCCAGCTGCTGCTGCCGATTCGGCCTTGGGTGTTACCCGGCAACCCGAGCTGGAATGAGCGGGGCCAGCGATTTGCTTGGCGGATGATGCTGCGGCACAAAGACTGTTTGCTGTGGTTCAAGATGCAAACCGACGACGACTATTTGATCGTGCCGGCCAAAATCGTGATGACACCGAACCAACTCATCCGCGCACCGCGGGATCCTGAACTGGTTCGCCAGGCGGCGCTCAAACTTCAATCCCTCGCCGCACAGATGGGCCAGCCGGAGTGCAAGGTTTATGCCTTGCATCTCGTCTCACTCAACGGGCGCCCCGCCCAACCGCTGGTCGACCCGACGATCGATTTGACTCAGGTCCAACGGGGCTGGTTTTCGGACGACTGGGTGACGCAAGACCCAGGGCCGTTGCCGCCGGAGCCGTGGCGGGTTCCGTTTGACCAGTGGTGGCAACAGACCGAACTGCCGGCGACGTTCGGCGAGCTTCGCTCGATGCGGCCGAGTGAAGCCGAAGCAGAGTTCGACCGCTTGGGCGAGCAGCAGCGGGCCGCGCAATCGCCTTGAACAGGACGTAGAGAAACGCGGCAATGACCTGACGATCGATTCGGTACGTCGCAGTGGGATAGGCTTCCAGGGAACGTCCAGGCTGTCATCCCGGCGTCGACAGGCTGGGTGCCTTTCCCAGATCTTCTCCGTGCGTTCCCTACAGCTCTTTGACGCGAATGCCTTTCCAGTGCACGATGCCTTTGGCGCCTTTGTGGATCTGCAAACCGAAGAAACCTTGCGCGTAGGTTCCGTCGTCGACCCAGTGTGCGACCGGGACCCCGTTGACCCAAGTCTTGATCACGTTGCCTTTGGCCGAGATCGTCAACCGGTTCCAGCCTTCGCGATCCAGGGCGGCGCGGGCCTGCTTGTGTTCAGTCAACCAGACGGGATAGAAGTAACCGCCGCAGCTTTGTCCGTAGATGCCGCCGTTCCAGAATCGGTCTCCGCTGATCCCTTCCATTTCGGCTTGTGGGCCGAACACCGTCTCACCGTTTTTGCCGGGTTTGGTCTGGGCCCGGAACATGACGCCTGAGTTGCCATCGACTTCCCATTTCATCTCGCAGGTGAAAATAAAGTCTTTGAAATCGTTCTTGTCGGTGCTCAAGTAGGTGCTCGGCGATCCGGGCACGACGGTTCCCACCAGGACGCCGTCTTGGGCTTCGAATTTGCAAGTCCCGCCTTTGGGAGACCATCCAGTCAGATCGTTGCCATTGAACAGATCGCGAAAGCCTTCGGTCAAATCCGGCTCCGGATCGGTGTTCAGTAGCATTTCTTCCGGTTTGGGGGCGTTCTGCTGGCTCTTGTATTTGGCGTACCAAGCCTCTTGGGAGGGATCAATGCTGCCGCCGTCGGCAAATCCGCTGACGGCAAACAGGCAGACGAGGGTCCCATGGACGAGCGTTTGTTCAATCAAGTTTCGCGACACTTCGGTTCTCGAACGGCTGGTGAATTGGAAATGGGCGGCTGCGACGGTGGCAACCGCGGTGGATCAGCGCCAGGATAATCGATTCTCATCGCCGCCGCGCCGCGGTCAAGATGCATCGGCGGTTTCGATTACAATCGCCACTCAGGGGGACCGCAGGCTGGCACCCCTTCAAACTCCGCTCGACGATTGGATTGACATGTCTTTGACCCGCTCGACAAACGCAACCCGAAAAATAAATCTGTATGAAGCACTTGGGGGCACTGTCAGGAAATTCGAAATGCAGCGGGTAGTCCGTCCGGCAGCGGATGAACCTGTGGATGCAGCGTATGCGCCAGGATCTCAAGACTATCCACCAGACGCGGTCCGGGACGATTGAAATAGGCCGAACCGTCGACCACGAAGACACGTCCCGATCGCACGCAGCGAAGCGACCTCCAGCCCGGAAACGATTGCAGAAGCGAAATATCTTGGAGCGTTCGCTGGACGTCGAATCCACAACAAGCGATCAGCATCACTTCGGGATCCGCCGAGACGACGCGATCCCAGTTCACGCCGACCGAACGCTCGCCCGCCGAGCCGATGATACCCATGCCGCCGGCCAGTTTCACCAGCTCGGGGTTCCAGTGCCCAGCGCAAAACGGCGGGTCGATCCATTCCAATAACATGACGCTGGGCCGATGATCGATCGATTGGGAGCGTTCTCGCACTGTCTTCAGTCGTTGATTCAAGTGGTCCAGGTAGGCCTCCGCTTGCCGTTCGCACTGGGCCGCCAAGGCGACCTTGCGGATACTCTTGAGGACGTCGGCCAGACAGGTGGGTTCTAAATGGACGACCTGTCTGTCACCCGAGAGAGTACACAATGCTTGCTTCACTTCACCCTCGGCAACCGCACACACATTGCACAGCGTCTGCGTGACGATCAAGTCCGGATCGAGCGAACGCAACAGGTGCGAATTCAGGCTGTAGAGCGACTGTTGACGCTGCAGTTGTTCACGCACCAGCGAGTCAATTTCGCCGCTCGATGCGTCGTGTGGCACAGTCGTCCGCGTTACCTTGGGCAGACCGGAGACCGTCGACGGATAGTCGCATTCGTGAGAGACTCCGACAAGTTGATCACGCAAACCGAGCGCGCAAATGATTTCCGTGGCACTGGGGAGCAGGGAGACAATCCGCATTCAGGATCGGTCGTTGGAGAGAGAGGTTTGATGGTCCGTTGAGGCTGTCCCATCATCTTTGCAGACCGACGAGCGTCAAGCCAGCGTGAGCTTCTATTGGCAGCATGCCTAAATCCGCACCAATGCATTGAGCACAAACGATCCGAAGATGGAAATCACGAGCACCCACAGACAATAGGCGATCGTGACTTTGGGACCTAGCCGGACGACCCACAGTCCGATCGCCAACTCGATCGCGGTGAACAGCATCGACAGCCACGTTAGTTCCTGGATGTGTTGTCCGCTCAAACGGCCGGCGATCAGGGTGATGAAAAACGCCGGCAATCCCAATGCCATTCCCACCAGGGCTTCCAGGATCCCGGACGGGCCATTCCGGGACGCAATCCACACAAACGGGAAGTACATACACGCCAAGACCGCCGCGGTCGGCACACGAGATTGCCGACATTTCATCAGCGACCAAACGACCCAACACCAGACGATCGCGTACACGCCGCCGCTGGTGACCAACGGAAACTTCGCGACGGCAGCCAACAGCACGGCGACGACGGCCGTGGCAATCAGTACGGTTCGAATCGTGAATCGCGGTGGTGCCGCTGGACCGTTGGCGTGCCGCGGCGATGGCGATGGCATCCAGGGAAGCGCCAAGGAAAAAATCGATACCGAAACGAGCATCCCGATGGCGAACGGTCGGATCAGTGGCGATGGCCGACTTTGGTCGGAACCGGTCCAATCATAGAACGAGGGAATGAACCATCCCACGGCCAAACTGGCCGCGATCAATAGCGGAAAAAACGGGATGCGTTGCATTGCGTTGCCAATGGCCATGAGGGTCCAGAGCCCACACAGGCCGAACCGATGCGCTGCCCCCCGTTTGTGGAGCGACGCCCGTCGGCTGGACCTGGGTTGATGATCTGGCAACGATCTCTATAACGTCGCACAACGAACGACCAACGCACCTCGATACGCAACGTTCGCAACGCAAGACTACCGCGGAGAATGGTTTGACAGCGCAGCCGGAGAACGGAACTCTCGAAAGGCGCCGCCTGCGCGGTGACTTGAGTGCCAGCATGATTGACGGTGCGGCATTTGGCGGCATGGTGGGGTTCGGGGAGACCTACATTGCCGCGTTCGCGTTGGCGATCGGCTTGGGCGAAATGGCCGCTGGAATGGTCAGCAGTTTGCCGTTGATCGCCGGGGGGCTGATGCAGTTGACGTCCCCCACGGCGATCCGGGTTCTGCAGTCGCACAAACGCTGGGTCGTCATTTGCGCATTTCTTCAAGCGTTGACGTTCGTGCCACTGGTGATTGCCGCATGGATCGGGGCGATTGATGCGGTGATGTTGATCTTGGTGGTGTCGGTCTATTGGGGAACCGGATTGGCGACCGGGCCGGCTTGGAACACCTGGATCGGCACGATTGTTCCCCGGCCGATCCGAGCCCGTTATTTTGCCAATCGCACGCGAGTTTCCCAGGGATGTGTGTTCGTCGGATTCCTGATCGGCGGTGTGTTGCTGCAAGGGTTCACGGCACTGGATTTACGGCTCGTCGCGTTCACCGTCTTGTTTGGCGTGGCGGGGGGATGCCGGCTGGTCTCGGCCTGGATGCTGCTCAAACAGAGCGAGCCGGTTCCGTTGCCACCGGGAATGCGCGCGATCCCCTGGAAACGCGTCTTTCATCATTTGCGTGAGAGCAGCGGTGGAAAGTTGCTGGTCTATCTGTTTGCCATTCAGGCCGCGGTGCAAATGTCGGGGCCGTTTTTTACGCCGTTCATGTTGAACAAGCTTGAGTTTTCCTACGGCGAGTTGACGGGGCTGTTTTCGATCGCGTTTTTGGCAAAAGTCGTTTCCTTGTCGTTTTGGGGGCGGGTTGCCAGCCGGACCGGTGCCAAGAATCTGCTCTGGATCGGCAGCATCGGCATCGTGCCGATCAGCGCCTGTTGGGTCGTCTCGCAACACTACGGCTGGTTGGTTTTTGCCCAAGCGGCCAGCGGCGTGTTCTGGGCCGCCTATGAACTCGCTTTTTTTCTATTGTTTTTCGAATCGATTGCGGTCGAAGAACGCACCAGTGTGCTGACGATTTACAACCTGCTCAATACAACCGCGTGGGTGATGGGAGCTCTGCTGGGTGGCGCCGTGCTGTTCCATTTTGACCTCAGCTTCCACGGTTATCTGGTGTTGTTCGGGCTCTCATCGCTCGGTCGTTTGATCGCGTTGGGGCTGCTGTTGCGGGTGCCGCGGCTGATTGTGGATTCGGATGAGATGGGAGTGAGAACCGTTGCCGTCCGACCGGGTTCGGCGTCGTTGGACACCCCGGTGCTGGCCAGTTTGCCGGATCAGACCGGCGAAGTGGACCGAACCCCGTAAAACGCAAGCGTCTCGACTTAGGCGGCGCGAGCCCTGCGGCGCTGTTGTTGGCGGCACGCCGCGAGCGGGCTGTCGATTTAGTCGGGTTTTGCTGAGTTCATGGTGAGTAAGGCCTTGGGCAACGTCGCAGTGCCCGGCCGCTTACGCGCCCGCGGCTCACAAAACCGACAGACCGCGAGCCGTCCGGTGCCTGGCGAGACCGGCGGGCACCCTTCCGTTACCATCGATGTGGCATCTATCATTCACCGACCCGCAATCTGAGCGTGGGTTCAAACAGGCCTTCTACGAGAGACTTTCGGTGAAAGACGCCTCTGCCAACATCGACGAATTCCTGCATCTGCTGCGGGCCTTGGTCCGAGAACCGTCGGTCGTCGGCGTGGAAGATGCGTTTTTTCGTGTTCTGCGACGGGAGCTTGAAGAGTATCCGGTCAAGGTGGATCGCTACCACGGGCTGCTGGTGGCCCAGGGCTCCGAGCCGGATAGTGTCTATCTGTCGGCACATATCGACCGACACGGATTGCTGTGTACCGGGCCGAATGAGTTTCAGTACGCCGCGTTCATCGCGGGCAACCGCGGTGAATTGACGGGCGACTCGGTATCGGAACAGTTCATGGAGTTGATCGCCGGGCGTTTTGATGGCCAGCGTGTCCAGGCTCACACGCCCTATGCCGGAACCTATTGCGGCCAAGGCCAGATCACACGTTCTTACGTCTGCCCGCGACGACGCAACTTGATCTTTGAACTCGACGGACTGGAATTTTTGCAACCCGGCTTTCCCGTTTCGTTTCTCGATCGATTGCGTGTCGATCAAAACTTTGTCTCGGCTCAGCTGGACAATGTGGTTTCCGTCGCGATGCTGATCGAATTGATCCGCTCGGGGTTCAAGGGAACGGCATTGTTCACCGCAGGTGAAGAAGCCGGACGCAGTTGGCGGTTTGCCGTGGAGTGGTTTCAACGACATGATCTTCGCACCGACCGGCTGATTGTTTTGGACACCAGTCCCTTCCCAACCTTGGACGAAGTCGCCAAGCAGGACGTCGTGCTCCGCAATCGAGACTCGATGGCGACCTTCGACGAACCGCTGACCGACAAACTGGTCGCGATCTGCGATCGTTTGAAGATTCGTCATCGCTTCAAAGATCGCTACGTCGAACTGTTGAATTTGGAGCGTGAAAAGCCACTCTCGATCGGCCGCACGGAACTGGGACGCATCATCGCCGCAACCGATGGCGTGGTCCGCGGGACGACGTTGCAATTGCCCACGACGTCGTATCACACCGCATCGGAAACGGCAGAGAAAACGAGCATCGACGCGATGCTGCGACTGCTGCGGAATATCTGTGAGTTGCCCGATCCGGATTGACGACTCGACGGGGTGTCACAGGGTTCGCCCCGACGCGGCAGATTCACCACGGAGTGCGCCGATGGAGGTAGCGGAACGGCGCGAGCCGTCCGGTGGCGTTTCAAAAACACCGCCAAAAACCGGAGGGCTCGCGCCCTACCGCTAACAAAATACACCCCGCTTGGCATCAAAAAAGCTGGCATTGGGGCCAGGCCTACGGGCACGCTGTACAATGACGTCAGCGCCGAAAGTCTGACTTTCTGCGGAACTTGGCGTGGCAAAAGACGTTTTAATGGAGACGTCTTCATTCGAATCGAAATCCCGTGGGATCCAACCTGTGCAGAAGAAAAGAATGGTCATGAATCAAAGTGCAGCGAGATGGCGGCGGCGTGGAATCCTTCGTGGTGGTATGGCATTGGGGGCCACGGCGCTGACGACGCCAGGTCTGTTTGCGGAGCTGATAGAGACGCCGCCTCAAACCGAAGGCCCGTTTTATCCCAACAAGATGCCGCTCGATACCGACAACGATCTGCTGGTGATCAACGACTCGATCACCCCGGCCGTCGGTGAGATCACACACCTGAGCGGTCGCGTTTTGGATAGCAAAGGCAATCCGGTCCGCAACGCGTTTGTCGAAATCTGGCAGGTCGACCATAACGCGGTGTACCTCCACACCGGTGACAAGACGAATCGGGAAAACCAGGACACGAACTTTCAAGGGTATGGCCGGTTCCTGACTGATTCGAAAGGCCACTATTACTTTCGTACGATCAAGCCTGTCCCCTATCCGGGGCGAACCCCGCACATCCATTTCGGGATCAGCCAGGGTGGTAAGCGGATTCTCACGACGCAGTTGTACGTCAAAGGTCATCCGGGGAACGCCCGTGATCGACTGTTCCAGGGCATCGATCCGAAGTCTCGCGGAACCGTGCTGGCAGACTTCGCACCGCTCCAAGACTCAACGCTCGGTGAGCTTGCCGTGAACTTTGACATCGTGTTGGGCGTGACGGCCAAGGAAGATGAATCCGGCAAGATGCACGGCATCGGAAAGTCGCAGTGGCTGAGCCGGCAGGGGCGTGCCGACCGGAGTTGATTGAACGTCGATCACGGCACCTCTTTATTGCCTTCTGGCATTCAACCGATCGGACTCTTTCCGATCCGGTGGACAATTTCGACAGCGATCTGGACAAACTCGCGAAGAACTTTTTTGGGTTTCGGTCCTTTAATGGACTGGTCCCAAATAGCTCCTTCTATCGAGGCGAAATCGCGTGAAGTTCATCCAAGCATGGGGCGGTCTTCTGACCTTGCTCTTCTGTCTTTCTGTTGTCGGTGGTTGCGGTAAACCGGAGGGGGCACCAGATGCCGGTGAGCTGAGTGACTACTTGGCCGACAACCCTGAGATCGCGAACGCCGAACCGCCAGAAATTGAAGCGGAATGAGCGACGGCCCCAACCCTCTTTTCTCTTATGGAAGTGCACAAATGACACGAAAGCAATCTGGATTCACACTTGTCGAACTTTTGGTCGTGATTGCCATCATTGGCATCATGGTAGGGTTGCTGTTGCCGGCAGTCCAAGCGGCTCGTGAAGCGGCGCGACGAATGAGTTGCAGCAATAATTTCAAACAAATCGGTTTAGCACTTCACAATTACCATTCAGCTTACAAACAGCTTCCGATGTTGATGGGTGGCACGGATTCGGCAACCAACACCGGCAACGCGGTTCCGGTGACTAGCAACAACGCGATGCAGTTGAGCATCTTTGTCGGATTGACGTCGTTCATGGAGCAGCAGTCGCTCTGGGACCAAATTCGAAATCCGCTCGATTCCGACGGCGACCCGACGACGACCAACGACGTTTACAACTCAATGGGGCCGGTCCCCAACATGGGGCTGGGGAACCACAACACGGCGATGTACCCGCCGTGGCTGACGGAGATTCCGACGCTGCGTTGTCCGTCCGATCCGGGTGTCGGTTTTCCGGCTCAGGGGCGCACCAACTATGCCGCTTCAACGGGCGATTCGATTCATCAATCCAATGTCGGGTTGTTGAATTTCGATGCGAACAAACGCAAGTTTGTCGCCAACAACGGCCGCGCCCAACGCGCCCGCGAATCGCTGCGCGGATTTTTTGTGCCACGCAAGGACATGAAGTTTCGCGACGTACTGGATGGTTTGTCCAATACGATTGCGGCAGCGGAGATCGCGACCGATCTCGGCGATCGACAGGTGATCACCACGGCGAAATCTCAGAACGTGATCAATGTCTATGACGACCCCAGCTATTGTCAGCAGTTTGTGAATCCTGACCGACCACGGTTTTGGGATCCCGCGGCGCCTAATTTGATCACCGGGGCCGAAAACGGACGAGGGTTTAAATGGGCGATGGGCTATCCGTTTTGGTCGCAGGTCACGACGATCACGCCGCCCAACCGTGAGATCTGTCTACGAAGCGGGATCAATTCGCCGGGCATCATCCCGCCCAGCAGTCGTCACCAAGGTGGCGTGCATGCCTTGATGGGTGATGGTGCCGTGATCTTCATCACCGATTCGATCGAAGCGGGCAACCCCCACGCGCAAACGATTTACGTGAACTACCAAAGCACCAGTAGCGTTGCGCCATCGATTCCCGGCGCTCCGAGCCCCTACGGACTTTGGGGGGCGCTCGGTACACGCGCGGCCAGCGAAACCGTTGATCAACAGCTGAACCAATAGATCGCAATCGGTCAGCAGACTGTCGGTTCGGGGGATGGCTTCGAACCGAGACAACCTGATTTTCGGTAGTTCGCCGGAGTGCATCCACAGTGACGTTTAAATGCGTTGCTGAAGGAGGATGCCGATTCATAGCCGACCAGCGCTGCGATGTTGCTGATTTCGAGAGCGCTTTCTCGAAGCAGGCAACACGCTTTCTGCATGCGAATTTCAGTCAGATACTGCAGCGGTGGTTTGCCAACAAGGGTTCGAAAACGTTCCGAGAAATGGCTTTTGGAGACGCGAACGCTTTTTGCCATCGACGGCACCGTCCAGGGGGCTCCCGGCCGATCGGTGATCGCGTTCAACACGGGGCCGACGATCGGATCGACGATCGCGGCGAGTCGTGTGGTGGCTAAATCCGGCGGTCGCGCAGTGTCGGTGCCTTGCGTCGTCTCCAGGGTCAGCGCGACGCCCAACGTCTTGTAGAACACGAGCTGTGCCAATCGTCGTACCGTCAATTCCCAACCAAGCTCACCAGACACTTCCTCGGATCGAATGATCTGTAGTAGGGGAAGGCACGAGCGGAGTTGTTGGTGCTGATGATGGTTTAGATGGATGACGTTTGGCAACCCAATTTCCAACGGGTTGAAATGCAGTTGCTGTGGTTGAAATTGTCCGTGAAGCAGGCACACTCGCGCGGCGTCATTTCCAGAGTCGCTGTTTTCAGGGTCGCTGTCTCTCTCATACGCTCCCGCCAGCCAATCCGCGATGGGGTGACTGGAGCTTGTCGGTTGCGTGACCACTTGATGGGGCTGACGGCGGGTCAGTATGACATGGTCTCCATCGGCCAAGCGTATCGGAGGTTGATCCTCGTCAAGCAGCTTGAGCCATGCGCAGCCGCGGGTGATGACATACATGCAAACCAGTCCAGCTGGCACGTCGAGTCCCGTATCGGCTTCCAACTTCATCTGTCTGGCAGCCCAGAGCGGTAGATACAGTCGGTCCAGCAATGCGGTGACGAGAGTGTGGCTCGGCAACATCAGATGAGGGGTCCCATGGGCGGCGCTGAAACGGATGACAGCCGGCGATCCTTCGCCGGTTTCTCTAGACACGGATTGGCGGCTACAACTGTTACAGCGTTTCGCGTCGTTTTTTGGCGCATTGCCAAGATCGTGCCGTGGGGCAACCGACCGCAACGAGTGAGACCGCGAACCGCTGTGGTCATGTCGCCGGTTTTTCACGAGCAGAATTTGCACCGTCCCCGACAGCCAGCCTGATGATTGGGTACACTGTTACATCCTCCAACATGGCCACGCCTCCAGCCACATTGGGGGCGGCGGATTCATCAGACCGAACAAGACACCGGTTACTGATGGCCGGTGAAGTCCCCCGCGAAGTTCCCAGCGAAGGACTTCCGCGAAATGAAATCTCATCGATGACTCATTCTCCCACGAGTACCACAATGCGAATCAAGTTGTTGCCGCTGTTGACGATGCTGATGGTGTTTGCCATCCCCGCCGGATTCGTCCAGCCGGCGGTCGGCGAAAAACCCAATGTGATCGTGATCATGGCGGACGATCTCGGCTACGGAGATGTTTCGTGTTATGGCGCGACGTCGTTGACGACACCAAACATTGACCGGTTGAGTGCCGAAGGGCTGCGGTTTACCAGCGGCTACTGCTCAGCGTCGACGTGCACGCCGACACGCTATTCGTTATTAACCGGTACCTATGCGTTTCGCGGTGAACGCACGGGCATTGCACCGCCCAACGCGCCGGCGATCATCAAACCGGGAACCGATACGGTTGCGTCGCTGTTGCAACGCGCCGGCTACGCCACGGCCGTAATCGGCAAATGGCACCTCGGACTCGGTGGAGAAGACGGGCCGGATTGGAATGGCCAGTTGAAACCGGGACCGCTGGAAATCGGCTTTGACACCTGTTTCCTGTTGCCGACGACCAACGACCGTGTGCCCCAGGTGTATGTCCACGATCATCGGGTTCCCAATCTGGATCCGGCCGACCCACTATGGGTGGGGCGCACCAAGCCGAGCCCCGATCATCCCACCGGCCTGACGCATCGCGACACACTGAAAATGGATTGGTCGCACGGGCACAACTCGACGATCCACAATGGCATCAGCCGAATCGGTTTCTACACCGGTGGACACGCCGCACGTTTCCGCGACGAAGACCTGGCCGACAAGTGGGTGGAGAAGTCCGTCGAATTCATCGAGCAACATCAGGACGAACCGTTCTTTCTGTTCTTTTCGTCACACGACATTCATGTTCCACGGATGCCGCACGAACGGTTTCAAGGCAAGACATCACTGGGGTTCCGCGGCGATGCGATCATCGAACTCGATTGGTGCGTCGGCGAAGTCATGAAGACGCTGGACCGATTGAATCTGGCCGAAAACACATTGGTCGTGTTCTGCAGTGACAACGGCCCGGTACTGGACGACGGCTACAAGGACGGTGCGATCGAAAAGATCGGCGATCACCGCGCCGCCGGTCAGTATTCAGGTGGCAAGTACAGCGTCTACGAAGGCGGGACGCGAACGCCGTTTATCACGCGTTGGAAAGGCCGCATCAAACCCGGTGTCAGCGATGAAGTCGTTTGCACGATCGACTTGGCGGCAAGTCTGGCGGCGCTGACCGAACAGTCGCTTCCGAACGATTTCTTCTTGGACAGTTTTAATGTGATCGACGCGCTGCTCGGAACAGACGGAGCGCAGGGCCGCGACCACCTGGTTCAACAGGACAACGGCGCCGCCGGCACCTACGGAATGCGGGCCGGCCAATGGAAACTGCATCGCTATGGAAAAAAGACGGCTCGCAACGTGGTGGTCGAGACCCAGTTGGCCAACACCAGCGTGCCGCCGTTTCAACTGTTCAATCTGGACGACGATCCCGCCGAAACGTCTAACGTGATCGACCAGCACCCGGACGTCGCCGAGCGACTGAAGAAGCAGCTAGATGACCTGATCGAGCAGGGACGCAGTCGTCCCGCCTCGTAGTGATGATGCGGCAGGACGGGGCGCCGCGTAGCCGCGTAGGGCATGCTGTGCATGCCAGCTGCGTAGTGGTTGGTCTATCGCTAAATGTCATGTCGCGACTCGTTCCCAGGCTCCGCCTGGGAACGCAATTCAGCGCCGGCTCCGCCGGCGGTCCGGGGAGGCAGAGCCTCCAAGACCGTGTGTTCCCAGGCAGAGCCCTACGCCGTGAACGATTTATTTCCTGTGTTTGACGAGGTTTTAGCGGCAGGGCGCAAGCCCTCCGGCTTGCGCATCTTTGCCAACACACCGGAGGGCTCGCGCCCTACCGCTAAGGAGTCGTTCACGGCGTAGGGCTCCGCCTGGGAACGCAATTCAGCGCCGGCTCCGCCTGCGGTCCGGGGAGGCAGAGCCTCCAAGACAGTGTGTTCCCAGGCAGAGCCTGGGAACAAGTCTTGACAAATGTAGCCAATCGTCACGCACAGCGTGACCAACCGAATACAAGGTTTGAGTTGTCGTTTGATGTTACTTCCCTGGGAATACGGTGTTCGCAACCTGGCTCGACGGCCGGTGCGGACGGCATTGACGCTCGTTGCCTTGGCGACGGTGGTGATGTTGGTCTTCGTCGTCGTGGGTTTCATTCGCGGCATGGAGCAATCACTGTCCGTCAGCGGTGACCCGGACGTTGTCTTGGTCTATTCGGTGAACTCCGAAGAGAACATTGAAAACTCTTCGATCGCCGCTCGGACACCGTCGTTGTTGACCGCCAGTTTGCAAGGGACGGTGAAGCGGTTCGGCGTGGCACATGTTTCGCCGGAGTTGTATCTGGGGACTCGGGTCAAAAACAAATCGGCCGACGGTGGTCTGGGGTTGGTTCGTGGTGTCACCCTGGCCGCACCGCTGGTCCGCCGATCGGTCAAGTTGACCGACGGCGACTGGCCGGGTGCGGGTGAAGTGATGGTGGGGCGGTTGGCGGCGGCAAAACTGGGCAGCTCGGAAGAAGCGATGGCGGTCGGTCAAACCATTGAGTTTGAAGGCCGGTCGTGGACGATTAGCGGTCGCTTCGCCGCCGGCGGTGCGGCGTACGAGTCGGAGATCTGGTGCAATCTGGGCGACTTGCAAACGGCGACCAAGCGACAGGATTTGAGTCTTGCGGCGATGCTCTTGTCACCGGGCAGTTCGCCGGCGGAAGTCAAGTTGTTCTGTAAAGAACGCACCGATTTGGAACTGCGTGCGAGTCGCGAGACCGATTACTACGCAACCCTGCAACAGCACTACAAACCCGTTCGATTGCTGGCCTGGTTTGTTGTCGTCCTGGTGTCCGGCGCGGGGGTCTTTGCGGGATTGAACATGATGTATGGCGCGGTGGCCGGACGGGTTCGTGAAATCGCCACGCTGCAAGCGATCGGATTTCGTCGACGTGCGATCTTGGTCAGCCTGATCCAGGAAGCCGTCTTGTTGGCGGCATCCGGATCGCTGCTCTCGGGTGTGATCGCGTTGACAATGATCAACGGCATGGCCGTGCGTTTCACGATGGGTGCGTTCACGTTGCGCATCGACAGCGTCGCAATCTTGATCGGTTGCGGCGTCGGATTGTTACTGGGCGTCTTGGGCGCGTTGCCCCCGGCGCTGAAAGCGTTGCGATTGCAAGTCGCAACGAGTTTGAAAGCAGTTTAGAAGTTTACCAAGGAGATTGAGAATGAAGACGTTTTTTAACTTCGGTCTGGCCGCGTTGCTTTTGATCGCATCCGGATGCAGCGACAGGGCGGACGTCGCGTCGGATCCGAGCCAAGACGTCACGACCGCGGCAGCGTCGCCGTACGCCGCCGAAAGCGAGCCCGAAGGGGCGATGCCGGTCGGCCAAGCCCGCGAGACGACCGAAGATGGCCAGCAAGTCACCTTGGTCGGCTTGGTCGGCGGATCGAGCGAACCGTTCGTCGAAGGCTTGGCCGCGTTTACTATCGTTGACCCCAAAGTGCCTTACTGTGCCGACGACGAAGGCTGCCCGACGCCGTGGGATTACTGCTGCCAAACGGATGCGGTCAAGGATAACATTGCGACCGTCAAGATCGTCGACGACGCCGGCAAACCGGTTGCCCAAGATGCGCGTGAGTTTCTCGGCGTCAAGGAATTGTCCACCGTCGTCGTCACCGGCAAAGCCCAGCGTGACGACCAAGGCAATCTGACGGTTGCGGCCAATCAAGTCTTCGTGCGACCGGGCAAGTAGTCATGGCGAACACTCCGCTCGACCTCAGCCAACTGGCACTCGACCGATCGCCTCGGGAAGACGCGACGCCGACGAAGCCGCGCCGCAAGCGTTGGTTGACTCGGTACGTTTTGCCGATCGGCATCTTGTGCGGGTTCATTGCCCTGCTGGCCGCCGCCGCGGGCCGGGGGCTGATGCCTCGGCCCGCGGTCACGGTCGTGCCGGTGGTCGTCAAGCGAGCGGAGGTTCAACAAGCCGGTACGACATTGTTCCAAGCGCCCGGATGGATCGAGCCCCGGCCCACCGCGATCAGCGTGGCCGCGTTGGCCCCGGGTGTGATCGAAGAATTGCTGGTGGTCGCGGGACAGCATGTCAAGAAAGACGAAGCGATCGCCAAGTTGATTTCGATCGACGCAGAACTGAATGTCCAGCAGGCAAAAAACTTGCTGGCGATTCGGCAAGGCGAATTAAAACGGGCCATCGCCGAACGCGACGCCGCCCGAATCCGCTTCGAAAACCCCGTTCATTTGCAGGTGCAATTGGCCGACGCGCAAAGCATGCTGGCCAAAGCTCAAACGGAACTGGCCAAGCTGCCGTTTCTGATCCAAGCTGCCGAAGCGAATGTCGATTACACGCTCAGCAGCATGGAAGGAAAGCGGTCGGCCAAGGGCGCGATCTCCGGCAGGATCATCGCGCGTGCCGAAAGCGACCATGCCGCTTCGCTGGCGACGCTGCAAGAACTGCAGCAACGCGGGCCGAATCTGCAGCGTGAAGCCGATGCACTCCACAAAAAAGTCTCCGCGCTCAAGCGACAACTCGAATTACTGGTGGAGGAAACGCGACAAGTGCATGAGGCCGAAGCCAAGGTGCAATCGGCCGAGGCGTTGCGGGATGAAGCTGAATTGCAATTGCGACAGGCCGAACTGGCACTGCGGCGAAACGTCGTTCGGGCACCGATGGACGGACGGGTGCTACGCCTGGTCGCGGCACCGGGGACTCGCGTGATGGGGCTCGCTTCAAACGCCGGCCAGAGCTCGAGTACGGTGATCGAGATGTACAACCCGGATCGCTTGCAAGTCCGCGCCGATGTCCGCTTGGAAGATGTCCCCATGGTCACGCGGGGGCAGCCTGTTCAGATCGAAACGGCCTCCTCGGCAGACGTCATCCAAGGTCGCGTGCTGCAAACGACCAGCTCCGCCAATATTCAAAAAAATACATTGGAAGTCAAAGTGGAATTGATCCAACCGCCGCCGACGGTCAGTCCCGAAATGCTGGTCACGGCGACCTTCCTGGCGCCGGCAATTCAAAATCCGAAAAATGAGGCGACCGAACGCGAACGCATGTTTGTCCCCAGTCGGCTCGTACGATCGGGTGACTCGGGGGCGTTCGTCTGGATCGTGGACGCCGACGAAATCGCGCGACGGCGGCCCGTGGAACCCGGCGGGGCGAGCGGTGATGGATTGGTAGAAATCAAGTCGGGACTGAACGTGACCGACAAACTGATCACCAGCGGCTTGGATCGGGTGAAACAAGACAGCTCCGTTCGCGTGACAGGCGACGATCAAAACATGGGGATCAATTAAATGGCATTGGTAGAACTGCGTGGCGTAAGTAAAAGTTTTCGCAAGGGCGACGAAACGATCACACCGCTGGACCACATCGATCTGGACATCGACGCGGGAGAGTTTGTCTCGTTGATGGGGCCCAGCGGCACGGGCAAGAGCACGTTGCTGAATCTGGTCAGCGGCATCGACCGTCCCGATTCGGGCACGATCACCGTTGCCGGAACCGAAGTGACGAAGCTGTCGCGAAGCAAATTGGCGGATTGGCGGGCGGCGAACCTCGGTTACATCTTCCAGACGCATAACTTGATTCCCGTCCTGACCGCTTACGAGAACGTGGAACTTCCCACGCTGTTGTTGAAGCTGACAGCTTCCCAGCGTCGGCAGCGTGTCGAGTTGGCATTGGAGGCGGTCGGGCTGAGCGATCGAGCCGATCATTACCCACGCCAACTTTCCGGCGGGCAAGAGCAGCGCGTCGGCATCGCCCGTGCGATCGTGGCACACCCGCAAGTCGTCGTGGCCGACGAGCCGACCGGTAGCCTGGACACGGAAACCAGCGAGCAGGTGCAAACGCTGCTGCAACGATTGAACAAAGAACTCGATATCACGCTGCTGATGGTCACCCACGACAGTGATGTCGCCGCGATCGCATCCAGACAGTTGGTGCTCGATCGCGGAAAGTTTTTAGAACGCAACGGAACAACACCCACGAGAAACGCGGAGGGCGACGAGATGATCAAGCAGTTCGGTTAGACCTTGCCCTCGCCTCAATTGCCCTCGTTCCAGGGCTCCGCCTTGGAACGCAATACCGGTGTGGCTCCGCCACCGACCTTGCGACTGTCGCCAGGCAGAGCCTGCCGGACCGTGTGTCCCCAGTGAAAACTCCGGTAAGAAGATTTCGGAGGTAAGAAAAGAGTGAAATGCACCGTCAATTCGACATGGGCAATCTTCCTACCTCCAAAATCTTCCTACCTCTCCAGCGAGCCCAATCAAGTCAGTGGAATTCCGGGTGACAGGCGGAATGGCCGCGCCTCAATTTCCGTTTCACGCCAAATTAAACCATGATCACTTACGTTCTCAAAACCCTCTGGCGTCACCGCACACGAACGTTGCTGACCGTGACCGGTGCGGCGGTGGCCATGTTCGTTTTCTGCTTTGTCGGTTCGGTGCAAGAAGGCTTGCATCGGCTGACGACGGGAGCGGACGCCGATCGCAGCCTGATTGTGTTCCAAGAGAGTCGGTTTTGTCCGACCAGCAGCCGATTGCCGGAAGACTACTCGCGAAAGATCAAAGAGCTTCCCGGCGTACGGGAGGTGATGCCGATTCAGGTTTGGACGAACAACTGCCGCGCTAGTTTGGACATCGTTGTTTTCCAAGGAGCGGACCCGGAACAGATCCGGAGAACGAGGCCCCTGACGTTGACCGATGGCGATTGGCAGACCTTTACATCCCAGCGTGACGCCGCGATCGTCGGCCGCAACGTTGCCCAGCGACGCGGGCTCAAGAGAGGGGACCAGTTTTCGATCGGAGAGATTTCGGTCAACGTCACTGGCATCTTTGAATCATCGGTGCCCTCGGAAGAAAACCTGATCTACACCAGCTTGGCATTTCTGCAATACACACGCGGACTGGATGCGGCGGGACTGGTCACGCAGCACGAAGTTTTGTTGACCGACGACGCCGATCCGGATCGTGTTGCCAGCGAAATCGATGCCGTGTTGCGATCCGGCCCCGTTGCCACGCGGACACGACGCAAAGGGGCGTTTCAGGCCAGCACACTCTCGGACCTAGTCGACTTGATCGGCTTTGCCCATTGGCTCGGATACGCCTGTGTCGGCTTGGTGCTGTCACTCGTTGCCACCACGACCGTGATGAGCGTTCAAGACCGCATCAAGGAATACGCGGTGCTGCAAACGATCGGCGTCCGACCGCTGCGGGCGATGCGTTTGGTGTTGGCCGAAAGCACGATCTTATGCGTCGTCGGAGGCATCAGCGGAACGCTGTTGGCGCTGGCGGCGCTCGAAATCGGCGGCTTCGCCATCGGTGCCGAAGGCGCCGCGATTTCATTTCAGCCGTCGATTGCGTTGGCCATCACCGGCACGCTGGTTTCGGTGGTCGTGGGCTTGGCCGCCGGAATCGCGCCGGCGATTCAGGCCGCCAGCGTCCCGATCGTCAACGCGTTGCGGCAAGCGTAGGCTCCGTCCCTAAACGACGTTCACCGCCAGTAAACCGCGAAAACGGGGTCAGGAGTCAATAGCCGGAACGGCCCTACGGGTGCTTCGCACTATTGACTCCTGACCCCCTTTTCGCTCGCAGGACTTTAGGGACAGAGCCTAGCTGGAAGCCTGTCCCACAGGGATTTTGATCATTGATTAACGGTCCTTCAAATACGCCAACAAATCAGCCATCTGCTGGGGCGTGATGTCTTTCTCGATTCCTTCGGGCATCAACGACACGTCACTCGCTTTCATTTGGTCAATCTCGGCCCTGCCGATCGCTTTGGTTTTACCCTCGGCCATCTTCAAGATCACCGCTTCACTGGTTTCCGATTCGATCAGTCCCGTGAACACCGAGCCCTCGGCCGTCAAAATCGAATACGACGTGAAACGCGGTTCGACTTTGGCGTTGGGATCCAAAATGTCGTACAGCAATGCAGGTTTGGAACGATTGCGGACGTCGGTCAAATCGGGACCCGTCTCATGGCCTTCGCCGCTGATCCGGTGACAACTGGCGCAGACCCGCGTGAAGACTTGTTTGCCGTGCGCGGCGTCGGCAGTCATCGCCAATGCGCTCTCATAATCCTTTGCCACTTTCTGGCGGTTCGGCGAAACGACTCCGCCAAACAACTTTGTCGCTTGATCCCGCAACGCTTCATCGGAGTGTTTGAGCAATCGTACCCGTTGGTCGATGCCGAGCGCCGATGGATTCATTTTTCCCTCGCTCATCGCATCAAGGGTCAGACGGGTCGATTCGGTCCGACGCAGCAAGAACGCGATGGCGGTGCCGCGGACCGACGGCCCGAGCTCTGGCCACCGATCCAAAACGATCTGCGCAGCCCCTACCGAGCCGCTGCGTTGCAGCGCCTCCAGACAGGCCGATTGGATTTGCACCGGCTGCTCGCTCGAGAGCAACTCCGCAAACATTTTCGCAGCGGCGTCAAACGGTTGATAGGCCATCAACTCGATCGCCGCGACGCGATCCGCGACGGCTTGTTCGGGATCCAACGCAATGTCTCCGCTGCGATCAAACACCGCTTTGAGTGCGACGATGGAATCGCTCAGCTCTGCAGGCGGCTTCGCGATCAAACTTGGCAACGTCATCCGCCCCCGCTCACCACGGTAACGCGGCAGTCCGTCACCGATCCCGGCGATCGCCGCGGCACGCCACCAATTTTCGTCACCGTCGCTGCCGAGCAACTCAAAAACCGTTTTCAATTCTGCCTGATCGCCACGGGCGCCGACGATCGCGGCCAGTTTTCGGACCAAATCCAACTTGCCGGCGTTCCCTTGCTCGCGAAACGAACCGTCGGCGATCAACCCGACCAACACCGCGCCGCTGCGCTGCTGGAGTGACGTCAGTAATCCGTCGGCAAAGCCGCTGTCGTGCCCATCACGTCGCGCCAGTTGAGTCAACGTCGCGGTGGCCTGTTGAGAATGGTTGGCGGCGAGCGACAAGGCGACTTGAAAACGGACGCGGGGGCTGGAGTCGCCCGCAAGCGAGATCAGAGCGTCTTGAACGGCGTCATCATCGGTCATGTCGCCCGCCAACCTCGCCGCCGCGACACGGCAATGAACGTTCCCGTCGGAGCACATCTGCTGGATGTCGGATGGTTTTAAGGCCGATAACCCGTCGAGCGTCCAAAGGGCGTGCAAACGTGCCGTCGGTGAATCTGACGTCAGCAGGCTGCGCACTCGAGCCGCCTGATCATTCGCTTGCTGCTCGACCAACAGCCGTTGACCGAGGAACTGGCGCCAGCCGTTGCCGTCGGCCAACAAGTCGACACAATCGGCATCTGATTGCGGCGGAGTGAATGGACGTGTGACCGAACCGGCCGGAACGATTCGGTAGATCCTGCCGCGATCATCGCCGGCCCGCCAATCCAGCTTCGCCGCGATTTCCGGCGGCAGGAATTTCGGGTGTTCCACCCACAAGCGATACATATCTGCCAGGTACAGCGCACCGTCGGGACCGGTGGCCAGGCTGGATGGCCGGAACCAGGTGTCGGTCGAGGCCACAAAATCGCTTTTCTGTTGCGCACGTTTCGCTGTGAATTTCAGAGAAGCGGTGTCCACGATCGACCGTGTCACCAAGTGGCCGATCGGTTCGCAAACAAACACGCTGTTGCGAAACGATTCGCTTCCCAGGTCGCCGGTGTACGCGGTGGTGCCGCACGCCGAGGTATGGGTGCCCGCGTGAGACAGATAGTTGCTTTTCATCGCAACCAGCGGGAAGACTTGTGATTGTCCGCCCGAAGGAGCGACGTCGTAGTAGGGGGCACTGACGAGATGAAACGGGTTTCGCGCCAAGACGTTCGGTGCCAGAAAGGTCGTGATGATCGGGTTTCGGTTGGTGCAATAAAACCGATGGCCCCAACGGTCGACGGTGTTGCCAAACTGGCCCATCCCGCTATCGGCTTCAAATTCCATCGTCTGGGGATGGAAGCGAAAGTCTTTGCGCGGCAGCGCGACGGCTGAATCCGGATCCGTTTTCGAAGTCACTTTTCCGGGACCGTAATTCAAGTACACCCAGTTATCGATGCCCCAACGTGGGTTGCCGATTTGCATCTGGGGATGCGCGGGGGTGAATCCTTCGAACAAGGTTTCACGGACATCGGCGACGTGGTCTCCGTCGGTGTCCTTGAGGAACAAGACTTTCGTTTTCGCACCGACCAGCAAGCCTCCCCTGTAAGCCATCATGCTGTGGGCAAAATCCAGTTTGTCGGCGAAAACGTGTCTGCGGTCGGCAACGCCGTCACCGTCACTGTCTTCCAGCATCACGATCTTTGACAGCGGATCGCCGCCGTCTTCGGGGCCGATCGGATAGTCGCCGTATTCAACGACGTACATGTCCCCGTGGCGGTCGAAACAGATCGCGACGGGATCGCGAACGAGTGGCTCGGCCGCGAACAGAGAAATTTCATAGCCCGGTTCAATTTGAATCGCGTTGAGCGAATCCGCCGGCGACTTCGGAGGCGCCGTTTCCTGTTCGACCCAATGCCGCCCGCCGCGATTACTCTCGATCGCCTCAAGTGCAGATTTCGCCTTGTCCTGCTCGGCCGATTGGACCGCAGAAGCAACTAACAAAGCCGCAAGAGTCATCGCAAAACGCATCATTCATCACTCAAGTCAAAACTAAAACAGAAAAACGGATCGACCCATTCACGAGGCTCTCGCTTTCGACAGTGATTGCATGCATTGAATGCCGTCACCGAGAACACCACAGATCCAGTATTCTACTAACCACCGCAATCTGGATGTTCCCAAGTCAACACCTTTTTTCCGCGGGCTTGGTCACCCCTGAATGTCGCGCCGTTCACGGAGCCGGATTGACCCGTGAAACCACGGCGGATTTGATGTTGCGGGCGTTCGGGTTGGCGAACATCGGCGCTGGAGAGCAGGATGTGGTCAAAAAATTGATTGGTCAAAAAATGAAGTCAAGTACTCAGAACCAAGTCTCCATCCTGAAGGCTCCCATTTGTTGACCAACTCATTTTTTGACCAACTCACTCCATCGCGACCTGCGTTGGAGACATCAGGTAACCGATCAGGTCACGGATTTGTGATTCGGTCAAGGTCGTCAGCAACCCGTCGGGCATCGGCGAGAGAGTCGTTTCTTTGACGTTTTCGATCGAACCGATGGGGATGGTTTCTTTGCGGGATTGGGTTTGAATGACCATCGTTTTGTCGTTCCTCGAAACGACTAAGCCGTTTAACACCCGACCATCCTCCATCAACACGATCGTCATGCGATAGTCTTTGCCGACCACCGCACTGGGATCGAGGATGTTTTCCAGTAGGTAGTCCAGGCTGGATCGTTGGGCGCCCGTCAGGTCGGGGCCGATCTTCTCTCCGTCACCGAACAGCATGTGGCATTGCGAGCATGTCTTCTTGAACAACGCACGTCCCGCTGACAGATCAGCTTCGGACAGAACATCGCCGGAAAGCTGGGCCTTCACGGCCGCGATTTTCTCGCGACGATCCGCGGGAGAATCACGCAGTGCGCCCCAGGATTCGGTCAGTTTTTCCCGCAAGACATCGTCACCGAGCCCCAGGATTTGGCGGGCGTGGAAGGCGCTGATGTCGCTGCGAGGAATCGGGTCTTTCTGGGCGTCGATCCGATCCAGCAACGCCGCCGCGAAACTGGGGCGGGAAACCAGAATCTCAATCAACTCGGGGCGATCATTGACATGAAACCGACGATACATCTTGGCCAGTTTTTCGCCGACGGCGGGATCGTCGAACCGCGACAAGCCTTGGGCGGCCGTCGCGTTCAATTCGCGTTGATCCAGCAGCGATTCACAGATCTCGCGCAAGTCGTCCGGCCGCGCACCGATCAAACTCTCTAGCGCCGATTGCCGGATCTGCAATGCAACCTTGGACGACTTCACGATGTCACGCAATTCATCGAGGGCTCGGCCGTCACCGAACAGTAGGTTTAGTTCTCGAACGGTATCCGGGTTGGCTCGCGCCGCTCGGCTTTGGGCGAGGGTTGGCCAGGTCTCAGGCATGGGGACTTTCAGCCAGCCGCGATAGGCCTCCGCCATGCCGCCGAGAACGCTCGCCTGCAACGCCGCCGGCATCTTCAGCGAGGCGGTCAACAAATCGTCGAGGGGCTCGGGCATTGTTTCGACCCGCGTCGCCAATCCCCGCGTGATCCAACGCAATGTGTCGGGCCAGTGACAGCTTGCCGCCACGCTCGCCAGTGCCGCGGGGTCTTGGTCGACCAGCGGCATCAAACCGAACCAGACCATCATCGGCAAATCGCGATCGTCAGCAAACTGCGGTTGAGCGACCAGTTCGGCGGCAATCGATGCTCGATCATCGACGGGCAAACGCTGCAGCGTCGACGCCAGGGTCAGGTGCACCAAGCCGGACGCGTCTCGCTGCGCGGTCTGTTTCAACGCCGCCAGCGTCTCCGGATCGTCGGGATAGGTGACATCGGGTTGCGGTCCCAAAAACGTGTCCAGCGGCCAGTGGTCGGTCAGCAGCCGAATCGCCCAGACACGGACGTGTTCATCGGGGTCACTGAGCAGGCTTCGCAACTGTGCCGGCGTCGTTTTTCCCGCTTGGTAATCACGCCAAAGCTGGGGCAATTCGCCGTCACCGGCCAAGCAAGCCGGTTTGGTGAAACGGCGAGTCGGTTTGTTGCCGGCGTCATAGCTGATCTTGTAAACACGTCCGCTGGTTCGGTGCACGCCGGTGTGATCGTGGCATTCACCGGTGTCACTCCAGTCGAGCACATAGACATCACCATCGGGGCCGACGCTGATTTCGATGCCGCGGAAGAACGGATCTTTGGAAATCAAAAAATCGGGTTCGTGAGTGGCCAGGTATCCGGCGCCGTGACGCTTGATCGTTTCGACGTTGGCCCGCAAACCGTGCATGTTCAAGGTGAACAACTTGTCGCGGTATTGCTGCGGCCATCGGTCGGATTGATAAATCATCATCCCGATGTGGGCATGACCGCCACCGAGTTCATCGGCCGCTCCGTCGCGGCTTTTCGTCCAAGAACCCGAGCGGTCATAGTGGTAGTGATCGGCGATCATGTCCATCCGCTCGAATACCAACGGGTTCGGGCTCTCGCCGAACGACTCGATGAAGTGGGCGCCGGGGATCGAATGCCAGAGGTGACCGATCACGGTGTTGATAAAAAACAGTTCGCCGTTGGCGTCCCAGTCCGAACCCCAGGGATTGACCGTGCCATGGTTCAGCACTTCGACGGTCTTTCGCTGCGGGTGATAACGCCACATGCCGCCATCGATCGGAATCCGTCGATCTTGCGGCGTCCCCGGAACGCCCAAGTTTCCGGGACAGGAATGGCCGCAACGCCCATACAGCCAACCGTCGGGACCCCAGCGGAGTCCGTTGGCAAAGTTGTGGTAGTTGCTTTGCGAGACCGTGAAACCGTCCAAGACGACTTCGGGTGATCCGTCGGGGACATCGTCACCATCGGCATCGGGGATGAACAGCAACTGCGGTGGGCACATCAACCAAACGCCGCCACGACCGATTTCGACACTGGTCAGCATTTGGACGTTGTCGGTGAACACCTTGCGTGATTCCGCGTGCCCGTCGCCGTCGCGGTCATCCAAAATGATTACCCGGTCACGCAGCGAAAGATCAAAGTGTTGGGTGCGATCGGAATAGGTGTAGTTCTCCGCCACCCACATGCGGCCATGGTCGTCCCAAGCCATCGCGATCGGGTTGCGGACCTCGGGTTCGCTGGCGTAAACCGTCGCCCGGAACCCTTCGGGCAGGGTCATCGTGGCGGCGGCTTCGGCAGCGGGCATCGGGCTGGCGTCGGAGCTTGCCTCGTTGTTGAACACGGGCGGAAAATCATCGGCTTGGCAGCAGCAGGTCAGCCAGCCGATGACGAGCAGCGGCGCGACGGAGCGGACAAAATTCGTGGGGGCGAAGGAGCACCGGGGATTCACGTCGCAGATCTCGCTTGAATGACGAAAGGAAACACGGGTTGAGCTGCCGAACACTATACCAGCACGACGCGACCCCAATGCCTGCTACTTTGCCGCCAAGCGGGGTGTTTTTGTTAGCGGTAGGGCGCGAACCCTCCGGTCTTTCGCTGACACCGGACGGCTTGCGGACTGTCGATTGAGTCGGGATCTGCTGAGTCAATGGTGAGCCGCTGGCCGTAAGGCCTCGGGCAGCGTCGCAGTGCCCGGCCGCTTACGCGTCGCGGCTCACAAAATCGACAGCCCGCTCGCGCCGTTCCGCTAACACCTTCAGAGCCAGAGTAGATGGCATTGGATGCTAGCCCATGCGTTCCCATCATTCTGCCCCGAATCATTCTGCCATCTCTCCCCTGATTTCCACCGTCCCGACAGGCAGAACCACGGTGAACACGGTGCCTTGACCGTTGGACTGAAAATCGATGCTGCCGTCGTGTTGGCGAATGATTTTGTCGCACAAGGCGAGGCCCATTCCGGTGCCTTCGTTGCGGGTCGTGAAATAGGGATCAAAGACCTGGTCCTGGATCTCCGCGGGGATGCCGGTTCCGGTGTCGCTCACGGCAATCTTGACCTCGCCATTTTCGCAGGCGATTTCAAAGCGCAGTGTGCCGCCATCGGGCATCGCCGCGAGCGCATTGATCGCCAGGTTCAAGAAGACCTGTTCCAAACGCGCCGAATCGGCTTGGATCATCCCGACCATCTCCGACGGCAGATCGACCACCAGTTTGACGTTCTGGTGTTCCGCTTGGGGGCGAAGCAGTCGGATCAATTTTTCGACCAGGAACGTCACGTCAACCGGCACGCGGCCGAGCTCGGCGACGGAGGCATAGTTGCGGAAACCATCGAGCACGTCATTGATGCGTCTGACTTCCGTGTTCAAGATGTCCAGCAACTCGGCGACTTCCGCATCATCGCTCTCCTGGTCCAGTCGTTCACACAACAGTTGGATGTGCAACGACAGGGCGCTCAGCGGGTTCTTGATTTCGTGTTGCAAACCGGCCGCGAGTGATCCCAGACCCATGTAACGCTCCATCCTGCGGAGCCGTTCTTCCATCAGCGTTTTCTCGGTGACATCTCGAACGTGAATCACCATGCCGATTTGCTCGTCGTGTCGATTGTGGAGCATCGTGCACCCGGCGCGCAGGGTCGATGGATGACCGTTGCGATGGACGCAGTAGTCTCGATCGCGAATCGGTTGATGGTAGGTCGTGATTTCCTCGCAGATCTCGTCCAACAAGGCGTGCTGCGGATCGATCTCGGACAACCGGGTGCCAACGCCATCACCGTTCAATCCGATCAGCTCACGACTGCTGGGGTTGGTGCTGGTGATGACCGCGTTCTTGTCCGTGGTGATGACACCCACATCCATGCTGGCCAAGATGTCCGCCGAAAGCACCCGCACGTCGCGGAGCGTTCGTTCGCTGCTCAAGTAACCGCGCACGACCAGCGCGAATGCGATCGCGGTTGCGACGATATTTAATACCAGCAGGAACGACAGGCTGCTTTGAAGGTTCAAATCGCCGGAGAGTTCCTTGGCCACCTGCAGGTCGCTCTCGGGCAAGTGTTGTATCAAACGCGCCACGATCTCCTGTTCGCGACGGACATTGGACAAGATCCAGGCGGTGACCGAGACCGCCGTCAGACTCAGCAGTGCCAGCCCAAATGCGAATCGACGAATCCCCCGCCCGTCATGAGAGTCAAACATCGCGTGTTGTTGTGAGAAAGGTTCCGTTGGATGAAGAATACTCGCGCGTCACGAGTTTATCCGCCGTCGCGCTCTTTCATCATCAGATGCGTTTCCGGTTGGAGATTTTTTCGAGACTCACTAACCGGTGCGTGTGGGGGGGGGCGCCAGGACTCTCTGTCGACGCGATGCTGGACCAGCCCTCCGCCGCAGGCAGTGGAGCAAGCGACGCGGACATCCACGCGCTGCGCGCACCTGTGGATTCTTAGCCCCTCCCCGTACGGACTGTGCAAAGTTTTGCACTGCAGTGCAATGCAGTGCACCTGCTCGGATTTAAGGCTGGGGACGCCGCGACGCCAGGCTTCAGATCATCCTGCCATCGTATTTTTTTCTTCTCCGAAAGTTGCCCGAATGTCCGGTGATTGGACGGCATGAACGGCAATCCGGGCCCCAGGCCGCCAAGGGCTCGATGGGTTTGGTACGAATTGTGCCCAACGGATGACGTCAACACGTGATCACAGCGCGTGACATTCAGATGTGATCACTTTGCTCGAACCAGCCGTCGCAGCCATGCAAGATGCAACCTCCGCCGTCATTCCCACCACCGAAGCCAGCGTTCGGCCCGCCGCGGATCAACACGCCAAGCTGCAAACGGCGATCGAACACGCGACTCACTTCTTGCCTTCCCAAGGACCCATCTCGGTCTTCGTCCACCACAACACGTTGCATTCCTTCGAGGACATGCCTTTTGAACAGGCGGTGATCGAAGGGGGACGGCGTTACGGTTGTCAGCCTTACTGGCCGGAACAACGCTATCGGAGCGAACTGGCTCGCGGGCGGATCTCAGCGGAGGATCTGCGACAAGTCTTGATGGATGACCTGGATGAGGAAGCTGATGAATTGGTCGCCAGTTTCGGGACACGCTACACCCTTCGCTTGGCCATGCTGCAGATGACGCTGCATTCGGCCCCCGAGGCGGAGCTGAAATGGTTGCTGGCCGAATCGGATTTGCTGACCCGGTTTCGCGCCGAGGTTTCGCCACCGCGTGCCGAACAGATGGTGGGAAAGACCCGCCATTGGGTGATGCGTCATCTGGACCTGACCGGGCAAGCCGCGGAACGTGACGGAGGCGACTCGGAGGCGCGATTGCCCGATGTCGTTTTGTCGACGGTCGATCGTTCAGGTCGCCAGTCGATTCAATGGTGGTCCGACGCCCAGTGGGAAGCCTTCACGCTGGAACTGCTGTGGCAGATTTCACGCGACGGCGTCAAATCCGCCGGACTGCCCGAATTTGAACGGCGCGATCCGATCCGGTTACGTGACGTGTTGTGGGAGGTTTCCGGTGAAGACATCGACGTCAGTGTCAACGAAGTGCTGATTCGTTTCTGCGGCGCCTTTCTCGACCAAGGATTTTCCGATTGGGCGTTGCCCGATCGAGGACTCGGATTCGCGCAAGCGTTTGCACGGTTGTACCAGGGATCGTTGGCGGTTACGCCGAACTGGATGAACGGGATTGCCGGCGAATTGAAAGCGATCCAGTCCGAACCGTTCGACCCGCTCGTCTCGATCCAGCACTCGCTCGATGCGTTGGGTATCGCCCCGGAAGAGGCCGAAGAGAAGATCGCATCGACGCTGTTGGCCCTGCGAGGCTGGGCGGGCATGATCTGGCAAATGGAGACGAATACTCCGTTTCTGCAGCACCCCGTTCGCGGCGGAACGTTGAACGAATACTTGGCAGTTCGCTTGATGCTCGAACGCTATGCGATCGCTGACTTTGGCGAACGACATTACCGGACGCGTGATTGTCGAGAGATTCGTCGGATCGCCGAAAGCCGGCTGGGCGTCAAACGGGGACCGTCGACCGACGAGCGGACGTACACGATCTTCCAACTCGCTCAGGCAGGCGGTTGGACTCCCGAACAACTGGTCCACATGACGCCCGGGCAATGGGCGTGTCTGATTCGTGAAATCGAAACGTTCGACTCGGTCCAACGGCGTCGCGTCCTGCACGCCGCCTATGAAAGACACTATCGCAATGCCACGCTCGATGCGATCGCCATCCATTCGGCTCGCCGCCGCCAGAAACGTCGAGACACCAAGTCGGGCAAGCCCGCGTATGCGGCGATCTTTTGCATCGATGATCGGGAAGAATCGTTCCGCCGACACCTGGAAGAAGTCGATCCGGAAAGTGTGACGGCCTCGGCCGCCGGATTCTTCGCAGTCGCCATGTATTACCAGGGCGTCGACCACGCCCATTACCGGGCGCTCTGTCCGGCGATCTTAACGCCCCAGCATTTCGTCCGCGAAGAACCCCTGTTCTCGGCCAGGCACGTCAGCGCAAAACGGGCGGAACGACGCCGCCGCATCGGTTGGTTCACCCATCAAGTTCACGCCCATTCGCGGACCATGATCGGTGGCTGGGTGACCGGGGTTTTTGGGGCGTTGGCGACATTTCCGATGGTGGCACGGATCTTGGCTCCGCGGCTGACTTCCAAAATTCGCGAAACGATGGGGTCCTTTGTTAAACCGCCCGCGACCGAGTTGCATCTGGAACGGACCGCCGCAGCACCCGGACCCGAACCCGATTCGCTCGGTTACAGCTTGGACGAGATGGCGGGGATCGTGATCCGCATCTTGCAAGACATCGGGATGGTCGACAACTTTCCCCCGATCATCGTCTTCTTCGGCCACGGCAGCGGTAGTCTGAACAATCCCCATGAATCCGCTTACAACTGTGGCGCCTGCAGCGGCGGACGTGGCGGTCCCAACGCACGAGCCTTTGCCATGATGGCCAACGATCCCCGCGTCCGACGATTGATCTCCGGACGCGGTGTCGACTTGCCCGATGACGTGCGTTTTGTGGGTGCGTTTCATAACACCTGCAATGATGACGTGGAGTACTACGATCTGGATCTGTTGCTACGGACGCACCGTTCGCTGTTTCGTCGCATTGAAACAAGCGTCAACGAGACGCGCGCCCGAAATGCCCACGAACGGGCTCGGCGATTCGAATCCGCGCCGTTGGATCTGACCACCGAAGAAGCGCTCGAGCATGTCGAAGAGCGGGCGGAAGATTTGTCTCAGGCTCGTCCAGAATACAACCACGCGACCAATGCGGTGGTCACCGTCGGACGTCGTGACTGGACCCGTGGCCTGTTCATGGATCGTCGCGTGTTCTTGACAGAATACGATCCGGCGGTGGACGACGAAAACGTCAGCGTGCTGACCCGGATTCTGCAAGCGGCGATCCCGGTTTGTGCGGGCATCAGTCTGGAATACTACTTTTCCACCGTCGATGTCGAAGGCTACGGCTGCGGATCGAAGTTGCCCCACAATGTGGCGTCAATGATCGGCGTGATGACCGGAGCCGCCAGCGATCTGCGGCCGGGATTGTCTCAACAGATGGTTGAAATCCACGAGCCGATGCGAATCCTGTTCGTCATCGAAACCTCGCCGGAAAAAATGGACAAGATCATTGTCGAGAACCCGGGTATCGAACGCTTGATCAAGGGAAATTGGGTTCAGATTGCGCTGATCGACCCCGAGACCTCGACGATCATGCGGTACCGCAACGGGGCGTATCAACGCTACACCCCGGAGTCGAGCGAGTTGCCGGTTGTCGCGTCATCGGCCGATTGGTACCGCGGCCAACGCGATCACCTGGGCTATGCGTCGATCGAGGAGCACTTGTGAGATGTGCCGATTTAAGCGTGGGGTAAGCATCCTGCTTGCCATCTTGAGACACCCCGGCCATCGCAAGCTAGAAGCTTACGCCACTTTTCGCAAGCTAGAAGCTTACGCCACTTTTCGCAAGCTGGAAGCTTACGCCACTTTTCGCAAGCTGGAAGCTTACGCCACTGCGGCTCGCACCTTGAATTCAATATGAACCCTTCATCATGACTCCCCTTCATCTGCTCTTTCACGTCCTCGGCACAGCGGTCGTTTGCAGCCCGATCGTGTTGTTGGCGATTCTCGGGCTATCGACACTCGTCAATCGTCCCTTGAGCGAGACGTCGATCGCACGCCTCACGCAGGCGGCCGTGCTGTTTTCGTTGCTGCCCGCCGTTGCCATCTTGTTGATCATGCTCGCAACGGACATTCGCTATGTGCCGATCGAGTTGGGTAACTGGGTGACGATACCCGAGGAGCAGTTTCAATTTCATTTGAAGTTCGTTTTCGATCGCCTCAGTATTCCTTTCTTGATGCTCTCCTGCGTGCTGTGTGGTGTCGTGGGTGCCTTCACACGCCGCTACTTGCATCGCGAGGAAGGGTATGGACGTTTCTTTCTGTACTACGCGATGTTCTTTTGTGGCATGGTGCTGTCTTCGTTGGCCAGTACGATCGAAACGTTGTTTGTCGGCTGGGAAATGGTCGGCCTGTCGTCCGCGCTGCTGGTGGCCTATTTTCACGAACGGACCAATCCGGTGCGCAATGGTCAACGGGTGTGGTCGATCTATCGCCTCAGCGACGCCGCGTTTTTGATCGCCGCGATCACGATGCATCACATGACCGGCGAAGGCGATTTCGGCGGGCTGATGAGCAGCGGGGTTTGGCCCGAAGGAACGGCCGCGATCACGTCCAGCCAGGCCTTGATGGTCGGGTCGCTGCTGTTGGTCGCGGCGGCCGGTAAATCGGCCCTGTTTCCGTTCAGCGGTTGGCTGCCCCGAGCGATGGAAGGCCCGACACCCTCGAGTGCCATTTTCTACGGCGCCTTGTCCGTTCACCTGGGCGCGTTCTTACTGCTTAGACTCAGTCCGATCCTCGAAGCCTCGTTGACCTTGCAGGTGATGGTCATCAGTCTCGGGGTCGTTTCGGCGATTTGCGGCGCGGTCATGTCACGCGTGCAAAACGATGTCAAGGTTTCGCTCGCCTACGCCTCGCTGACCCAGGTCGGAATCATCGTCGTGGAGATCGGATTGGGGCTGAAGTATCTGGCACTGATCCACATCATCGGACACGCGAGCCTGCGGACGATGCAATTGTTGCGTGCCCCGACGTTGCTCAGGGACTACAGCGATTTGGAAAACAAGATGGGCATGCGATTGCCGCGTGATGCCTGGGTGGGAGCCGGCTTCTTGCCGCCACGCATGCAGCGTTGGTGCTACCGGTTTGGATTCGAGCGAGGATTCATGGACATCGCTTTGGACAAGTGGATTGTCCAGCCATTCGTGCGGGTGTTCCGTTGGTGCGATTCGGTGGAACGACAGGTCACCGATGCGTTGTCCAATGAAGCGTCGCGTGAATCCGACCAGGCTGAATTACACCCCGAAGATTTAAAGTCCGCGGCTTAACGCACCACCGTCCACGATTTGATCACTTACCCCCGCAACGCCCACGATGCCCGAGTTTCACTTTCCCTGGATTGAAGTTTCGATACTGGTCCCCTTGTTCGGGGCGGTTTGGATTCATTTGCTCGGCAACCGCGACAATCTCTTGCGACACGCCATCGCGATTTGTACGGTGACGCTCGCATTGACGCTCGGCGAACTGATCGATTTTGTCTTGATCGGGACGTTCGAAGCGCACGACCATTGGCCGTTTATCGATTGGATGTTCGATCGAGACGTTTTTGTCGTCGACGAACTCAGCGCGTTTCAATTGCCGCTCGCCGCGTTGATCTTTCTGGTCACGGTGATGTCGACGCTGCGCACCAAAGCGCCACGGTTCTCGCTGAAACTCGCGTTGGTCTCCGAGACGCTTGTGTTGGCAACGTTCAGCTGTCGCAGCTCTTGGACACTGATCGTGTTGCTGATCGCGGCGACGATTCCACCGTATTTGGAGTTGCGGAACCGGCAGCGGTGCACGCGTCTTTATGTGTTGCACATGGCCGTCTTTGCGGCGCTGCTGCTGGTCGGCTATGGCTGGCTCAGCGTGATTGAGGTGAACAGTACGGCGGTGCTGATTCCTGGTGCGCTGTTGACGGCCGCGGCACTGTTTCGCAGCGGCGTGTTCCCGTTTCATTTGTGGATGACCGATCTGTTTGAAAAGGCGACCTTCGGAACCGCGATTCTATTTTCCACGCCGCTGGTCGGCGCCTATGCCGTGATGCGGCTGGTGTTGCCGATCGCGCCGTCATGGGCGCTGCAAAGTATTGCCGTGCTCTCGTTGGTGACGGCCGTCTATGCGGGATCGATGGCTTTGATTCAACCAGAAGCCCGGCGGATGTTTTGCTTTTTGTTGCTCAGCCAATCTTCGCTGGTGCTGGCGGGACTGGAACTGGTCACCCCGATCGGACTGACCGGTGCGCTGTGCCTGTGGTTGTCCGTGGGACTGTCGTTGACCGGGTTCGGGATCACGCTCCGCTGTATCGAAGCGCGGATCTCGCGGGTTGCGTTGGCCGATTACCACGGCTTGTATCACCAGATGCCGATGCTGGCGGGTTTCTTCCTGCTGACCGGGCTGGCTGCGATCGGCTTTCCCGCGACGGTCGGCTTCGTCGGCATGGAATTGCTGATCGAAGGTGCAGTGGATATCTACCCGCTGGTCGGAACGATGGTCGTGATCGCGGCGGCACTGTGCGGCATCACGGTGCTCTCGGCCTACTTCCGCATCTTCACCGGTCATGCGACTCCAACCCAGGTTCCGATGCACGCCCGTCCCGCGGAACGGATCGCGGTGCTGCTGTTGACGCTGCTGATTCTCGGTGGTGGTTTGGTACCGCAGCCCGGCGTCGCATCACGCTACCACGCCGCCAAAGAACTGACACGCCTGCGTCTCACAACCGCTGACGCGACAACGGGATCACGAGAAAATTTGCAACAGAAAACAAGAAGCCACGCGGCGGTTGCTGTCGCCACCAGCAGCGTGTTGCCATGACGCCCGCCGCCGCGCCGTATGCGGACCAAACCGGGTGGCGTTTTCCGTTGAGCGACACTCTTTCGTGTTCCAATAGCGAAACGAGGTGTGCCGTGTCCCCGGGTGTGCCGTGTCCCCGGGTGGGACTCTTGGGGGCAGTTTATTTCTCGGAGATCCAATCCCAAGCGGCATCGATGTCGCTGGCGTCAAAGTACTTGATGGTGGCGGCGGTGAAGGGTTTGCAGAAAATGGCCATCCACTTTTCCCAAGTGCTGTCACCGACCATGGCGATTCGCTCGATGTCGCGAAAGTGCTGGATGTCGAACTTGATGTCATCCCACAGCGCTCGAGCCGTCCAGCCGTGGAAGTCATCCAATTCCAGCAGCACGCGAATCTTGCCATGTTTTTGAATGACCTGCTCGATGTCGGGCCCGAAGATTTCGTAATCTTCGTGGTTCATCGTGCCGCTGACATGCAAGTGAATCACGTTGCTATCGTTTCGAGTCGCCAAGTCGACTTCACTGAATCGAACGCCCATCAATCGGCCCTTCCGTTGAAAAGAAAAAGAAAATCGCAGGTCTAAACCGCCCGAGTCTAACGTCTACCAGCCGGGAAAGCAAAAAACGCCCGCCCCCAACAACCCCCAGGGACACAACCCCCGGGGACACGGCATCAGCAACGCCCAGGGACACGGCATCAACCCCAAGCTCGGGGACACGGCACCAATCCAATGATCGGGGACACGGCATCCATTCTCCACGACACGACGTTCGGGGACACGGCGCACATTCTTCACCGGAGAGATTCGATCGTTGCGGCACTTGCTGCGGCGCGGGATTGTCAGCCGCAGTTTTCGATCCGACGTCAACACGGCAGGCGACGTCGTACTGCCTACGTCGGCGGTTCCGCATACCGAGACACTTCATCACCGCAGCGATCACGCCGCGATCTTGCGAAGCCATTGATGCAAGAACAAACCAGATCGATGGAGCTTGTTCAATCTAGGCCGCTTGTGCGAACAGCTCACGTGTCCGCTTCTGGACGTGAAACCGGCGACCGGTTTGTTTGCCACGTCGCTGATCGATGTTCTCCGGTAATCCGGCCATTGTGGT
The DNA here is from genome assembly GCF_002289565.1 of Rhodopirellula sp. SM50. Taxonomy (GTDB): domain Bacteria; phylum Planctomycetota; class Planctomycetia; order Pirellulales; family Pirellulaceae; genus Stieleria. The sequence goes on along the minus strand of NZ_NTFY01000002.1, from coordinate 68,540 downwards.
AAACAGATCATCAAAGTTGGCCACAAGTTCCAGCCAGACTGTCGGCGATAAACCGAGCCGAATTAGAATTGGCGGGAGATTGTCAGGGGTGCGTCCGGGTTTGCCGGCCGCCGATTGTCGCGCCGACCAGTCAAGTAGCTCGAGGTATTCTGCAGCACTGATCGGTAGGAACCCCTTGTCGCTGCAGCGTGTATCACATGGGCTCGGTTGGGGGCCGGGCAACTCAATCGCTTCATTCAGATCAACCGGCGCAAGAAACGAATCTGCAAGCGGCCGGACACACCTGTCCGCGGCCTCCGACGGGTCGTCAGGTGCCGAGGTAGGGTTAGACGCCGGGGCTTGCGTTTCCGCCGTGATCGCTTCGATTCGACGCTGAGCCGACGTGTGATCGCTCAGCTCCAACGTTTCGGCCATGCAAGCTCGAATCCAATTCAAATCCACGTAGACGGCACAAGCCAACACGGACTCATCATCAATCACCGGAATCCCCTTGAAGCGGTCTTCGAAGAATCGGCCGCCGGAGCCATCTTCCCGATTGGCTCGCTGGGCAACGCGTTGGTTCATGAGACGCATCCACCAGGAAACATCACTAAGCCGAAGACGTATCTGCTCAAGCCGGATCGGACAATTTCGGATGGTATTGAGTTCGGACTCCGACGGCGGCAAGGGGTTGCCGCGATCGTCTGTGCGTTTGGGGCAAATCATCAGCCAGCGTCGTGCCACTTCGGTGTCGTTCCAAGTCTGGACGATGTCGGGGCGCGAACGAAGCATCTGATGGTGATGACTGGAGAGGACCGAATACGCCAGAACGTCGATGGCAAATTGGCCAGCGAAATGCTCGATCAACGCTTCAATCCAACCCTTGCGATGGTCGCAGTTTTTGCCGGTCAGCGGATCGTCGCCGAATAACCGGCAAGCCCGTGTGGTGCGACTGATGGTGTGAACGATTTGGACCTCGCGAGGGTCAATCTTGTCGCCGCGGTTGGAACGTGACATCGCATCCTCATCAAAGAGACTCGTTTCTAGACGTTGCTACGGTTTGAAGTGCATCTTCTTCAAATTGCGTAGCCCAAAAACGAGTCGCTCCGTGCGACTCCCACGACCTGCCATTGCAACGCAAACCGATCCATCAGTCAACCTTCGCTGCACCAAATTTCAGCTCAGATCAGAGACAATTTTTCAAGTTTGATAGCTTTGGATTGAATCGAAATGCTCTGTCCCCGTGTAGTTGTGTGACTTGGTGCCGTGTCCCCGTGTCGCTGTGTAGTTGTGTGACTTGGTGCCGTGTCCCCGTGTCGCTTGGTGCCGTGTCCCCGGGTGGTTGAGGTCGATTGGGGGGCGCGGACGTGGGTGGGCTCGGGACTGATTCTGGCTGTGATTTGAATCCAGTGACACGCCGACTCGAAGCGGATTGGCAGAAGGGGGAGGGGACGGGCGGCTGACGGGCGACCGGCTTCGGGGGACCGGCTTCGGGGGACGGCGGCCTGCGGAGCGGCGCGATTCCGGCGGGCGGAATTTTGTGCGGTCCGGGATTCGGGAGTCGACTTGTGTTTCGGGTATACTAATGATGCCCACCGCCCCTCCAAACGTTCAACGTTCCCACCTATGCGACTGACACGCGTTTTTTCGGTTTCCCTGCTTTACGCCTTGGTTTCATCCATCGCCCCGGCCTTCGCACCGGCAGGGGAAACCGCGATTGATTTCAATCGTGAGGTTCGGCCGCTGCTGTTCAATCGTTGCGTCACGTGCCATGGCCCCGACGAAGCGGAGCGGGCTGCGGGATTGCGGTTGGATACCGCCGAAGGGGCTCATGAGGACCTGGGCGGTTACGCGGCTGTGGTGCCCGGTAACCCGGAGGCCAGTGAACTGATCTCCCGGGTGACCAGCGACGACGAAGACATGGTGATGCCGCCGTCGGGAAAAGGCGATCCGCTGACGCACGCCGAAGTCGCTTTGCTGCGAACGTGGATCGAACAAGGCGGACGTTACGCCAAACACTGGTCCTACGAGATCCCTCTCCGACCGCCGCTTCCGGAAGTGTCCGACCCGGCCTGGCCGATCGGTCCGATCGATCATTTCACGCTGGCACGGATGGATGCCGAAGGTTTGCATCCCTCGCCCCCAGCCGACCGTTTGACGCTGGCCCGACGCGTCGCGATCGACCTGACGGGCTTGCCGCCGAGCTTTGAACGAGCCCGAGCGTTTGCCGAGGACGATCGCGCCGATGCGTACGAGATCTACGTGGATTCATTGCTCGCCAGCCCGGCATTCGGAGAACGTTGGGCCCGGGTCTGGCTGGACCTGGCCCGCTACGCCGACTCGGCAGGTTACGCCGATGATCCGCCACGCACCATCTGGGCCTACCGCGACTACGTGATCCAAGCGATCAACGACAACATGCCGTTTGATCAATTCACGATCGAGCAGATTGCCGGTGACTTGCTGCCCAATCCCACCGACGAGCAACTGATCGCCACAGCCTTTCATCGAAACACGTTGACCAACAACGAAGGCGGCACCAATGACGAAGAATTTCGCAACGTCGCGGTGGTCGACCGGGTCAACACGACGATGGCCGTTTGGATGGGCACGACCATGGCCTGCGCCCAGTGCCACACCCACAAGTACGATCCGATCACGCAAGACGAATACTTTCAATTCTTCGCCTTCTTTAACAGCACCGAAGATACGGACAAACGCAACGAAAGCCCGCTGCTGGAAGTCTGGAGTGACGATCAAAAACGCCGCAAAGTCGAATTGTCCGCACGCATCGAATCACTCCAGGCCAAACTGGCCGCCCCCTCGGATCGAGTCGACCAGGAACGTGAACAGTGGTTGGCCCAGTTTGCTTCGCCGCCAAAGTGGCGAATCGCCGACGTCGCCTCGATCGACTCCAAACGCCAGCTGAAGAAGACCGACGACGGATGGATCCAGGCCGCCGCAGACGAGCAGGAAACGGACACGTATCAGATCCAAATTCCCACCTCGGACGAACCCATCACGGGCCTGCGCCTGGAAACGTCACCGTCACAGAAACGAAACTTCGTGATCACCCAGCTTCGCGCGACCTGGACGCCCCAGCCACTCGCTCCGGTTCAAGCCCGATTCGTTCGGGTCGATTTGCCAGGGAAGTCACGGTTTTTGCATCTCGCGGAGATCGAAGTGTTCAGCGAAGGCGAAAACGTCGCGCCGCATGGCAAGGCGACTCAGAGTTCTACCTACGCCGATGCCGGCCCGGAGCGTGTCAACGACGGCAATACCGCAGGGGACTACAACAAGGGTTCGGTCCAGCACACCAACGGTGAACAAGATCCCTGGGTTGAAATTGATTTGGGCAAAGCGATGCCGATCGACAACCTGGTTCTGTGGAATCGCACCGACGGAGGCGCGGCAATCGTCGAACGGTTGAGCGGATTCACGGTGACACTGTTGGACAAAGAGCGAGACGTCGTCTGGACGAGCAAACCCGAGACCCCGGCCAAAGCCAAACATGCCCTGTCCCCATCGGGTGTTCGAACGGTCTCGTTCAGCCATGCATCGGCCGATCACGAACAAAGTGGATTTCCCGCAACGGCAGTCCTGCAAACGCCTGGCGGTCCCAAGACGGGCTGGGCCATCGCGCCCCAGCTCGGGCGGGCCCACCAATTGACCGTGTCGCTCGATGCACCGACCCCGGCGGCCGAGGGCGTGCTGACCGTTTCGATCGCACAAGAATCGGAACACCCGCGTCATTTGATCGATCACTTTCGCTTCTCCGTCAGTTCAGACGTGAACCTGACCCGCTGGGCGACGTTGCCGATCCCGATTCGCCGCATCATCGCCAAGAGCAACGATCGGTGGAACGAAAACGAGGCATCGCAAGTTAAAGCGTATTTCCGTGACATTGCACCGGTGCTTCAACCGTGGCGTGATGAGTTGCAGGCGGCGCGCGACGAACTGGGCAAGATGAAGCCGATGACCAGCGTTCCGGTGATGAAGGAGCTGCCCGCTGACAAGCGTCGCGTCACCAAGGTGCAGCTGCGGGGCAATTACCAAAGCACCGGCGACGTGGTCCACGAGGGCACGCCGGGGGCGTTCCACCCGATCGCCCATGCCGACAACCCTAGCCGTCTTGATTTGGCGCACTGGTTGGTTGATCCGGAAAACCCGTTGACGCCACGGGTGATCGTCAATCGACATTGGGAACAGTTGTTCGGCGTTGGTCTCGTCGAGACCAGCGAGGAGTTTGGGTCACAAGGTGAATTGCCCTCCCACCCGCGTCTGTTGGATTGGATGGCGGTCGAGTTTCGCGACAGCGGATGGGACATCAAACGATTGATCAAGTCGATGGTGATGTCCGCGACCTATCGGCAAAGCAGCGTGACAACGCCGGAATTGATCGCCGCCGATCCGGCCAACCGAATGCTTGCACGGGGACCAAGATTCCGCGTCTCGGCAGAGATGGTCCGCGATCAGGCATTGTTCGTCAGCGGGCTGTTGAGCGACAAGCGATTCGGTCCGCCGGTCAATCCGCCGCAACCCGAGTTGGGATTGAAAGCTGCGTTCGGATCGGCCACCGATTGGAAGACCAGCAAGGGTGAAGACCGCTATCGGCGTGGGGTGTACACGACGTGGCGCCGCAGCAGCCCCTATCCGTCGATGGCCCAGTTCGACGCGCCCAACCGAGAGGTTTGCACCGTCCGTCGGATTCGAACCAACACCCCGCTCCAGGCTTTGGTCACGATGAACGATCCGGTCTATGTCGAAGCGGCCCAGTCGTTTGCGCGAAACATGATCCGCGAGGCGGACTCGGCCGCAGGAAGAATCCAGTACGCCTTTGAGACCGCATTGATTCGGCCGCCCAGTGCTGCGGAGATCGAGCGTCTGGAACAACTCGTGATCGCCGCGACCGAGACCTATCGCGAATCGACCGAAGATGCGATGAAGATGGCGACCGATCCGATCGGCGCCCTGCCCGACGATGCCGACCCGGCCGAATACGCTGCCTGGACGGTGGTCGCCAATGTGATATTGAATTTGGACGAACTGTTGATGAAACGATAAACAGAATCGATCTCGCTGATTCGGCCGCCCCTCGCTTCGCTCGACCCTCCCTGCGAGGGAGGGTGATTGATGATCCTTTCAAGCCCCCAGCAACCTCTAGATCGCCATGGACCCCCGAGTCTCATTCCTTCAAACGCGCACCCGCCGGCATTTCTTACAGCAATCCACTGCCGGGATCGGCTCGATGGCTTTGGCGTCGTTGCTGGCGGGGGACGGTGTCGCCGGCGAGTCAGCGGTCAGACGGGCGAGTGATCCACTTGCCAGTCGATCGCCCCATTTTGCGCCCAAGGCCAAACGGGTGATCTATCTGCACATGACCGGTTCGCCGCCGAACCTGGACTTGTTTGATTACAAGAGCGAACTGGTCAAACGCAGCGACCAGGATTGCCCCGACGAGTTTCTGGCCGGTCGTGAATTTGCGTTTACGTCCGGGACGCCGAAGTTGATGGGATCGCCACGCGCGTGGCAGCGCGTCGGTCAATCGGGCATGTGGATGTCCGATGCGATTCCGCATTTCCACGAAGTCGCCGACGAGATGTGTGTGGTGCATTCGATGCACACCGATCAATTCAATCACGCGCCGGCGGAGTTGTTGGTTTACACCGGTTCGCCGCGTAGCGGACGTCCCTCGATGGGATCTTGGATCACGTACGGATTGGGAAGCGAAAACGAAAACCTGCCCGGGTTTGTCGTGTTGATCTCCAGCGGCGTCCAACCCAACGGCGGCAAGAACTCGTTCGGCAGCGGGTTTTTGCCCTCGGTTTATCAAGGGGTGCAGTGTCGATCCAAGGGGGACCCGGTGCTCTATTCGTCGGACCCACCGGGGATGAGCCGCGCGACGCGGCGTGCGACGCTCGATGCGTTGGCGGATTTGAATCAGATGCAAGCCGAACAGATGGGACACCCGGAAACGTTGACGCGGATCTCGCAATACGAACTGGCCTTCCGGATGCAAACCTCGGTCCCGGAGGTGATGGACATTTCGGCCGAGTCACAAAAGACACTCGATGAATACGGTGCGACGCCGGGCGCGTCGAGTCTGGCCAACAATTGTTTGCTCGCGCGGCGGTTGGTCGAATCGGGAGTGCGGTTTGTGCAATTGTTCGATTGGGGCTGGGACTTCCACGGCACACAGGCCGGCACGGGACTGACCGACGGCCTGACCAATAAGTGCGCGACGATGGACAAGCCGATCGCGGCGTTGATCCGCGATCTCAAACAACGCGGCCTGTTGCAGGACACCCTGATCGTTTGGGGCGGTGAATTCGGTCGGACGCCGTTTCGCGAGGGTCGAACGGCGAAAAGCAAAATTCTGGGGCGTGATCACTACCCCGATGTGTTCACGATGTGGATGGCCGGCGGGGGAGTGAAGGGCGGATTCGAGTATGGTCAGAGTGACGAGTTGGGTTTTGGTGTTGCCGAAAACCCCGTGCACGTGCACGACCTGCAAGCCACGATTCTGCACCAATTGGGCTTCGACCACGAACGGTTAACGTATCGATTCCAGGGGCGTGATTATCGGCTGACCGACGTGCATGGACACGTGGTGAAGGAGTTGCTGGCTTAGCCGCCGTCGATCGATTGCGACACGCTCGATTTGGACCGATCGTGTTGATCTGGATACAATGGCAGCGAGGACGTAAGACATACTGTGCATGACATCCCTACTTTTTAGGAAACTCATCAATGCACTACATCCGGCTCGTGCGGCCGGCAGACCTGGATGCCCTGTTCGATTTGGCCGGCCGGTCGACGTTTGGGTTGACCACCTTGACACCGGATCGCGAACGACTGGCCAAGCGGATTGAAGAATCCGAGTGTGGCCAATCGCCGTTGTTGGTGTGGGTCGAAGGTGCCGAGCATCGCGTGATCGGGACCGCGGGATTGTTCACCCACGTCGGTGATTCCGCCAAAGGGGAACCGTTTTATGCGTTTCGATTGGAACGCAGCATCCATCGATCGGAGGCGTTGAACGTTCGCACCGAAGTCGACACCTTGCACTTGGCCAAGATCTTTGACGGGCCGACCGAGCTGGGGACGTTGTTTTTGCATCCCCAATTTCGCGGTGGCGGGAAAGGCCGAGTGTTGTCGCTGTCGCGGTTCATGCTGATCGCCCGAGACCCCGAGCGATACGATCGGCAGGTGATCGCGGAAATGAGGGGCGTGATCGATAAGGACGGGCGCTCCCCGTTTTGGGACGCCGTCGGCCGGCCTTTTTTTCAGGTCGATTTTCCGATCGCCGACACGTTGTCCTTTCGAGACAAACGGTTCATCGCGGAGCTGATGCCGACGCATCCGATCTATGTGCCGCTGCTTCCCGAGCAGGCACGTGAGGTGATCGGAAAAGTGCACACCGACACCGAGCCCGCCCTGCGGTTGCTCGAATCCGAAGGCTTCCACGAGGCTCAAATGGTCGACATTTTTGACGGCGGGCCGTGCATTCGATGCGATCGCAAGGCGATTCGGACGATTGTTGAATCGAGTCAGGTTGGGCTGTTGGGCCTGTTCAACGAGAACCAGGATGCCGTCATGGACACCCTGGTGGCGACAGCCGACGGTCCCTTTCGGTGCATCGGTTGTGCGACGCGGCGGTCAACCGATGGACTACAAATGCAACCACACGATGCCGAAAGCCTGGGCGTTTCGGTGGGTGATCCGCTGATCGTCTCGCCGTTGAAGGGAACGGCCAAAGCTTTCTGGAGCGGCGAGCCGTCTAACGAAAGGAAACCATCATGACAGCGTCATCGGAGTCAACGCCGCCCCTGGTGGCCTGCTTTCCGGGAACCGATGAAGTGGTTTGGGAAGCAACCGCGTCGACTGAGACGCAGGTGGCCGATGCCGTCTCCAACGCACGGGCAGCGCTGACGTCGTGGCAGACCAGCCCGGTGGAGGAACGGATCGCTGTGGCGGAACGATTTGCCGACGCGGCGATCCAGCGCCAGGGCCAGATCACGCAACAGATCAGTCGCGAAACCGGTAAACCCCATTGGGAAGCCGTCGGTGAGGCGAAGCTGATTCCGGCAAAAGTCAAGTTGGCCATCGACGCCTATCGGGAGCGGAGTGGGACGCAACAGATCGATCTGCCGCAGGGCATCGGACGTGTGGGCTATCGTGGCGTCGGTGTCATGGCCGTGCTCGGCCCGTTTAATTTTCCTGCGCACTTACCCAACGGTCACATCGTTCCGGCGTTGATCGCGGGGAACACGGTCGTGTTCAAGCCCAGCGAAATGACGCCGGGCACGGGAGAATTGCTGGTCCAGCTTTGGCAAGCGGCCGGGTTGCCGCCGGGCGTGCTGCAGACCGTTCAGGGAGACGGCAAGGTCGGCGCCACGCTGGTGTCGCAAGCAGTCGACGGTGTCCTGTTCACCGGCAGCTACTCCGCCGGCTGCGCGATCCATCGGTTATTGGCCGGCCGCCCCCAGGTATTGTTGGCGTTGGAGATGGGCGGCAACAATCCGATGGTGGTTCATCGAGCCAAAGATCTCGACGCCGCGGCGTATCTGACTGCCGTTTCGGCGTTTGTCACCGCCGGCCAACGCTGCACATGCGCGCGGCGGTTGGTGTTGGTGGACGACGCCGACACGGAACCGATATTGGAGCGGCTCACCGCGCATTGCCGGACCTTGCGTGTGGGATTGCCTGACGATGATCCGGAACCGTTCATGGGGCCGTTGATCTCGAGCCTTGCCGCCGACCGGGTGCTCAGTGCCCAGGACGAATGGCTGCGCGGTGGCGCAGTGGAGCTTGTCGCGGCGGAACGTGATCCCCGCAATCCGGCGCTGATTCGCCCCGGATTGATTGACGTGACGGCCATGCCCGAACGGATCGATGAAGAGGTTTTTGGGCCGCTGCTTCAGGTCGTCCGTGTCGCTGATTTTGATGCGGCGATTAAAGAAGCGAATCGCACGGCGTATGGATTATCTGCCTCGCTGCTTTCCGATGATCGCGAGTTGTTCGATCGGTTTCGAAAATTCATTCGTGCAGGGGTTGTCAATTGGAACCAAGCGACGATCGGTGCCAGCGGTCGCCTGCCGTTTGGCGGTTTGGGTGCGTCGGGTAATCATCGCCCGAGTGGTTACTTCGCGGCCGATTACTGCAGCGACGCAGCGGCGATGCTGGAATCGGAATCGTTGTCGATGCCCGCGACGACCATGCCGGGAATTGAGATCGCGGGGCAATGAGTTGACCATCACGACTGCCCCCACCGCCGCCGAAGTCAACTTCGATGGTCTGATCGGACCGACACACAACTATGCCGGCCTCGCTCCGGGGAACCTTGCTTCGTGGTCGCACCGCCGTGAACCAAGCCATCCTCGCGCAGCCGCCCGCCAGGGGCTCGCCAAGATGGTGCGGTTGCGTTCGCTGGGGGTTCCGCAGGCGGTTCTGCCTCCGCAACCGCGGCCGAATCTGGGCCTGTTGCGACGGTTGGGATTTTCCGGTGACGACGTAACGGTGTTGGCAACGGCACAGCAGCAATCCCCCCATTTACTTGCGACCGCGATGTCCAGTTCCGGTATGTGGACGGCCAACGCGGCAACGGTTTGTCCGTCGGCCGATGCCGACGACCGCCGCGTCCACTTCACCCCGGCCAATTTGGTCACCAGTCTGCACCGTGCGAGCGAAACCGACGTGACGGCGATGCTTCTCAAACGCATCTTTCCCGATCCGCGATTCTTCGTGCACCACGATGCGGTCCCCAGTTCGACAGACATGGGCGACGAAGGCGCCGCCAATCACACGCGATTCTGTAACTCGTTCGACGTACCCGGCGTGCAGCTGTTTGTGTACGGAGCCGATTCCCGCGGCGATGACGGGGCGGGACCGAAACGGTTTGTGGCCCGCCAATCGAAAGCGGCCGGTGAGGCGATCGCCCGACTTCATCGTCTCGATCCAGACCGAGTTGTCTTTGCAAAACAAAACCCACACGCCATCGACGCGGGGGTGTTCCACAACGATGTCATCGCGGTGGGACATCGTCAACTGCTGTTTTGCCACGACCAAGCGTTTGAGCAACCGGCGCGAGTCATCGAAGACTTGCGGCGGGCGACCAACGACGCGATCCGAGTCGTCCAGGTTCCCGAGCAACGCGTCAGCCTGGACGATGCCGTTGCAACGTACCTGTTTAACAGCCAGATCGTCACGACGGAAACTGGCGAGACCGTTTTAGTCGCCCCGGAGGATTGTCGACAACATGCCGGCGTGAACGCCTTGCTGGGCGAGTTGGTCGAGGACAAAACCTTTGACCGAGTCGAGTTCGTCGATCTGAGAGAGAGCATGGACAACGGCGGAGGCCCGGCGTGCTTGCGGCTGCGGGTCGTTTTGACGCCTGATGAACTGGCATCGGTCGCATCGGGCGTTTTATTGACCGACGAACTTGTGGCGCAGTTGGAAAACTGGATCGATCGGCACTACCGAGAATCTCTCACCGCGGCCGACTTGGCCGATCCTGATTTGATGAAGGAGTCTTATCAAGCGTTAGATGAACTGACCGATCTGCTGCGTTTGGGAACGATCTACGACTTCCAAGTGTAATCGTCGTTCGGTTCAAAGATAAAACAGCGGATAGTTTAGCCATGCGATTGCGACGCCCAGGTAGATCACGCTCGCACCGATACAACCGGCTTCGGTCAGCGCAAGTTGCCGTCCGATTAAAAAAGCCGAAACCGAACTTGCGACCAAAGCGACTTTAAAGACGCGCAGTCCGATGGGACCATGAAAGTTCAAGACCCAGTCGGCGATGGGGTTTGCTTCATGAAGGATGCCTGCGTGATAGGCCATCAACGTCATCTCGAGATCGAACCAGTTCAGCATGGCCAAGACAAGTGCAAACAGGCCAACGCGTTTCCCGCGACGAGTCGTAAAGAATTGCTCGGCGCGAGTAGGACAACTGATTGTTTGGCATGATGTCACGACCGGTTCTCCTCTCTGGTTTTGCGCCCCGGCTTGGTACACACAAGTCGTCTCAATGAACATCATCGAGATGCGACATTGCGTTGGCGGAGTTCACTGCATCGCACACGTCGTGCCAAAACGCGAAACATCAGTCGACTGACTTCCGCAGTGGCCACGATGAACACGCGTTTCCGCTAAAAAGGTGCTGAAATCGAGTGGAGCCGAGGGGGGCTGCGTTTCGGCGTTGATCTTTTAGAGCTCACGTTGATCGTCAATCCCGCGATCTCACCAATTCACCGCTCTTTGTTTAGGTGTGATCAACGAGGGACCGCAAAATGCCCGGCGAGTTTCGCTACAATCAGGTGCACCGGAGACCGAATCGTTATCGCCACTTCCCCCCAGAGTGATCGTGATGCCCAAAGTTTTACTCGTGTTGTTGGCCCTGTGCTGTGTTCCCTCATTGTCCGGCGGGGCCGATTTCCCTCCCGGTCTGCAAACCCTGGAAATCGGCGATGCGGCACCGGACTTCAAATTGCCGGGGATCGATGGGCGTGATTGGACCTTGAACGATTTTCGTGACGGAAAGGTGTTGATCGTTTACTTCACGTCCAACCATTGCCCCGTTTGCCACGCTCACGATCCGCGTTTCATGGAATTGGTTCGCGAGGTCGACGGCCGGGGCGTGAGGGTTGTTGCGATCAATCCCAACTCCGGCGACGGGCTGCGGCCCGACGAATTGGGCTATTCCAAGTACGACGACAGTTTCGAAGACATGACGCCCTATGCGAAAGAACACGGATTCACGTTTCCGTATCTGTACGACGGGGCCACACAAGCGACGGCGAAGAGCTATGGCTGTTTGGCAACGCCCCATGTTTTCGTTTTTGATTCCGATCGAAAGTTGCGATACAAGGGGCGGCTGGACAACTCCCGCTATCCAGACCCTGCGACGGTCAAGTCGCGCGAAACACGTGACGCCGTTCTCGCGCTCTTGAATGACAAACCCGTGCCTGTCCCGGTGACCAAACCGTTCGGTTGTTCGACCAAGTGGCGTGAAAAGATCGTCAACGTGGAAGAGGACGAGACGCGGTGGCAAGCGGCGGACGTGACGCTGGACGAGATCGACGCGGCGGGGTTGGCCAAGTTGGTCGAAAACAACACTGACAAGTATCGATTGTTCAATGTCTGGTCCACGACGTGTGCGCCGTGTGTCGAAGAGTTTCCAGGGCTGACGCGTGTCTCGCGGCGGATGGGATTGCGAAAATTTGAATTGATCACCATCAGCACCGATCTGCCTAAAAACCGCGACCGTGTACTCGCCTTTCTGTCGGCAAACCGAGCTGCACTGCCGGCGCGTTTGAAACCCTCGCTGGAATCCGAAGGCCGAACGTCAAACAATTATCTGTTCACCGACCCGGATGTTGATGCGTTGATCGCGGCATTGGATCCACAGTGGGAGGGGCCCGAGCCACACACCGTGTTGGTCGCGCCGGGCGGTAAGATCGTCTTTCGCCACAATGGGATGATCGGCGAAGCGGAATTGCTTGACGCGTTGCTGGCCGAAATGAAAGAAACGTATCTGGAATAGGTGAACGGTGATGAAGAAAACGTACGTTGTGATTTGCTGTCTGTTGGTTTGCTGTGGCTGTTTCCCGCCACCGGCTTCGTCTCCTGCATCGGCTCAAAAGCGTCAGGCCCAGGCGGTCGCCGATCGAGAGGAGGAATTGGCGTTCCGCGACGAGTCGGGCGAGATGAATTGGCGAGACCGGGTCGATGCGGCCAAGGAATTGCTCGAGCAAGCCCAGTCCAATCGTCGTTGGGGGCAATCGCAAGCGGCGCTCGAGCAGGCGTTGGACGCCGCACGATTGATGCCGCCGCCGGGCAAAGATTTTGACTTGGAAACCGAACTGGCCGGCCTGCGGGGAGATCCGGCCGGCGGATCGACGGCGGGATCACCCGAGTCTGTTGTGGAGGACGAAGGTCAAGTCGCCTCGACCGGCTCGAGCGTGACCAATGCGGAGGTCCGGCAAATGCGAAAAGAGCTGGAAGCTTTACTCGAACGGCTGGAAGGGAGTACCGGGCGGACCAACAGCGAATTAAGCTTGGAGCGGGACCTCATCGAGATTCAGTGAGCCAACGCAGCGTGATCGCGCTGCGGTTGGTCTTGTCTTCCAAGCCAGCGGTGCCCTTTTGATTCAGCGAAACGTCGACCCCGTCCTTCATCGCCTGCAACGCGCACTGGAAACCGGTGCGTCGCGCGAAGAGGTTTCCGAAGCTTTGGCGGCGGCGGAAGCGGCGGCCGAACAGTCAGGCGAGACGTTCTCGCCACTGTTGCGGTACCGCGCCGAAGAATACGTTCAGGCCGAACGGATGCTGGAACGGCGTCGGCTGATGTTCGCCGTCGCCTGTGTGGTGTGCCTGTTTGCGACCGTCGTCGGCGCATTCGGCTTGACCACTCTGGACCACATGCGAACGCTGGTCGATCACGAGGCCGAGTTTGATAGATTGGTTGCGGCGGAATCCTGGGACGAAGCATCCGACTTTCTCGATCAGCTTGACGAGGACACGCGATCCGAACCCGCGTTCGTCCGCGGCCGTGAAATGGTCGACCAGGCGATCGCCCGCGAAGCCGAACGTAAGGCTGAATTCAAACGTTTGGCCGGTCAGATGCGATCTTCTTCCGCGACCGACATCGATGCCGAAGACGTCAAACGATTGAACACGTTGGCGCGCAGCGATGAGGAGTTGCAATTCGCCAGCGAAATGCTTGCCAAAGTGGAAGAGCAACGGTTGCAACGAGAAGCCGCCCGCGCGAACGATCAAACGCATGCCTTTGAGACTCTGCAAGACAAGGTCGAGCGGTTCCTACGTGTCGAATCCGAGGAGCTTGATGACGACGCGCGGGCGGCACGACGGTTTGAGTTGCAACAAGAATTGGGGCGGTTCGCCGCCGACCATCAATTGGGCAATCCGGAACTGAGCGAAGCAGCCAAACAGGCAGCCAAAATGCTCGCCGCGTCCGCCCAGCAGGAAAGGAAGCAGACCGATCGCGACAAGCTCGTCCAGGCGATCACGCGATCGGTGGGAAACACGCAGCGTTACACGCGAGCGATCGAGCAGTTTGTCGACGATTGGCCCCGAGACGCGTTAGCCCAACGGTTGCAGCGAGACGCCCCGAGTGCCGACGCCATCGATGCCACGCTGGCCTGGATCGATGTGCTGAGCCATCCCGCCTATCAACAGCCGCAATCGGCCGATGCTGAGATGGCGACAGCCTGGTTGGCGACTCTTGAGCACGCCGAATCGCTGGAGCCTGAGCATCCGCTGTCCGTTCCGGCGACCCGATGGCGGGCGACGTATCAAACCCTTGCCGGCTGTGACGAGGCGATCAAAGAACTGCGTGAGGCGTTTCGGTCACCGCTGGTCAATCGCATCTATGTCTATCCCGATCCCGGCGGCCGTGTGTTCTATTCGGAACAGGCGCCGGATCGAAAGTCGCCGCGGGCGCACCTGGTTTCGGTCTTGTTGAATCCCGCGCTGGAGCGTGAAACCCAAAACTTCGGCTTGCGGTTTCGTGAGGAAGTGCTGCCCAAGGTTGCATTGTCGGGCCACAGCCAATTCGCCGCCAAGATGGCGCCCAGCGTCACCGATGTCTCGGTGACCGACTTCACTCCCGTCGCGTATCGTTTGATCAGCGAGTTGCGAACGTTTCAGAGCGAGCCGGAATTTGATCCGATCTATCGACTGATTTGGATGCGACGCGTGTTGGAGATTGCCGTCCAGGGAAGCATCCCAATCAAGCTGGCTTTTGGTGATTGGCTTGATTCCTTGCAAGCATCTGATTTCGACTGGGACACCAACTGGTTGGTGTCTGACCCCGAAGACGTGGATCGCCTGGTGAAAGTGACTCAAGCAAGACGGCTGCTCGAAGGTGTGGACGACTGGAACAATCGCGTCGAACGGATGCTCGCCGAATTCAAAGCATTCCGCAGCCCTCGTCCGCCGGCACCGCGTTGGATCGGTTGGGTGTCCCTGGACGGCGAAAACTACGAAGCGGTCCTCCGTGAGCCGGCCGACTCCGATCCGCTGGTTGTTTTTCCGGTCGATTCGCAAACCGGACAGACGAAACGCGTCGACATCGGCGCGCTGCAGACATCAATGGCACTCCGGGTGACCGATCCGGACGCCCAGCAGTGCGGCGCGATCCTGTGTGTCGTCTCACCACGCTCTACCGCATCAACTCCCTCAACAACCCGGAAATGAACAAGGTGGATGCATCGCCGGTCAGCAACGATCGACTCGTTTGGATGCGACGTGACATCGAACGCCGTTTCGGTTTTGCGGGCGCACGTTACACGCGTGTGGGCAGCGTGTTGCCCGCGCTGATCGCCGCGGCGATCACGGTGGCCCTGTTCGGATCGTTCGTCGCGATCGGTTCCAACCCGATCGTGGACATGTTCATTCGACGCGGTTGGACGCCGCCGGTGATCGTCTTTTTTTCCGTCTGGTCGATGCTGATCCTGTGGTTCAAACGCGCCAAACTGAAGCTGCAACAAAAGGCGCTACGGCTGCGCGTGATGCCGGACCAAATCGATTTTGTCTTGTCGGTCGACCGGGTGAGCGAAGTGTTGCATCGCTTGTACGAGGTCTGTGACGATCCCAAACGGTTTGTGCTGCTGCATCGAATCGAAGTCGGTTTGTCCAATGCACGGAACCTGAGCCGTGTGGTCGATCTGGGCGAGATCTTGCGGACGCAATCCGAGCACGACGAATCGGTGATGGAAACCAGTTTCAATCTGATTCGCGGGTTGGTCTGGGCGATTCCGATCCTCGGTTTCATCGGGACGGTTTCGGGGCTGTCGATCGCGATCGGCGGATTCGGCCGGGTGCTCAGCCAGACCGAAGACCCGTCGAAATTGATCGGTGCGCTTCAAGGTGTGACGGGCGGACTGGCGACAGCCTTTGAAACGACACTGCTGGCCCTGATGGCGGCGTTGTTGGTCCAGATGACCATGACGTTTCAGAAAAAACAAGAAGAAGAGTTTCTTGATGAATGCACGGAGTACTGTCAGCGCGAAGTGCTGAGCCGGATCGCACATACCGACGCGAGCGATGGGACGACCGAAACGAAACCACAACCGGCCGCATCTGGATCGATTCAAGACGATGAAACGGGTTTTGCACCGGTCGAAGTGATCCAGGAAGGCGAAGCGGACGCGGTTGTGATCGATGGGCCCATTGTGTTGGAGTGATGCACGATGAGACGGCGACGACGCGAGCAGACCGTCAACCTGTTTGCCTTTCAAGACATCATCACCGGTGTCGCCGGTGTGATGTTGTTTATTTTGTTGCTGTTGGTGGTGCAGTTGAGTCTACGATTGGCGACCCAAGCGGCTGAACTGCAGGAAAAGCTGGCCGACGATGCCTCCAAAGCCGCTGTGCCCACGCGGCCGCCGGACGAGGCGATTGAAGATCCCTTCCAGGATTTGGAACAGCTGGAACAACAGTTAAAACAACTGCGTCGCGAAAACCAGGAACGACTCGATGCAACCGCTCGCGACCTGGACGGTGACATCCAGGCCGCTCAATCGGAACTCGCCGAGCTGGTTCGTCAGGCCGACGAGACGAAGGCACAGGCCGAGAAGTTGCAGCAGCAGGTGGCGTCACAGCAGATGAGCCAGCAGCGCAAAGAGATTCTTGAGTTGCGGGAGCGACTTCGGGAAAAGTTGGAGTCGCTCAAACAAGAGCAAGTGCTCCACCGCAGTGGCAAACTGGTCGCATTCAAGACCACCGCAAGCCCCACGCGTCCGATGTGGGTCGTCGATTTGCGCGACACCTACGCGGAACTGTTCGATGTGCTTCAACCCACCGACGTGACCACCGTGTCATACGACCGCAAGCAGATCCCGATGCAGACGGTTGCCCAAATCAGTGACGTGTTAGGAGAGAAGACTCAAACGCGATCGATCATCCTGGTGCTGCGTCCCTCGGTGGCCGGTGCCGGTGCCGTCTTGTTGTCTGATTTTCGTCAGGCCGGATTCAATCTGGCGTTAGAGTTGTTGGACGAAGATTCCGAGATCACGGTTCAGGGCGACGTGCCGATCGAAGGGGACAGTATCGAAGGCGACAGTATCGAAGGAGACGCACGATGAGCCGGCGGAGGACGAACAACAACGACGATGATTCGCTGGAACTGTTACTGGACACGGTGTCGAATGTGTTCGGGGGCGTGATGTTTTTGACGCTCCTGGCGGCGTTGTTGATCATCGCCCGAGGGACCGCGCCGGCGGAACCGGACGACGCAGTCGACGAGCGGCCTGTGCCGGTCAGTGCGGTACTGGTGGAGGCAAAGGTCCGGCAGGCCGCCGCCGCGATCCAGGCTCAGCAAGAAATCATGCGACAACTGGACCCCGACGGCGACGTACTGGCCAAATCGGATCGGTTGCGATCCCTCGAGCAGACGCTCTCGCTGGCACGCCGCCACGCCGGCCGGACCGATCACCTGAAGGAAGCACAACAGCAGGCGCTGCGGGATCAGTTGGCGAACCAGTCCGAACTGGAACAACAAATCGCTGACGTGCAGCGACAGATCGCCGACCAAGCGGCCACCGCCAGCGCGATCCGCACCCAGTCCGAACGGTCCGTCGAATTCCGCCCCTTGAGCCGTAGCATGACCGATGAAGCGGTCGTGTTGCTGCGGTACGGGCGTTGGTACCTGTTACAAACCGGACCCAGCGAAGGCGTCAATCGCGACGATTTCTTTGTGCTACAGCACAGTCGCTCGTTGACGCGTGTGACGCCGAAGCCACACCGCGGATCGCCGGTGACCTCGCAATCGCTGTCCGACTTGGCCACGCGTCTGAAGGCCGAATTCAAGCCCGGACAATTTCATGTGTTGATCGCCGTTTGGGATGATTCGTTTTCAGAATTCAATCCGGTCAAAGACGCGGTCAAGGCGGCCGGGTACACCTATCGTACGCTGCCGTGTGACAGCAGCACGCGATTGAGCAATCAATATGCAGCCGAGGCGTATGTGCAGTGATGGAGGGCAGTGATTGACGGACGAGGTTGTCAAAACAGCGTGGCCAACCTGTATCGCGAGCCGGCACGGCGGTGAAGCTTTTTCTACCGCAGCGGTCGATCAGGAACTGGTGAATTGGCGGCCAACCCCATCGGCGACGATGTTACAACACGTACAACGATGACGATCGGAACGCCATTGTTCACCATGGCGTGGATCTGACCAGAACTCGCCGCATCGAAAAGCCGCAATGGAGTAGATCCATTATGTCCGGCATTGCTTCGAAGCCTCCCGGCGAGATTGCCCCGGTCTCGCCTGGAGGTGGATTTTCGACGAACAACGTCCGAATCATGAAGGCCAAGTTGTACGCGAGTTGGGCACCGTGAAACATCGCAATACGAGCAAAATGATGGCGATTCTTAATGTCTGATGTGATGCTGGATGGAATAAATGTCACGATCTGCGACTGGCGAGGCCACGTGATTTGGCGTAGCGATCGAAAGCCGTCCTGGAAACCCGGTGATTTGGCCTGGAAGCACTTGACCGGTGAATCGACCGAGCGGGCTAAGTCGGCGTTTGCCAAGGTCGTCACACTGGGTGAGAAGGCGACGCTTGAGCTGGAGAACAAACGCGGTCAACATTCACGCGAATGGTTGTGGCCGCTGGACCGTCCGGAGGTCGCCGTGTGCGTGTTGTCGGTGTTGATCCCGAGCGAACTGAAGGCGCTAACCGATCGCGAGCGAGAGGTTTTGGGACTGTTGGCGTTGGGCTGCCCGACCCGTGAAATCGCCGAACGTTTGGACGTCAGCGCGAGCACCGTTCACACGCACTTGAGACGGGCGCGACAAAAACTGGCGCTGCCCAGTGTCGAATCACTCACGGGCTTTGCCGCCCGTTACTGTCACCCCACTGAGGCTCCGCTGCAATCGATCTCATTCTGAAGTCCCGTTGGAAACCGCGTCGGCCGCGGTCGTGTCTGGATCGGGGTTGGTGCGGTGGTGCCTGGAGATCCAGACGCTACAGGGGGCATGACGCAACACATATTTCGTGGTGCTGCCGAGCAGGAAGTCGTCCAGCAAGCTGTGGCCGGAGTCACCGACGACGACGAGATCGGAATCACTTCTTTCGGCCAGATCGGCGATCGCGTCTCCGACCCGCTGGTCATGAATGATCACCGATTGGGTCTTGGGCAATTTTTTGCTCAAGCGTTCCTTCATCTGATCGCCTCCCTGTTTCATCTCCTTGAAAATCTCCTCTTCGTTGGCGATCGCGGCCGTCGACAAGCCGTTGCCGAGCAGATAATCGTAGATCGGAGCCACGCTTAGCAATTCGACCTCGGTGTCGGCCTGCCAATCGAGTGCCAGGATCTCTTCGACGGCATCGCGAGACGCTTTCGAGCTGTCGTAACCGATCAGGATTCGATTGGCCTTGGCCGCATCGGCGTCGCGTTTGTCATCCTCCTCTTCCGGCGGGCGGACGACCAGCACCGAGGATTTGGCGTGCGTGGCGATGCTATCGGAGACGCTGCCGATCAACAGACGGCCGAAGAACGAGTGGCCGCGGGCACCGATGACGATCAGATCACAGTCCAAATCCTTGGCTTCGCCCAAGACGACTTTGACCGGATGTCCCGGACGACAGATCGTATCGATACGTGTGCAACGCTCACGCAATAACTTTGCCATGTCGGCTTGATGCACTTCCGCCCGCGCACGTTCTTGTCGAAGCAGTTCGGGGAACCAATGCTGCGTCGACTCCGGGCTTGACCCGTAGGGGTCGCCGAGCGCGGTGATGATCGTCAAGCTCATCGGCTCGGTGAATTTCAGCGAGCGCAGAAATTTCGCGGCCGCTGCCGCCTGCTGAGAACAATCGGTCGCTAGCAAGACTTTCATCGTCTCACGCTCCAGAGAGGTGGTGGTGTGGTTTAAGAGTCCATGTGTTTGACCGCTCGGTTGCGCGTCACCCAGACGCTGCAAGGTGCGTGACGCAAGACATACCGCGACGTGCTGCCCAACAGGAATCGGTTCACCGCGCTCCGCGGCGTCTCGCCGACAATCAGCAAGTCGATGGCGTTGTCTTCGGCAAAGGTGACGATGCTTTCGCCGATATGATCCCCTTTGACCAGGTGCGTTTTGGCGTGCGGGGCCACGTCGGCCAGTCGCGCTTTGGCGTCGGAGAGACCTTCGAGGTAGTGCGACGAAATCTCAATGCCTTCGTCCGCGATGCGTTGACCGATGAAATCCGAAAGATAGGTTTCGACCGTCAGCAGATGAAAATCGGTTCCCGTTTTCCAAGGGACTTCCGCGATCTCTTCCAACGCCAAGGACGCCGAGTCACTGCTCTCGTACGCCAAGCAGACTCGGATCGGACGTGCCGTTTCATGCAGCCCCGTGGGACGAACCACCAACGTGCTGCAGGGGGCGTGGGTGGCGACGTGATCGCTGACGCTGCCCAACAACAAACGCGTGATTTGCGAATGCCCCTTGGCACCGACGACCACCAAATCCCGCTTCTGCGATCCGGCAAGCTCGACGATGGATTCACCGACCGGACCTTCACGCATCGCATGATTGATCGTGACGTTGGCCCCCTCGAACATCTCTGCCACCTGCCTGAACGTCTCGTTGGCAAACGCTTTGTCACGCTCAAACGCCTTCTCCAGCAATTCGCCCGTCGCGTAGCTGCTGTGAATGAAAGGGCGTTGAACGACACTCAACACCGTCAGGTCCAAGCTGTCCGGATGGGGAAGGTGGGCGAGCAGTTTGGCGGCTTCGATCGAAGGGGTCGATCCGTCGATGGCAAGTAAGACATTATGCATAGCAAAAATTCTCCAGGGTGGTGATCAACCAGCAGTCAAGCAAATCGAATGCCAGAACGTGCGACGACAGTCAGATCGGCCCCCTCGATCATTTGAATTTCCATCGAGCGCGCGAAATCGCCCGCAGTGTGCTATTTGTCTCAGTCGGGCGTGTGCCGATGTGTGACATCATGACAACGCGTTCCAATCACACGGGTAAAACCATCCTGCCACCCCGGTTTGGCCCTCCAGTTGCACCTTCGGGCGGAGAGCATCACACGTTGATTTCGGGACATCGATTCCAACGACAGGCCGCTTGCCGCGAACGTATGATCGACGTCTTCCTCCCCCGCCAACGAGTTGAATCGAGAGCCATCATGAGTGACAAGCCAGCGACCACGACGTCACAAGCGGCCCACTACTTCGCCGAGTTGGAGGCCAGGATCGTCCAGCGACTCCACGCCGAAGCCGGCTCGGAGGCGTCGCGCGCCACATTGGTTCGCAGCACCGGTGTCGAAGACCCCCAATTGATCGACGAGCTTTCCAAGTTGGGGATCACTGCCGACGAATTGATCTGCCTGCGATTCATCCCGCTGGTGTTGGTCGCGTGGGCCGAAGACCACGCCGACTCGGAAGAACGCGAGGTGATTCAGTCGCAGGCCGCCACGCTGGGGATTCGCGAAGACTCCACCGCATGGCTGGTGCTGGAAACGTGGTTGCAAAAACAGCCGCCGGGATTGGGCATCGATGCTTGGAAACGGTACACGCACGGGATTCTGAAAAAGATGTCACGCAACGCCGCGAATCGATTGATCCATTTGACCGAGAAGCAAATGATCACGGTTGCCAAAGCGTCCGGCGGGCATCTGGGAGTGGGCAAGGTTTCTCACAAGGAGAGCACGATGATCGATCGGCTGCTGACGATCATGCATGAGCAAGCCGAACGGGCGTAGCGGATCACGCCCGAGCCCTCAGACCCGGCCGGTTGTCCCGCGTGCAAGCATCCCGATCAATTCGTTCAGCAAGGCGAACTGCGCCGCCACCGGCGAATCGATTCGCTGCGACCCCGCCGGGGTCGAGAAGAACTTCGCGACGGCCTGCCCGGAGGTTGCGCTGCGCTGACCTCCGGCTACTCGCTGTAATCCCTTCGGGATACCGGATTCGCTGACTCTCTCCTTTGACACCCAACGACCGTCGGGTCTCGCGCCAGTTCCAGCGTGCGGTCCCAGCGGGCGCGAAGCAGGTCCATCTGGTCACGGCTCCACCCCTGACCGATCAGGCTGGCCAGATGCAACCCGGCGATCACGGCGATCGAGAGCGGCACCACGACCAGCGACCAGGGCGGATTGCCCATCGACCACTGCACGAATCCGAAGATCAGCGCGCCGAAGAAACAGCAGGCCGCGACCAGGTAAATCGCCATCACCATCGTCCAGATTTCGGGCCGTGGCGAAAATCGACAAAATGCCTCGCTAGACTGCGGCTCGTCCATACAGTTCAATTGGACCGATAGATGAGGCGACCAGAACCGCTTGTCTGTCGATTCGATCTGGAAATCGATCACCCAACCGGCCGATTCGGCGTGGGGCGACAGTTCGTCTGATTGAATCGCACGGCGAAGCCGTTGTTTGGCCTCCTCGCGTTCCCAAGGAAGCCGAATACGAAACGTCGGCTGCATCTGAATTTGATTCGTCATTCTCTCGCTCCTGATGGCAAAGCAAACCGACGACCGTGAAGACTTGCTCCGCGATGGGACCGCAATGCCGGTTCGCGGCAGGCTGTGGGTGGACCGAGCCGAAGTCGTGATCGGGTTCCGATCCCAAGGGCAGCTGAGTCTGTATTGGGACCAAGATCCGGTGTTTCAATTCGATGAGTCTTGCCGGCTGCGACGCGTCTTCATCGATTCGTGTCGTTTGAAAGCAGAAAACGGAAAGCTGGTCCGCCTGCGTCAGCCACACGAATCCATCAATCGATCCGTCGAACGGTTACGGCTGGTGACCGAACCGATCGGCGAAGACGATGAAGCCGCAATTCTACAACGGCTTTCTGACCACTTGCAACAAATTGACGCGACGCTCGATCCGATGGTGCTTGACGGCAAGCAGACTCTGCTGCAAACCGTCGGGGCAACACCCCCGGAATTCGCCCGACGCGTCCGAGCCTGGATCGCGGGTTGGAATCGGTCGATGGGGGTGGCTGGTGGGCCGTCGGCGTGAAGGGGGCAAAACGATGAAGAGAAGGTTTGGCAGAATGATGGGCAATACGGTGTCGCATTGGTTAGCGGCAGGGCGCGAGCCCTCCGGTTCCTCATCTTCACCAACAGACCGGAGGGCTCGCGCCCTGCCGCTAAAACCTCAATCGCTCCAATCACACAGCGCATTGATCGCGTCAGCCGAACCGTCGCGTTTCCATGGATCGAGCTGAGCCTGCTCCTTGAGCTGTTGTCCGCGACGCTTGGGGACAACCATGAACTGACACTCCACTTCGGGCAGTGCTGTCATGTCGCCCCACAGTTTTTCGAACTGGGCCACCGGGTAGATGTCCTCTTGAGCGTGGCCCCAGCGTTTTTTGACATCTTTCAGCGTGACGTAGGTGGGCAATCGTTTTGCCAACTTGCGAACCGCCGCATCGACCTTGGTTTGATTGACCAAATCCTCGCGCGTCAGTCCGAACGTTTGCAGCAACTTGTCGAGATCGATCCAGGTCGTCATGGAGTTGTAATACGATAACTCGAATTCGACGCGTTCGTCCGGCATCGCGAGCCCTTCGACCAATCGGGGTCGGCCGGCAACCAGCGCCAGGCCACCGCCGCGGTCTTCCAAGCGACGGGGGATGACTTCGAAACTGAGTTCGGCGCCGCTTCGCAGATGCATCCCCAGCAGCCCGGGGTCGACGTTTGCACCGAGCGTGTCGATGTTGTGAAGCAGCAGATAGCGAAGCGACGGTTGGTCCTGCAACAATTGATGCAGCATTCCGTTTCGCAGCAAGTTGGGAACCTCGTACCAGTGACCGACCGGATGCAGACACTGGTTGGGGACGTTGTCGGTATAGTCACTCGCTTCGCCGGTCGCTTTGGCCCAATTCATCAGCGCCGCGCGAACACTCTCGCGAACCTTTTGCTGCTGTTGATCCAAGACCTGGCTGGCGGTTTCCTCCCACAGAAAATGGAGATCGCGGACGGTCGGCACCATTCGCAATCCGACACTCTTACCGGTGGAAACTTCAACACCCGACTCGAATCCGAAATCATCGTTCTGCTGAAGGTGTTGTCGGATCGGGGCGTCGGTCAAATAGCTGGTCGTGAAGACGTGTGGGATCCGTCCGCCCAGCGAGCGTGTGGTCGCACGCGTTTTAGCCAGGTGGACTTCCAGAAAACTTCGATGGCGGCCGGCAAACCGATTGAAGGGGTGCAGTGCCTTGCAGACGCCGGCGCCTTCGGTCCAGCGGCTTCCCACGCCCGCCGCCAGTGTCACAACCGCGACCTGTCCGTCCGCGATCGCCCGTTTCCCTGCTTGGATGTCTTTCGCCGAGCAGCCTTGACGGACATCGGTGACGTGCTCCGGGCCGACGTCGCGAATCGTGGTGCTGGGCGAGAGTCGATTCTGTGCCAATCCGATGCGTCCGTTTTTCAGATCGGCACGGATTTGTTCGTGTTGTTCGGCGTCGAACCCGATCGCGTGCAACAGTTCGTGCAAGGAGCCACCGGATCGCTGTTTGGATTCGTCGTGGGGGAGGACGCTTTGCAACAGTTTCGAAGAGGCGGTCGTTGCGACCTGTCCTTCGGCGCAGCGCCGCGCGATCGACTGCAGTTCCGATCGTCGGTTGGGTGACAAATCACGCGGGGCCGTTCGCAGCAGTCCGGGCAGGACCAATTGATAATAGCGGTCGGGCATGATCGCATCGTCGCCGGTTCGCAGTTCCGCCCAGGTGCCATGATCGTTGATCGAAAAATCATAAACGACCGGGTCCATGGCGAATGGCAACGCGGTCTGCAACTGTGTTTTGACCTCGATCATCTTCGATTGAAGCCAATCGCTCGCCTCCGCTTTGATCGACGGATCAAACAGGAACCCCATGCCGCCGCCGGACATGCCGCCCAGCATGACAAAGCCCCAGAACTGGTCGCCGTATTGGTCACGACAGGCGTCGATCAGTCGATCGGTGAAACGGTTGGTCGCCCAGGGAATGATGGTCTGCAACGGGCCTTTGAAATTGCGAGTGGTGGCTTGGCCGATCTTGCGAATGTCGCCCGACTCGATCGCCGCGACGACTTCATCGAGAATCGACATTGCTTCACCGCGGGCGATCCATTCCGCTTCGCTGCGCAGCAGGTAACGCTCGGTCACCATTTCCAAGATCGGGCCGACGTTTTGCGCCATGCCGCCGTGCACCAAGACGAGCGAGTCCTGCAATTTCTGACGGGTTTGCTCGGTCGCCCGTTTGCGATCAAAGACTTCGTGGACCGGCATCAATCGCCCGCGACTGACGCCGTACTCGGGATCACCCTCGGCGGCATCGGTGCCACAGATCAGTTTGATGCCCGGCCAGACCCCACCGGAATCCTGCCAGCCGCCTCCACTGCCGCCGATCCATTCACCTAGAATCGCCCTGGCCGCCACCAAACGCCGCTCGGATTCGGTCAATCCGCCGGTCAGGGATTCGATCTGTCCGGTCGCACGCATCAGAATCGAGATCAGCGAGCCGAGCAGGTTGGTCGACACGGCCAACCGCGACCCCTTGGGGATGTCGTTGATCTTGGAGACCAATTCCAGACCCTTGCCGGGACCGACCAATTGGGTCAACAATTCACTGATCGGTCGACCACAGCCTTCCAGCCCTGGCGGAACGATGCCGGCGGCGATCACGGCCGCTTTCAACAAGCCTAAATAATCGCGGGCAAAATCGAACATCTCGCCGATCGTCGTCACATCGGCCGTTGCCGCCAAGTCGACGCTGGCCAATCGAAACACCGGCTCGTCGATCACCCGCAGGTAGGTTTCAATCGGCGGGCTGGGATGATCGTCACGGCCGCGCACACCCAGGTCGACCGAGATGTTCAACACCCGTGCGCCTTCGGGGTAGTCCATCCCCAAAAAAAAGATGTCGCTCCAGGCGCTGTGGGAAAGGTCCATGCGGACTGCGGTCGTTTCACACAGCAACGGCATCACACCGTGTTGTTGATCGCCGTCGAGCAATTCACGCCGCAGCCGCAGCGGATGGTCGATCGGATGCCCCAGGCGAAACATCCACTGATTGCCGCGGACCGTCCGAACGCTTTTTCGCACCTGGTCGGCCAGCGTTTGAAAACCCAGTTGGTGATACGCTTGGGCCAAGCTGCTGCTGATCGCATCGCTGGGGCCGGACGTTTCCTGGGTCTGAAGAAATTCATCGATCGCCTCGCCGAAGCGACGCGAAAGCAGATGTTCATAACCGCTAAAGGGGATCAATCCGTCGCAGCGTCGCGAGGTCGAATCGGCAAGCTCTTGCTCGAGTCGATCCGGCAGGTGATAGCGGTGGATCGAGGAGAGAAAGAACAGGGCGCGGACGCGACAATAAAGGTTGTCTTCGGTCCGTCGGTACGCGTCCAGTTGTCGGCAATGCTCAAGCAGTTGTTGCGTGTCGGCGTCGGCGACGACCGATTCCAAGGAACGGTGCCGAAGCGAATCGTCCTCCGACCGAATGATGTCAATCAATCGATTGCTCATGTGTTCCGGCCCCCGTCGACGGCGACGGCATTGCGTTGTGCCAACAAGTCCACCAACTCGGTCAGGATTCGATCGCGATCGCGTCCGGAGAGTGCAATCGCCAATTGCGAGATCAGCAACCCGTAGGGAATGCCCAAGTTGTACCGCGTCCCGTGGACTTCATAGGCCATGTACTTGTGCCGCGAACGCAGCACATCCAGTGCATCGGACAGCGTGGGCTTGCTGACCGATTGATCCGCGACGACTTGTTCCAGCGCGGCGATGACATCGTTGGTCAGCACATGCATGCCGAAGAAGCCCAGGTAGTGACCGGATCGAAGTCCCGGCGTGACCAATTCTTGCTCCGCGCGTGTCGGAGTCGGTTTTTCCACCACCCGTTGGACTTCAAACACACCCTCCTTTCGCGCCACGCGGGTGCCCGAGACGATTCCGAAGTAGGGCAGATTGTTTTCACGCGTTGATTGGACGGCGGAGACGGAGCACGAAAACTCCGACGCCACGTTGACCAGCTGCATCGCACACGAGAGGTCCGACGCGCTCAAATACAAGTGATCGCCGACCAGGTGCAGAAACGGTTCTCCGGCGACGAACCCCTTGGCACGCAAGATCGCGTCGGCGTATCCGACCGGCTCGGGTTGTTCGACAAATTGCAGGCTGCCGACCAGATCACCGGCGGCCTGTTCAAAGGACCGTTGATCGCCCGGGCGGATCACCAAACAGATCTCTTCGACGCCGCAGGACAGAACCTCTTCAAGGATCAGTTGCAGCGCGGATTTGTCTTTCCCCTGGCAGTCGACCAGTTGCTGGGTTGGAATACGATTCTGGTTGGGGGCCGCAGCTGTGATGACTGCTTTTCGAACCTGCATGGCGGTCGCCGGGGGATTGGAATGGAACGGGAAATGACAGACACGGGCGTGTCGTGACGTCGACGGAGCACTAGAGGTTCTTGACCGCCTTCAAGATGTCTTCGACCGAGGCGCGACCGGCGTGTGAATCGCTGACCTTGGCCCACTCGACGCGGCGTCCCGCACCGATCACGTACGCCGCCGGATAGGCGGTCTCGCGAGCTGCGTCCCAACGAAGTCCCCACGATTTGACCATCTCCATCCCCGGGTCGCAGACCATCACCAGCGGATCCGGCATCCTGCGTCCGCCGATGAATTGTGTGGCCAGTCGATCCAGTTCGGCGCTGGATTGGTGACCGGGATAAACCAGCACCACACGATTCGGTTGGTCGCCCAACGCTGCGGCGAGTGCCTTGGCTCGATTGATGATGTTGCCGACCTGTCGCTTGCAGATCGAACACTGATACCCCGGATAACCCCGCAGAACGACGACCACTACCGGACCCTGCTCGTTCAGCTGCGAGAGCGTCACGAATCCGTTTTTTCCTTGGACCGGCAATTCGAAATCAGGCGCCTTGTCACCGACGGCAATTGGTTTGTCAGCGTCTGCCGCCGACACCGCAGCGGTACCCCACAGGCCGCCCAGCAGGCCCGCCAGCAGTGCGACGAGTGCCACGCCAGAGCGTGTGCGAGTGGAACGAGCAAGCCTGAATGAAACGGGCGGTGAACTCATCGGGAACCCTCATGGTGACGTGGTGGTGTGTAGTTCAGGAACTCGTCCTGCATGATCAATCTCGCCAGGGTAGATCCTGACCCGAGCGTGAAACCAGACGACGGCAACGCACCGGTTTCACTTGCGGCTCTCGCGTTTCCGGCGACTGTGTCGTTCCAGGGTCCGTCGCTCGGCCCGCGTCAGGCTGGATTCACCGGAAGCGTGGATCTTGGCCAGGATTCGGTCCACGTCGTCTTCTTCCCGCCGCAGTTTGGCGTCGGGGTCGTGCAGTTTTAACTTGGTTCGTTTGACCGATCGGCCGACGCGATTTCGGTACTTGGAAACATCCAGCCAGCTCAGATTCCAGCGTTGGTAGTGATAGGCCAATGCAAATGCGATTCCGGCCAGGTGGACGGTGAAGGCGGTCCCGCCGCTGTCTTGGCCCACCGGTCCGGACAGCATCGACAACGAACCGAACAGGTTGCTGATCACAAAGAAAACCGCGACCACCCAAGCTTTGACGGGGAAAACAAACATCAACAGGATGTTCGCGTGGGGGTAGTAGCAGGCGAACAGGATCGTCACGGCGCTGACCGCGCCGCTGGCACCGATGACAACGCCCGATGGCACGCCCATCACCCAATAGGTCAGGCAGCCCGCAATGCCGCCGAGAAACATCGAAACCAGATAAACCCGCAGAAACTCGTAGCGTCCCATCCGCTCTTCGACCGACCGGCCGAAGATGAACAGACCGAACATGTTGAAGCCGACATGAAACGGCGTCTCCAACGAGTGCAGAAACCCGTAGGACAGGAACTGGTGCCACATCCAGGGCTGCAGCAGCGTTTTCTTATAGCAGCCGAACCAGGGCATCAACCGGCTGACCGTTTCGTCTTGCCCGACCGCTTTGGCCGTGAACACGTCGACTAGAAAGACCGCCACGGTGATGATCACCAAGATGATCGTCATGCTCTTGGGCATCGGGGATTGTGATCGCAGGTGCCGATCCCAGGGCGATTCATCCTCGCGGCCGTAATCACGTTCGTACAATCCCATCCGGGTAGAACCAGTCTCTTGTAACTAAGGGAAAAAAGGACGCGTCGCGATTCGAACAATCGCAACGCCGACAGGGCGCATCCTACAAGATCGCCAATCACCCGGTCGAGACGAGGTTGGGCGAGGAATCAGTCAAGACCGGTTGGGAGCTGCAGCGTCCGACGCCCAACTGAAGTCAAACCGATCACAGCCGGGAAGGGCCAGGCGGGCCGACCACGCCCAAGCTGATGGGAGGGACGCGGAGGAGTTTACGCTCGGAGCGGGGAGGGGCTCTGTGGCTGGGAATCGCTCAGCGACGACCGCTCGACCCTCCCCTCGCTGCGCCTGACCCTCCCCTCGCTGCGCTCGACCCTCCCTGCCAGGGAGGGTTACTTATGAGGTTTAGACACCAATGCCCTGTGGGATGCCCCGTAGGAGAGTGGTCAAATCTGAAATCGGAAACCTCACGCCAACCACCCGACCGCGCACGAAAAAACGGCCCCGATGGCGGTCGAAGCCGTTTGTTCTCGTGTCATCACCGCAGGCGTCTACTTCTTGCGATGCCGAATCTTGCTGCGCATGCGTCGTTTCTTTCGTCCTACTTTTCGTCGCCCTTTACCGGTCTTCTTGGTACCCACCTAGTCGGTTCTCCAAAAGTTTACGCCGACTTGATCGGCCGTTAGAAAATTGTGAATGGATGTTTCGGCCGGCGCTTCGGCTCGGCCAACTGCGAGCCCCAAAGCCTAGCAAATTCACCACCACGGGCAAGCCGAAAATGGCCTGCGGACCCGGCCGCGGCCAAAAGAGCCGGCAATCCAGCCGATCGAGAGGTTCCGCGGCTCACGCAGCATCCCCACTTGCCCCCGACTGACGCGCTTCGGAGTGAAGCTCCTGGAGCACTTGTCGACGGTCGCGATGGATCTGCTGGACGGCAAATCGGCCAAATCGCGGAAATCGAGACAGGGCACCCACGGTGTGCCGCACCAGCACGGGGTGGCGGAGCAACCTGGAAATCATACGGCAGCGCCACTGCTGTTTTCCCAGCGTCTGTTTCAGATCGTCGGTCCATTGCTGGGGAAGCTCCGGCGTCCAGCGGTCGATCGCGGCATCGACTCGTGGCACGACCGCCAACCCGGCGCGGATCGCCCACGCCATGCCTTCACCGGTGAACGGCTCGACGTAACCGGACGAATCACCGACATAGAACATCCGGTGCCCCCCCGCGATCTTGCGGCGACGCGTCAGCGTGGGCGTTCCTCGAAACGGCGTCGTTTGAAGCTGTTGGGTCAGATCCCAGCCACAGGAGAGCAGGATTTGATGACAGACCTCGGCCGGCCCGGATGATTGGACCGCGGACCGATCCACCGCCGCGGCCAAATTGATCACCTGATTCTCTGTGACCACCAAGCCGACGTATCCGGTTTCCGCAATCGCCATGTAGATCACGCCGCTGGACAAGTGCATCGGGCCTCGCGGGTCGTCCGATTGCGTCCAATGGGCGCCCAAGCCGATGCGTGAATCCGCCGGCACGACCAGCCGATCGTCGGGATCACCCGAAGCCGGTTTGCTGGCCAAACCGTTGGCCGCAATCAAGACGGAAGCATGATAGCGATGACCGTCATTGTCATGCAGTGAGCGTGTCGGACTGTCGGGAGGGTCGCTGCCGATCGTTACCGCCGTGTCGCTCAAGAATTGTGCGCCGGCAGCGATCGCGGACTCGGCCAACACGTGGTCCATCGCGAATCGTGACACCGCATGTCCGCCGGGGAGTTCTAAATTCGCCCGGTTCAATCCGCTGCGAATGTTGTATTGGCTCAGCCAATGCCCGCCGAGTGCTTCGATTGAATCCCAGACCCCGGCGCTGCGAAGTCCGGCGATGGCGTCGCTGTTGAGACAGGCACCGCAAACCTTGTGGCGCGGAAACGTCGTCCGCTCGATCAGCAAGACCTTACGGCCCAGCCGGGCCAGCCCCAACGCGGCCAACGATCCCGCGATCCCCGCGCCCACGATCACCGCGTCCCAGCGTTCTTGAGACGCTTGCTGTCGGGTCGTCGTCGCTGACAATGCTTGGATCATTGCGAGCCGATTGGAGTGTCGTAAACCATCAAAAAACGCTCCGGCCATTTCCGCGCGATGCGGACCGGCGTCAGTCCGGCTTGAGACGCCAATTCGATCGCTTCTGGCATCGTCCACGCCGCACGCACGCTCAACGGACCATCGACATGACAGACCTTGCTGGCCGTCAGCAGCCGTATGCCCCACCTGGCCAACACGTAGCCCAGCTGAGATCGCAACAAGTCACTGATCACCACTCGGTGCCGTGCCGCGGTCCGCATCGAACCCAGCAGCCGAACCACATCGGCCGATTCGAGGTGATGGAGGAACAATGAACTATAGACGACGTCGAAGTCGGGTGGCAAATCTTGGCCGAGCACGTCTTGCTGAACAAACGTAACGTCCACGCCCCGGCGTTTTGCGTTTTCCCCGGCAAAATCCACCGCGGTCTGGCTGATATCGCAGCCCACGACGTCCAGCGCCAAACCTTTGCGATCGGCCAGTTGCTTGATGCCGATGGCGACGTCACCGCCGCCGGAGGCGACATCGAGCACGCGAATCGGACCCTCGGTCCGCCTCCGCGCGACCTCCGCGATCGGATTCCAAATCGAACGCACCGCGCCGCTGAGCCGATTGACGCGCGAGAGCCCCCGCAAGGCATCGGCGTGCAAGGTCGAATCGATGTCCGGTGCGTCCATCCATTCGTCTTGGCGGTCGCGGGTCTTTAAGTGCATGACGTTGATCACTACCAAAGATGCCAGGTGCCGGTCAGGCAAACATAAATGCCCAAGATCAAGTTTGTGACACCGTGTGCGATCACACAATTCCAAAACTTTCCCGTTTTCACCATCAGCCAGCTGACCAACGAAAACCACAACGCCGCGGCGATGAACTCGGCCGGGTGCGTCGCGATTCCGTAGACGGTACCGACGATCAAACCGTTACGGCCGATTTCATGCAGCGGCAGCGCGGGCCAGTTTTCCGCTTCGAAAGCCCGCATCACAAACCCGCGCAAAAACAACTCTTCCGCGATCGGGACGCAAACAGCCAGCAAGGTGAACCGCACCATCAGGAAACCCATCAATTCGAATCCCGGTTGGTACGTCGCAAACGGATTGACCCCTTCGCGTTGGGGCAACCAATCGTCCGGCAGTCCCACGGCCTCGATCAGTTGGCGTTCCAGATCGAGCGAACAGACTCCGATCCAAATCGCCGCGCCGACGATGCCGACGATCCATCCCCAGCGATCGATCGCCAACGGAAACTGGCGGACAATCTCTTTACCGAACCAGAGCATCATCGCCGACATCGCCACGACCCGAGCGATGACGGAAATCAAGTATGCCTGGGCGTTGACGGTTTCGCCGTCGCGGACCGGGCTGGTGTCGATCGCTGCGGCCAGCACAAAGAACATCAGCAGCGGCACGATCATGGCCGCTTTGCTTTGCCATGTCGCCGCGGCCGGTCCGCCCGAGCCTTGCGACGGTTCGTGGACCGGACGCTGTACGGGATCGCTCACAGCGTGTTGGAGTCGACTTCACGACTGTAGACGGCCAGGACGGTTTCAAACGTCTCCGAGCGAATCTTGTATTCGGGGTTGGAGTCGGTGTATCGATTGCAGTGATCGACCAAGACCCGATACAGGAATCGAAACAGATGCCGGGGCACGCGCAATGAGTTGAATGCGGAAATGATCCGGGCGTAATCCAAATCCGCAAACAGGTCCTTCGGCTCGGGGGATTGCCCAGGCGCCGCACAGGCCATCATCCGGGCGCGGGCCAGATCGTAGAGGGATTCGCCGGTCCATTGAAACGACGGAATCACGTTTTGTTTGTCCAGTCGGGCGCGCTCGTGAAAATCACGTGACTCGCGTTCCATGTCTCGGTGCAAATCCTGGGGCAGCATCAATTTGAATCCGATCCCGGGATGTTTGAGTAGCTTGTTGTCCAACAGCGGCCAAACAAACAGACGCATCAGTTCGGTCTTGCCCCCGGTCATGTGGGGTTCGTCGACGCGGTCCATCAGCACGATCATGCCGGAATAGCCGAGTCGATCGATCACCGACTGAAACTTGTTGAGCAATTCGTAGCGGTCGTCGGTCCGATCGTAACGCGGCAAGGGTTGGCTGGCCAACTCCTTGGTGGGAATCCAATGCAGCAGCTTGCGCGTGGTTCCGATTTCCCGTTTCCCGACTCGCATGTGTCGACGAATCCGAAACGCCGCCCACCACGTTTTCAGCAGACGCAGCAAGTAGGGCGCCGACCCGATCAACATCAAAAGGGGCGCCAACCAGAGGTAATCCCAAACCGTCTTGGTCGCCACCACTTCGCCGCCTTCGGCCGCAGCGGCATCACCGCCGGCGGATGAGGTGAACATCAGGTAGACGAATCCGCAGGCGACGATCACGCTCCAGACGCACGCGAACCAGCAGCTGATTTTTGCGACCAGGTTGTTGTAACCGAGATGGCGTCGCAGGTCATTCCAGCGATCGGTGAAGGAGCCGTCGCTGGATTGGTCGTAACAGGCGGCCAACAGCAGCAGGTCACGCGACGCCGTTCGGTCTAGCTTCGAGAGTGCCTGGCGATCGATCCCGTCTTCGACGTGGTCGGCTTTCAAGATTTGATCGACCAGTTTGGTGACGCCCAGACACAGAATGGAATCCATGTGGTCCCACAGCTTCCATTCTTTGAGCACGCGTTCCGGCTTGCGATTGGTGCGTCGGCTCAATCGTTCACTGAAATGATCCAGGAACGGATTGAAGTCGTCATAGGCGATCGTGTAGACCCGTTCGGCGGGGTGTTCTTGATTGAACTTTTGCAGGTGCCGCCGGATCTGCAACCGCATCGCGGTTTTGCCGGATCCCTTGGGGCCGAACACGATCGCGGTCGACGGTTCCTGGGGATCGCCGTAAACCTTGTCCCAGACGGGATGGTAGGCGTTGGCAATGCAGTGTTCCTTGAACACCTGATCCGTCTGGGCGTCTTCTTCGGCAAACGGATTTCGGATGATCCCGTGGTGCTCAAGCAAACTCTGGATATTCATATTCGAATCATTGCCTCGTGCTCAGAAACTCAAGAGCGGTGCTTGAAACCCATTCAGTGACGTCACGGTCTCACTGACCGATCGACTTGACCATCGCCACAAACTTTTCACGGTTGGCCTTCACCACGTCGGCCGGCCCGATCATCTTGATGAAGAATTGGCGTCCTTCCGGCTCGATCAAGATTGCGCCGGCCATGGCGTAGTTCTCGCGTTGGACGACTTTGCCTCCGGCGAACGGACCACCGCCCATCCGCTCGGCATAGGCGCCGCTGACGTCGACGACGTGTACCGTCCATTTGCCGATGTCCATCTTTTCGCTTTTCTGGTCCGCATCGTCGCCGCCGGAAAATTGACCTTTCCAGCGTTTGATGTTGGCGTCGACGCTACCGCCGGCCGCCATCATCGTCAATCGCGCCGTCGAGTCGCCTTGGCCGACCTTGAACTCATGCTGAACGATCCGGGAAGCCGGTTGCGTCCGTTTGAAGTCCGCGGGAACCTCTAACTCGGCTTTGTCAAACACGCTGACCGACTGCGGAGCCTTCTCCGCGTCGTCGGCAGTGGCCGGACTGCCGCTGACAACGACGGCCGACGAAAGGAACGCTGCGATCAGGACGACGGGGCGAAGGGCTGGATATCGGTTTCGCATCTTGGGGACTCCGCGATGGTCAGGTGAAGACGGGAAGACAGTGTGTACGAAGACAGTGCTCAATCTTGGAACACTTTAGCCGATCAGGCAAAGAGTACGAAAGTCGTCGGGCACGGTTCCGACCCAAATCTCGCGTCAACCACTGGTGGAGGCCACCAAGAAGAGCGTGACGATCAAGCCGACGACCAGGGCCGCGAGAATGGCGACCAAGGTGATCCGCCGAGACGAGCGTTTTCGCCGGACGGCACCGATTTTTGCATCACCGGCGAATTCAGAATAGATCCGACTGGTCTTTTCATGGGCGATCGGCGTCGTCAATTTCGACCCGCCGGGGCCGTCGGGGAACGGCTCGGCGGTTTCCAGTGACATCGATCCGGGCAGCGAGTCGGCGATTTCGGGCAGCGCCTCGGACGCTTCACGCCACTGCGGCCAGCCGTCTTTCCACAGCAACGCGGTCTTCGCCACGCGTCCCTCATCGATCCAAACCTTCAACATCGCCGAGGTGGCGGGCCCGTATTGTCCCCCGCTGGGTGGACGGACGTACCAAGTGGCGGTCGATTCGCTGGCCAGCAATTCCGGTTCCGCACTGGCCGATGGGGCCGATGGGGCCGTCGAGTTCGTCGCCGCCGCGTTCACCGCGTCTGTGGTCGCCGGTTGGTTGGTCGCCGGTTGTTGGCCGCCAGGATGCGGCTCGATTTGTGGCTCGGATTGCGGTGCATCCGCTGTCGACGGTGATACCTCTGCCGACGGCGATGCCGCAGTCGATGGCGATGACGCTGTCGACGGCGCTGCGGGCTGCCGGGGGGCACCGTTTTGCTTGATCGCCGGGTTGGGCGTCGCCGGTTGCGGTGTGGCTGTGGCTGCGGCGGCGGACGGTTCGTTCGGGGTGACTGCTTTTCCCGCCTGGGGTGCGTGCGGGGTGATCGGCGTCGAGAATTCAGCGTCGGCCAGTGGGATGCGAAACTTGGTGCCGCACTCGGGGCACAATCCACGACGGCCCGCTAACTCGGTTTTGATATTTAACGGTTTCGCACAACCGTGACACGAAAAGCGGATTCCCATCGGACTGCATTGAAAAGACTGGAGCGGAGATCCCGGTTCGCAGTCCGGCGACCGCGAGTGGGAGAAGCGACCAGTGTAGCTCATTGCCGTCGTGCCGTAAGCTTCCAGCCTGCGTCCGCGTCGTGGCGTACGCTTCCAGCTTGCGTCCGCGTCGTGGCGTACGCTTTCAGCTTGCGTCCGCGTCGTGGCGTACGCTTTCAGCTTGCGGCAGACCTACAGATTGGCGGTTTCCCGCTTCATCGTCAGCGTTCGGATGATCTTTCTGCCGCCGGTGAATTGGGGCGGCACAAACGTGTTGGCATCCAATGAGACCTCGATGGTCATGGTCAATTCGGGCGTCTGGTTGTTGATCGTGCCGGGGGAGACGTTGACCGTGGCCTTCTGCAGTCCCAAGGTACCCAGCACGTGGTTGGCTGCCGCCCGAGCGTCCGACGCGGTCCCCCCGGGGACGATCGCTTTGCGACACCCTTCGTACACGGCGTTATCGACGGTGTGTCGAATCATCGAGACGCGACAGAATTCGAAGGCCGCGAAGAAAAAGAAAAACAACAGCGGAGCGACGATCGCGAATTCGACCATCGCCGCACCGCGTCGGCGACGCCCGCGGCGGCGGTTGACTCGCCGCCGGCTGACTCGATTGCCGGTCTGCACCGGGCCACGCGGTCGGCTATCGGATTGGAAACCCGCGTTGGTTTGGAAATCCGTCGTTGGGGCGTTCACGTGGTTGTCACTCCGGTTTGTCGCCATCGCTGCATGGTTTGTGGCTGTCATTGGGTGATCACCGTTCCCAGGGTGAGAGCGATTTCACGATAGGCCTCGATCAGTTCGGCCGCGCTGAGTGCGTGGAAATGTTTGCCTCCGCCGATTTGCGCGACCGTCCGCATGCGGTCTTGGTCGGCGCCGCTGCCAAACGTGATGGTGTGGATTTGGATCTGATCGGCTGCCAAGTCCGTGGCCACGGTGCTCGGCTCGGGGCCTTCGTTGTGCAACCCGTCGGTCATCACGATCATCGTCCGTTCCACGAACGCTTGGTCGCGTCCGTCTTTCATGATCGCCTCACCCGCTCTCATGCCGCGGCTGATGCTGGTGCGACCGCTGGTGACCAGGGCGGACAATCCATTGGTCACTTCGACGAGGTTGGCGGTCAATGGGACATCCTCGGTGGCAAACTCGCTGTAGGATGCCAAGCCGACTTGCTCGTTGACCGGGGTGGTGCCGAGTGTGGCGACGAACACACCGATCGCTGTTTGCAGATCGGCGAACTTGGTTCCACTCATGGAACCGCTGCGGTCGACCACCAGGATGACGTCGCGTTCGATGTACGTTGCCGCCGCGGTCATCTCGGGTTCAAACGTGCTGAACCCTAAAACGTTTCCGAACAACAAGGGAATCGCTCCGGAAGCAGATCCGCTGGTGCGGCGGCCGGTCACGCGGACGGTGTTCAACGGAGTCGCGCCTTGGCGAAAGACGAAGCGTCCGTCGGCATCGAGATCGCTGCGACCGAATTCGAAATCACGGGATTCCAATTGCAGCGGCTGCCCGTTGACTCGATTGAGCAACGCGATCTCCTGGCCCCTGCGAATCGCCAGCGACGTGTCAAAGGTCTTGGACAGTTCTTGTGAAGCCGCTTGGGAGGCTGCGTCGGTGGCCGAGCGCAATTCCGTTCTCGACAAGTGCATGTGTGCGATGTCGACCGAAAAGGCGACCGTGGCGAGAAACCCGATCAGCATCACGAGGATTAAAACCAGCATCGCACCCCGGCGTTGCCGGCGACGCGTCAAACGGTGCTTGAGCATGGGATGGAAACGATTTGGATTATCAATGGGATGGGGCACGGTGGATCTATTCCTTCAACATCACGACGCGGGCGACCAGCGTTCGGTTGGTGACAAATTCGCCCGCGATCGGACTGTTGGTGCGTGTCGGGGCCGAGACTTCACAGACGAGTTGTTCGCCGCGTTGCAACGCGTCCACGCCGGTGGGAAATCGAATCTCGAAGTCATTGACGCGCCGGGATTCCAGGACCGCCGATGCACGCGCGTCCGCTTCCGCTTCCGTGCCGCCTGATTGCGAGGCTTCTCGAGCGGCCTCGTAACAGGCGACGCTGAGGGACTGTTTGAGAAAGATGAAGCTGGACGCCTCAATCGATCCGAAAACCAGCAGCACGATGACGGGCAAGCAAACCGCGAATTCAACCGCAGCAACCCCGTCTCGTTTCCGGCGACCACTTCGCCCGCCGAGAATCGAACTGCGTTTGAAGGGGTTACGCATTGGACGGTTCCCTCACGGTCTCGTCGGTTTCGGACTCAACCGGGTTCGGTTGACCGTCGGCATCGCGGAGCCGCATGACGTCGTTGAAGTGGCACGCCATCTCTTGCCAAAAATCGTTGTCGCGGAATTTCAACGGGGCAACCGCGCGACCCGCCTTGATGTCCTTGAGCGTGTTGCGCAATCGCAGGATCGGGCCGGCAAAGCGATGACTCAGCTTCAACGTGTCCCAGACAAACGCTGGGATCAAAGCGACCGTGATCACGAAGAACGGCAGGAACCGACGAACGGTGTCGCCGAAGGTCTGTCCCCAATCGGCATCGGGTTGCTCAAACAACCGGATCCAGAACGTCAGTGCGATCGTGTTGCAAACAAAGAACACAACCCAGTGCAACGCCACACGGCGGACCAGGCTGCCCTGGACCTCCGAATCAACAAGCGTTCTGCTGCGTTTAGCGGGAATTGTAGCCATCGTCCTATCTGATTGATTCGTGGTTGACCGGTGGCCCGCAGACTCTCGCAGGCACGCCCTTGTGCTCCGTCCGCTTTTAAACCGAGGGCGCCGCGGAAAAGGGGTCGCCGCGGAAAAGGGGGCAGGTACCAAAAATGCGAAGCACCCTGTGGGCCATTTGGTTTTTGGTACCTGACCTCTTTTCCGCTCGACAAACGCGGGCTCGGAAATTCAAAGCTGACGAAGCACTAGGAAAACCGTAGGCCACGAATTGGGCCATCAGCGGGGACTTTTTAACTCTCGTCGGGAATTGGCCGGCCGTGCGGGTCTTCGACCGGCGTGTCGGTCTCTTTGGCCAACTCGTCGCGTAGATTACGGTCGGTGAAGTGCTCGAATCGTTCCGCTTGGTCATGAATCCTCTCGGCGCCGCTGCCGGCCCGGTCGACCAGGTATTGTTCCCACAATCGGTGTGACCGGACCAACCGTTGTCCCCGTTCGCGTCCGACGTGGGTCAATTGCAATCGATCGTCCTGATCGGCGACTTCACCGCGCCGGCGCAGCATCGCCAGGGCGGTCTTCATGGACCAGTTGGACGCGAACAACTCCCCGGCCAACCAAGTCGCCGTGGGCGGCTGTTGTTCCAGTTCTTCGCCCCGAAACAGCGACGCGACGATGTCATCGCAGAGGATGCGAAGCGACAACAATTGGCGTCGGACCAATTTCACCAACACGCCGTGCCTGGGGCCGAGCGTCGCGGCCGCAAAGAAGAGGCCTCCGGCGGCAACCGCGATCATGCCCGACGTCGTCGTGCTGCGGTATCCGATCCAGGCCGGAACGCTGAGCGCCAAAACATGGCCGAGTACCGCCGACACGATCGCCAACGCGATGCTGATCGCAATCATCACGCCCAACCGATCGGTCAACATGTACGCCGCCGCGGCGGGCACGATGAACATCGCGACCACCAAAATGCTGCCCACACTTTCGAAGCACGCGACCGCCGTCACCGAGACCAGGATCATCAACCCGTAGTGCATCCACTTGGACGAAAAACCCATCGTCGTCGCCAGCGCCGGATCGAACGAGGTCAAACGCAGTTCCTTGAAAAAGAGCAAGACGAACAACGCGTTGACCACGGTCACCACCGCCAGGACGACCGCCGCTCGGGGCACGTCGCGACCGCCGACCGAGACGGTATCGAGCGGCGTCAACTCGATCGATCCGTACAGCACGCAATTCGGATCCAAATCCACCGCGTCGGCGGTCTGGACCAAAATCACCAACCCGAGTGCAAACAGTGACGTGAACACGACGCCCATCGAAGCGCCTTCGTCGACACCCCCGGCGCCGCGAATCCATTCGGTAAACACAGCCGTCAACAGGCCGACGATCACGGCA
The DNA here is from genome assembly GCF_002289565.1 of Rhodopirellula sp. SM50. Classification (GTDB taxonomy): domain Bacteria; phylum Planctomycetota; class Planctomycetia; order Pirellulales; family Pirellulaceae; genus Stieleria. Next base: position 28,568 of record NZ_NTFY01000002.1, on the reverse strand, counting down.
CCGACAAACATCGCCGGACTGCTGCGGGTCTGGGTCAATAAGAAAGCCACCGCGATCCCCGGCAGCACGGCGTGCGTGATCGCGTCGCCCAACATGCTCATCTTGCGGAGCACCAAAAAATTTCCCAGCAGCGATGACGCGACGGCCGCCAGGCTGCCGATCACCACGATCCAGCCGTCCAGACCCCAGCTCCACGAAAACCCCAGAGGAAGCATCTGTCCGATCCATGCAACAAACGGTTCGCCGGTCATCACGGGTGTCCTCCCGAGGCGTCTCGTTGCGGCGTCGAGTCGGCGTCGGTTCCCAGCACGCCAGGTGTTTCGCCGGGACTTAGTGTTTCGCCGGGACTTAGTGGTCCGTGAGGACTTTGTGGCACCGGGATCGTCATGCCTTGTTCATCCAGCAAGTCCTCCAGTTGGTCGATCACCTCCGGCGCCAACACGTGTTCGATCTTGTCGGCGTCGCGGTCCACGTTGGCCGTCGCGACGTCTGCGTAGGCGATCAGATACATTTCCCACAAGCGGTGTTGACGGGTCAGTCGTGCCGCCTCGGTGAATCCGGCTTGGGTCAATTTGCAGGCACCGTCTTGGATCCGCAGCAACTCGTCTTCGACCGCCCGCTCGATCGCCCGGCTCAAGCGTCGCCGCGACCAGCTTCGCATCGAAAGCAACTTGCCAAGACTGACCGAAATGCGTCGGTTGGTGCGCTCGGCCAGCCCCGCGTGGTCGGGCCCGCCGGACGATTTTTCGAGTTGTTCATACATCGCCCGCAGCAAATGCTGGCGATCGATTCGACGGTTCAGCCGCATCCGGCGGATCAAGCGAATGATCACGCCGCGTCGCGTTCCCAGCATCATGCTGACGAAGAAAAACACCGAACACACCAGGACGATCATCGCACCGGAGGGGAGTCCCGGGAACAACGCGCTGACCAATCCACCGACGATGCTGCCGCCGGTCCCCAGCACCGCCGCCCAGAGCATCATCCGCCACATCGTTTCGGTCCAGAACCGCGCCGCCGCCGCCGGAATCACCAGCAACGCGATCATCAGTACCAATCCCACCGCCTGCAGACCGACGATCGTCACCAGCACCACCATCGTCATCAAGCCGGCATCGAGCGCGATCACGGGAAACCCCTGCGCCCCCGCAAACCCTTCGTCAAAACACAGCAGTTTGAGTTCTTTGAACAGAACCAAGCAACCGGCGATCACGATCAGCGAAGTGATGGCGATCAATCGCGCATCGGCCGCCCGCATCGAAGCGGTTTTGCCATAGATAAAGCCTTCCAAACCCGCCGCGTGTCCCGTGTCCATCTGCTGGATCACACCCAACAGCGCCACGCCGGCGCCAAAAAAGACGCTGAGCACGATGCCGAGCGCCGCGTCCTCCTTCAGCCGTGTTTGGTTGCGGATCACCAGGATCACCGCAACCCCCAGCAACCCGCTGGCGGTCGCACCGACCAGCAACCAAGGCAAGGATTTTTCGTTTCCGCCGAACCAATTGGCGGCGATGAACGCGATCGCGATCCCCGGCAAACTGGCGTGGCTGAGCGCATCGCCCATCAAGGCACGCTTGCGCAATAGCGTAAAACTGCCGACCAAACCCGAGGCCCCGCCGAGCACCGCGACGCCGAAGATCACGATCCGCGTGTTGTAATCCTTCATCAACAACACGCGGCCCCATTGCGAATCGGTCCACTCAAACGCGTAGGATGGCGATGGCGTCTCCGGCGACGGTCTGCCCCGCGCGTGACAGACGGTCGCCGAAACCGTCAGCATCGCCAGCACCCACAGGCCACGCGACAGCCGCACGCCTGAAACGCACGAAGCGATCCCGGCCAACGCGTTTCTGCTGCTCGTCTTCACCTGCCACATCGTTGGGACACCCAATCTCAAATCTCAAATCTAACCGCTAATCGCTCAAAGCGAACTTTCCCGTCGCCGCATTGCCTCGGTGACTTCGTCCAAGAGCGTCAATCGTCCTCCGTAGGTCTTTTGCAGATTGTCTTGCGTGAAGGTTTGCGAGACCGGGCCCTGTGCGACGACGCGCATGTTCAACAGCACCACGTAGTCGAAGTACTCGGGGACGGTTTGCAAGTCGTGGTGGATGACCGCCGCGGTCTTGCCACGCTCCTTCAAGTCACGCAGGATCTCGACGATTGCCCGCTCGGTGGCGGCGTCGACGGCGGCGAAGGGTTCGTCCATCAGGTACAAGTCGGCGTCTTGCACCAGGGCGCGCGCCAAAAACGTGCGTTGCTGTTGGCCGCCGGAAAGTTGGCTGATTTGACGATCCGCCAAGTCGCCGATCCCGACCCGGCCGAGCGCTTCGCGGGCCTGTTCGCGATGTCTTTTACGAACCGGTCGGCACCAACCGATTTTGTCGTACAGCCCCATCGCGACGACATCCAGGGCGCTGACCGGGAACTGCCAATCGACACTTTCACGCTGCGGCACGTAACCGACCCGGTGCCGGTTTTCTCGATAGGTATCGCCGAACACGCGAACGCGACCGGATGCCCGCGGGATCAGATCCATCACGGCTTTGAGCAAGGTGCTTTTACCGGCCCCGTTGGGGCCGACGATTCCGATCAATTGACCGGCGGGAAGATCGAAGCCGACATCCCAGATCACCGGCTTGCGATGGTACGCCACGGTCAAATCATAGACCGACAACGGCACCTCGGCGCCCGTTCCATCGTCCCGGGCCGCCGTCGGAAGGTTCGCGTCATCATTTCGTTCTGGTGGGTTCAGCATGGTTGGATCCGGGCGCCGCTGGCGACACGCCGTTAATGCTCCGTTTGGCCGCTCAGCTTGCCTTGAAATCCGCCGGGATCTGCTTGGCCGCCGAGCGCGCGTGCGGTGGTCGTCAAGTTGTGATCCAACATGCCGATGTAGGTTCCTTCGTATGTGCCTTCGCGCCCCATCGCGTCACTAAACAAGGTGCCGCCCTTGGTCACCGTGTGCCCTTGGCTCGCCGCACCTTCGATCAAGGCCTCGACATTCTTCGGCGACACGCTGCTTTCGACGAACACGGCTTTGACGTTGCGACGGATCAACAAATCAACCAGCGCGTTGATCTGTTGCAGGCCGGCTTCGGACTCCGTTGAGATTCCCTGAATGCCCCGCACGTCCAATCCATAGGCGCGTCCGAAATAATTGAACGCATCATGGGACGTGATCAGCAAGCGACTTGCTTCGGGGATGGTGGCGATGACCCGCAGCCCATAGGCGTGCAACCGCTCCAACTCGGCTTGATAGGCCGCGGCGTTCTCCGCAAATTCATTTCCGTGCTCGGGCGCCAACTCGGTCAGTTTCTCGCGGATCAAGTCCACGCATTGGCTCCACATCGAGACGTCATTCCAGACATGGGGGTCACCGTGCGCCTCGCTTCCGCCAGCCGCTTGACTTGCGTCACCGGACATCAAGCGGCTGCGGTCGATCGCGTCGGTCACCGCAAACACCGGTTTGCGACGGCCCACTTTTTCAAGGGTGTCGGCCATCTTTCCCTCCAGCATCAAACCGCAATAAAAGACGGCGTCGGACTCCATGATGTCCTGGACGTCATCACGCGTCGGCATGTAGAGATGGGGATCCACCCCGGCGCCGCAGATCTGTGTCACCTCGATCCGGTCGCCGCCCACGTTGCGGAGTAAATCGCCGACCATCCCGACCGTCACCACCACCTGCAACTTCTCCGCGGCGCCGGTTTCGGCACCGCCTGGCGCCCCGGTCGGCTTGCCGGAACCGCATCCGATACTCAATCCGGCGACCATCAAAAGAGCAATTTGGCAGAATTTCATGAACTTTTTTCCTTGGCTTTTCTTCGACTTGCGGACCGCAATCTATGTCCATTGAGGCGCCAAGCCCAGCGGAGGAAACGAACAAAAACCGCTCAATGGCGGGCAGAACGGCTGCTTTGCCCCCCACCTTGCGCCCGCCCCAGTCTCGGATGTGGACAGAATATCACCCATATTTTTGGGTATCCACTTGTAATCCCCGAAAGAATCACTCCCAGACTACCTGGAAATCGTGTTACACTTGTCGCGTGTGCGGACGACGGTTGTCGTTGTCCGGCTAGATCGAAGACCGAGACTCTCAGAACGAAATGGACGCCTATTGTGCGTCGCGGACAGCTCCGAGTGATGAGGCCTTCCGGAATTTGGAGCTGTAGTAGCGATGAAGATGTATGTGGGAAATCTGGCTTGGGCCGTAACGACGGAAAAGCTGGAAGAGATTTTTGGCCAGTACGGTCAGGTCGATGATGCGATTGTTTTGACCGATCGCGAAACGGGTCGAAGCCGTGGCTTCGGCTTTGTGACGATGCCCGACGAGGCTGCGAAGGAAGCAATCGATGCTCTCGACGGACAAGACTTTGAAGGTCGACCGCTGCGGGTCAACGAAGCCCAAGAGCGAGCGCCGCGTGGCGGCGGTGGCGGCGGCGGCGGTGGTTACCGTGGCGGCGGCGGCGGCGGTGGAAACCGTGGCGGCGGCGGCGGAGGTTACGGCGGTGGCGGTGGCGGAGGCCGCGGCGGCTGGTAAGTCACCTTGAGCCATCGTGCTTAAGTCATGTGGGTCGTTGCCGGCCCACGCTCAACGAATTCATGAACGCGACCCGAGTCTGCACAGACCGGGTCGCGTTTGTTTTTTGGCCTCGCCCCGCCTCCATCGCGGTGGCGAGCGGCCTTCGGCGCGACTCCTGTCTCCCCGCACGCATCGGTCTCGCTCCGTCTGGCCGGCATGCTGACCGTGTTGCTATGCTTGTTTCATGTTCGCATGGCTAAAAAAGATCGTCACCCGTTCCACGCCCTCCGCCGCACCATCGCAGGGCACGCGTGTTCCGCCGGCGGATGATCTGCGGCAGACGCTGCAGGTCGCCACGGTCTGGCAGGTCGTCGATCGATTTTTGACTCAGAATCCCGCGCCGACGCCGTTTGGTGTCCACGCATTGGTCGATGCCGGTGCCGCGAATCTGCTGGATCCGTCTGAGTTGATTCAGGTGTGCGAAAAGATTCAGGAGCACGGCTATCAGTATCCGATCAATCCGACATTGATCCAGGAATTGAAGCAATCCGAGCTGTTGGAGTTCTTGCGTTGGCACGGACAGAACGAGGTGGAGCGAGAGTATTACGCCAACGAAATGACGCTCCGTGAACTGATCCAGCGGTTTCGCGCCGACCGGTAGCGCCGACCGGTAGCGCCGACCGGTAAGCGTCAGCGGCCCGTTGTGACCAGGATCCCGTTCTTGAGCAACGAACGCACCATGGCAGTGCCCTGCTTGCGTCCGGTCTCGATGGCCAGTCCCACTTGGTTGGCGAACCGGTCCAGGCACTCCAAGACGGGCCGGCTGCCATCAAACGTTTCGAGCAAGGTGCGGACGTATTCGTCGATGCCGATTGAGACGGGTAATCCATCGTCGAGGTGGAGCACGATCGAGTCGCGCAGCCAACGAAACTCTTTCCAGTGCGACGTCTCGACCTGACGCAACCCATTGGCAACGGTCAATCGGCTGGCCAGCAACGCGTCCTCGCCGTCACCCAGTGCCAGGTCTCGATTGGAGAAGCCGCGGGCGATTGCGTCGCCGATCGGTTGGCGGATGGGTTTGGTCATTTGTGTCACGTCGAACCAATTGTTGCCGCTTCGGCGGCGGATGAAGATCAAGCCGCCTTGGATGGCTTCGACCCGCTGCTGTTGAAAGTAGTTTTCCCACTTCGCCTGTTGCGCTGCCAATTCCGCTTCGTCGGAAATCGTTTGGGCCAATGTGTTGCGGGCATAGCTGGCCGGCAGCTGTCGATTGGCCGGCAGGATCCAGGCATCGCAACCGGAATCTGCCAGCCAGCCGCGGAGTCGATCTTGCCAGTCTTGGCCTTGCACTTCGACCCATTCACAGATCGTTTGCAAGATGCCGCCTTCTTCGAGGTGGTCGGCCGCTTGCGAAAGCATCTGCCGGACAAATCCGTCTAATTCGATGGGGTTGAATCGATACGTTGTCATCGCGTCGGGTGAAATGACGAACGGTGGATTGGCAAGGATCAGGTTGAATCGTTCGCCTTTCACTGCGTCGAAGAGTTCTCCCGTCACGGCCCGCAAGTTGTCGAAACCGTTCAGCGCGGCGTTGAAGCGGGCGAACGCTTCTGCTCTCGGATTCAAGTCGGATGCCACCACGGTTTCGCTATGTGGACAGGACAGGACGCCGTGCAGTGCGAATCCGCTGCACAGGTCGAGCGTTCTGCCGACGGGTTGGCGTATCGCAACAGCATTGAGGTGCAGCGCCGCGTCGCAAATCGCGGGCACAAATTGTGCCTCGTCCTGGTATTCGATTCGCTGCAGATCGGAGGCCAGCAGTGCCGTGCCGACGGGGGCGACCAGGGCGGTCGGGCAGTAGTCGGTTCCGTCACTGACCAGCAAGCCGCACTGCAGACAGATGCGAATGAAGCCATCGGGCAGCAGTGCGTTTGCCGTCTCGGCAGCGACCGCCGTCCCCAGGAAAAACGCTTTGGCCAGCACGTCGAAGGGCGTTGCGTTTTGGTCCAGTCTGCCACCCAGTGTTGCCCCTAGTGCGGCGGGCAGTCGGTCGCTCGGCGGCGGCACCAGCAACCCGAAGCGTTCCTCCAGTCGGGGCGAGGTATAGCCGGCGGCTTGGCAAACGTCACGAAAGAGCTTCGCTTCCTCCGCTCCCAGGGGAGTCGGCGTTTTATCGGAGAACACGGGATCAGAGTCCTTCAGGGGTGATGGCGAATCGGTATCAATCGGTTGAGTTTCGTGTGGCGGTGAACAGGTATCCCGTCACGCTGTCGTGGCCTTCTTTGCGGACTTCCGTTTCGGTGCACTCGTTGACGGAGAACCCGCGTGCTTGCAGCCAATTTCGAATGCAAGCCTCGGTGTGTTGATAGCGGCCGCTCGTTCCCAGTCGAAAGTGATCGAGATCGTCTGACGCCGTTTCCGATGCCAGTTTTTCGATGCTAAACAAAAATGCTCCGCCGGGCCGGAGTGTGGTGGCAGCGGCGTCAAAGGTGGGACGCAAGTCACCGATGTAAATCAAGGTGTCGGCCGAGACGATCAAATCGAAAGGCTCGGAGCAGTCGATCAGGTATTGCGTCAGTTCCGCTTCGACCAGTTCGTCATACTGGTTTCGTGCGTTCGCCTTGGCCAGCATCATCGGCGACAGGTCCACGCCGACGAGATGGCTTGCCAAATCTCTCAGGTGCGGGGCGCAGAGTCCGGTTCCGCAGCCCAGGTCGACGATCCGCAGCGTGCCCCGATCTTCATCGGCGACAAGCGAGTCGGCGATCTTTCCCAATCGTTTGGGGACGCAGTAGTCGAGTCTGGAAAGCAGCGAGTCGAACGTGTCGGCGAATCCATCAAAGGTGCGTTTGACATAGTCTTGTGAAGCTCGCTCGGGAACGTTCTCGGGGACACCGCAGACCAGCGCAAAGTGCTCCGCAATGGGGTTTCCCGGATCCATCGCCAGCCATTGTTGATAGACTTCCAAGGCTTCGTCGAGACGCCCGGCTAGCCGCAACGCTCTTCCCAGTCCGTCTCGGGGCGCGATGTACTCTGGGGAGATTGCGATCGACTTCTGGTAGGCTTGGACGGCGTCCTCCAGTCGGCCGAGTTTTTCGAGTGCGGCACCCTGCGAATGCCACGCCGTTGCGTCCTCTGGGTTTAATTCGGTGGCTCGGGTGTAGGCCGAAAAGGCATCCAGATGACGGTGCAGGTAATCGAACACGTGCCCCAAATGCAAGTGCGACTGGGCGTCGTCGGGAGCGAAATGGATCGCCCGCTCGAAGGCGTCCATGGCCTCTTCATACCGCTCCTCGCGGACCAGCATGTTGCCAAGGTTGTTGAGAGCACCCGGCTGTTTGGGATTGATCGCGATCGACTGGTTGACGCGCTCAATCGCCAGCGGAGTATTCCCCAACTGGGCCGCGATGACACCGAGCAATTGCATCGCATCGGTCTGCTTCGGATCGAGTTCTAAAACTTTGTTGTAAAGAGACTCCGACTGGGTCAACTCCCCATCGCGATGCAATGCGATGGCCTGTTTCAGCAATTCTTTCGATTCGGTCGATGCCTCACTCGCCATGATGTTGGTTTTCCGCCGGGTGGAATTGGACAAAGCAACAAAAACTGCACCAACGGTTTGTCGCGGGCGGTCTTCGCAAAAGCGAGTTTAGCGGACGACGGCAATCAGGCCCAGCGGCACATCGGCTGACCAACCGGTGTGACAGCGTGATCGTCGCTCGTCTTGCTACGGTTGGCGGGCTGTGGTTGACGGGCACCCATGCGATCGCTGCGGTTGCACCTCTGTAGGCAGCGGGACAGCGAACCCTTACCATGAACGACGGACGCCATTGATCTCTCCGACTGCCTCGCATTTATCTTTTGATCCGCACCATGTCGCGCCCCGATCGTTCGATCCATCGACCGTCGCAATCTGCCGACATGCGACCACCAGGCGGAAGTCAGGCACAGCCGGGAACGTTTCGGTCGCACGGGGCGCCCCAATGTGTCGTCTGCGGAAATGTTTTGACGGTTTCCGAACAGGCGGTCGGGAGTACCTGCTCGCGCGGCGAATGCAAAACGCATCAGGTGCGGCAGCAAGCACAGGCAGAAATTCGTCGCCAAAAAGAGTTGCGTGATCGTGTCGGGATGGCCGAGCAAGCGCTCGTGGAATCGAATTTGATTCCCGCCGGGGTCGATCGCCTGCTCAGTGTGCTGCCCTCCAACCAGCGCCGGCTGGTCGGGATTTCCAAGCGGCAGCTGCGTCCGTTCATCGATCGTTTGATGGGCGTGATCAGCCGGGCGGCCGCCATCCGGTTCGGCAATGCGGCATTGGAAGATGACGGCGTCGGCTACAACACACCTGCCGACTTGTCGCCATCCCAACTCGCAATCCTGGGCAACGGATGTGCCGTGTGTCGCGGCCACTGCTGTTTCCAGGGCCGCGGTCACGCGTTCCTCTATGTGGACACTGTGCTCGGGTACATGAAACGCCATCCGGACCTGCGACCGCGTGATGTCTTGGAGGCTTACGTGTCGCGTATCGGGCCCAAAGCCTACGAAGATTCCTGTGTCTACCATGCCGAGACCGGATGCACGTTGCCACGAGACATGCGATCCAAGGTCTGTAACGGCTATCTTTGCAAAGGTCTCAAGGAGATCCTCGATCAGCTGCAGGATTCATCACCGGAGGTTTTTGTGATTTCGGTCAGCGACTACGATCGAGACGACTCCCGTGATCCATCTTGCCCGTCCACCCGGGTGGCTGTCATTGACGCACAAAACGTGACACGCTATCCGTTCGTGGAACCAGCCGAGCGCGGCGACGACATCATCACACCCTCGGAGGCTTGAACAACGTGCCGGTTTGCACCAAAACCATCCTGCAACGCGGCGGTCGGGAGTTGATCGAATTGCTCACACATTGTGTGTTTTCGTTTAACACCGACGTCCTGTTTTTGTATTGCGTTGGCGAATACCAGCTGCGTCCCCAAGCGGTCCGCGCGATCGCGATCTATGACGTGTTCTGTGCCCCGGCAGCTCCTGCGCGTCTCAGTGACCTGTCCCTGATTCCGCCCAAGGATGTGCGGATCGACCAAGCGATCACTCAATTGCGACAGGCGTTCCAGGCGGCGACCTGCGATCCGCCGCAGTCCGACGGTATTGCCGGTGACGAAAGCGGTGGCGCCGGACAAGAGGAACGGCAGGGCGATGGGCAGGATGCAGGGCAAGACGAATCGCCTCCGCCTGATCGTCCCGCCGTTCCGCTTCCGCCCCGTTATCTGTTTGATTCGATTGCGGCGAACTTGAGAGTTTCGGAACAGGCGAAAATCGCCACGTTGGAAGATTACTACGACCCCAAACGCACGCCCCAAGAAAACTTGCCGGGCGGTGAGCTGACCGCGGCCCAGCGCGCCTTCGTGGATCACGTCTGGACGCCACGGATTCGTCCCTACCTTGTTTCGTCGGGTTTTTGGCGCGTTTCGACCGTCGGTTGAGCACCGATCCCGTTGATTGACTCGAACTTTCTCTTCACACGTTACCCGTCTGCATGGCATCTCGACCCCAACTCCCACCCGTCGCGGACGTCGTTTCGTTGGCCGTTTCGCTACACCAAGGTGGGCATTTGACTGAAGCCGAAGGGCTTTACCAGCGCGCCTTGGAACGCGAGCCCGAGAACGTCGATGCGCTGCACTTTCTGGGCGTGCTGCGGCACAAGCAGGGCAATTCCGACGAGGCGGTGCGGTTGATCCGGCGATCGCTTCGCGGCAATCCCCGCTATCACGGCGCCCGCAACAACTTGGGAAACGTGCTGAAAGAGTCCGAACGGTTTGTCGAGGCGGAGGTCGAGTACCGAAAGGTGATCGAGGCGGATCCCAAGCACGCCGACGCGCACAACAATCTCGGGGCCGTGCTGCGCGTGCTCAAACGGAACGATGAGGCGATTGCTTCCTTTGAGGCAGCCATCGAGTTACAACCTCGACATGCCGACGCCCACCAAAACCTCGGCAATGCGTTGAAAGCCGGCGGGCGACAGGAGGAGGCTTTGGTGGCCTTCCGAAAGGCGGTCGAAATCGATCCGCACCGCAGCACATCCCACGTGAGCCTGGGGCGGGCGCTGTATGCGTTCGGCCGAATCGATGAAGCGATCATCGTCTATCGTCAGTGGCTGGCGATTGCCCCTGACAATCCGATCGCCAAGCACATGCTGGCTGCGTGCGAGGGAAATGAAGTTCCCGACCGTTGTTCCGAAGCCTTTGTCCGAGAATCGTTTGATGCGTTTGCGTCCAGTTTCGACGAAGTGCTGGGACGGTTGGATTATCGGGCACCGGCCCAGATTGCCGACGCCCTCTCGGATGTCGCGACGCCGCAGGGAAACATGCAGGTGCTCGATGCCGGTTGTGGCACCGGGTTGTGCGGCGAGGATTTGCGATCCTACGCGAAGCGGCTGGTCGGGATCGATCTGTCCCCCGAGATGATGATCAAGGCCGGGGCGCGGGGTGTGTACGATGAATTGATCGAGGCCGACCTGGTGGAGTACTTGTCCGAACACGCCGACCAATACGATCTAATCGTCTCGTGCGACACGCTGATTTATTTTGGAGCACTCGAAGCGGCGATCGGCGCGGCGGCCAAGGCGTTGCGTCCGGGAGGGATGCTGTTGTTCACCGTCGAAAGTCTTTCCGATGCAGACGACGTGCCACCCTACCAGCTCCATCCCCACGGCAGATACAGCCATCGGCAAGATTATCTCGCCAATTGCATCAACGGAGCCTCACTCGACGTTCGCGCGATTGAGCCGGTGACCCTCCGTCTAGAACTGAAACGCCCCGTCCGCGGTTTCGTGGTGACGGCGGTCAAAGAAAACTAAAGTTGCTGCACAAAAAACGGGGCTGTAAATTGAATCGAGATTCCATCTCAACACGAGAGGGTTGGCCCGGCAACACGCCATCGTGGGAGCGGCGGGCTGCACGTCGCAGTCTGGTGCTGCAGTCCTCTGATACTGTACAATCCGGCCACTACAGATTGTCCCTGCTCTGGCGCATTGAGATTAGCTGAATTATGAGTTCGTCCCAGATCAACCGCGGGATTGCAGTCACCACACAGGCCGGGCTGGACAAGCTGCTGTTCCATCGCATGTCTGCCTTCGAACGGCTGGGAAGTCCCTTCGAATTTTCGTTGGATCTTTTGTCGGCCGATCACAACATCGTTCTCGAAGACCTGCTCGGCACACCGGCTTGCGTCTCCGTGTTGCGTCCGAATGGTTCGACGCGTTACTTCCACGGTCGGATCAACCGTTTTTCGTGGGCGGGAAGCCACGGTGAATTCTCGGTGTACCGCGCCACCCTGGTGCCTTGGCTGTGGTTCCTGACTCGCAACACCAACTGCCGAATCTTTCAGGAAAAAACGGTCCCGGAGATCATCACGACCGTGTTTCGCGATCATGGGTTCACCGACTTTGTCGAACGATTCGGTGAAACCTATCGACGATGGAACTATTGCGTTCAATACCGCGAATCCGATTTCGATTTCGTCAACCGATTGATGGAACAGGAAGGAATCTACTACTACTTCACGCACGATGAGTCAAAACACGAAATGATTTTGGCCGATGGTGTCTCGGCGCATTCGCCTGCCGACGGCTACGCGACCGTACCGTTTTTTCCTCCCGATGAAGGGCGGCTGCGGGAAATCGAGCACGTCCATCAGTGGTCCGTTTGCAAAGAAGTCCAAACCGGTGCGTATGTTCTCAACGACTATGATTTTGAAAGCCCCAGGGCGGACCTGTTGTCGAAGTCAAAGACGATTCTCAAGCACGACATGTCGAAGTTTGAGATGTTTGACTACCCGGGTGAATACACCAAAGCGGCAGATGGAACGAGCTACTCCCAGCGTCGCATCGAAGAACAAGAGGCTCGATTCGAGCGAGTGAGAGGCAATTCCAACGTCCTCGGTTTCGAAACCGGATCGTTGTTCACCCTGGCCGGTCATTTTCGCAACGATCAAAACGAGGAATATTTGACCGTTGCGACCAATTTGGAATTGAGCACCAGCGACTACGGGTCGGGAGAATCCGAAGACGGAATCTTGGCCGAATGCTCGTTCGAGGCGATCAAGAGCAGTCAAGTCTTTCGCTCCCAGCGCGAAACGCCCTTGCCCAGGATTCGTGGTCCGCAGACGGCGGTCGTTGTTGGGAAAGGCGGCGAGGAGATCTACACCGACAAGTACGGGCGCGTCAAAGTCCAATTCCACTGGGATCGCGAAGGGAAATCGGACGAGAACAGTTCCTGCTGGGTCCGAGTTGCCCAGTCCTGGGCCGGCAAACGATGGGGTTCGATTCACATTCCGCGGATCGGCCAGGAAGTGATTGTCGAATTCCTCGAGGGCGATCCCGACCGGCCGATCATCACCGGCCGAGTCTACAACGCCGATGAGATGCCGCCCTACAAGTTGCCGGACAACCGGACCCAAAGCGGCATCAAGACCCATAGTTCAACGGACGGGACCGACCAAAACTTCAACGAGCTTCGCTTCGAAGACAAGAAAGGCGAAGAACAGGTTTACTTTCACGCCGAAAAAGATTTCGAACGCGTCGTCGAAAACAACGACACCCTGAAAGTCGGTTTTGAAAAGAAAGACGATGGCGATCAGCTGATCGAAATTTTCAACAATCAAAAAGTCGTGATCGGTGACACCGCTGCCAATGACGGCAGTCAGACCATCACGATCCTGAAAAACTTCACCCAAACGGTCAGCAAGGGTGACGCTACGATCGCCATCGAAAAAGGGAAACGCTCGACAACCATCTATGGCGATGAAGCCCTGACAATCAAGACCGGCAATCGCACCTCGGTGGTCACCGCGGGTAACGACACGCTGCAGGTCAAAGCAGGTGCACACAAGACCGAAGCGGCGAAGTCGATCCTGCTGAGAGTCGGCGGAAGCAGCATCAAGATCGACAACTCGGGCATCACCATCAAGGGGCCTCAGGTGCTGGTCCAAGGGAATGCGTCGGCGACCCTCAAAGCTCCCATGGCAAGCGTCTCCGGCAGCATGGTTACTGTGAAGGGTAGCCTGGTGCAAATTAACTGATCCGCCCTGCACGGTTTGTCTCGTCGTCCACCCGCTTCCCAGTCATCGATCCACCTTCTTTCTTTTCGGATCTCCAGTCATGAGAGTCATTCTTCAGGTCACCGCAGGACCGGCACTGGGTCGCCAAATCCCGCTGCAGTCCGGCGAACGGGCTCGGTTCGGAAGGAGTGACGTTGCCGATGTCTGTTTTCCAGAAGATGGGGAGATGGCCGAAGTACATTTCGAACTGGATTGTCAATCCGAACAATGTCTGGTTCGCGATCTGTCGGGTTCCGCAGGGACATTCGTCAATAACGAACCCGTCACCGAAGCGTCGATCGACGACGGCGATCAGATCGTCGCCGGGCAAACGATGCTTCGAACCGTGGTCAAAGAACGCCCCGGCGGTGCAAAGCTCACGCCCGACGAACCGCAGACCGATGAGCCGGTCGAGCCGAAACGCTCCGCCGTCGAACTGTGTCAAATGACCGATCTGGAGGAGGAGTCGTTGCAGCTCTTTCGTCCCAGTCATTCGCCGGAAGAGTTTTTCCAGGTTCTGACGGAGAACAACTTGTTTGCCGACGCGATCCGAATCCTCTCGCTGTACCTCCCCAAGCGACAAGCCATTTATTGGGCGTATCGGGCCGTCGACGAAGTCTTTTCAAGAGATTTGACCAGCGAAGAGCGAGCCGCGCTCGACGTGACGATGACTTGGTTGAAGGACCCCAGCGAAGAAAACCGCCGCGCGGCGATGGCGATTGCCGAAAAACTAGAATTCGCCAATGCCGCCAGTTTGGTCGCCGCGGCGGCGTGCTGGAGCGAAGGCAGTATGGCGCCGGCTGAGTTCGATGAAGTCCCCCCCGATCCAGAACTGACCGCCCAAATGGCCGCCGCTGCAATGTCGATGACCGCGACCACCGGCGAGGTGCCATCGATCAATGATCGCTTCCGGAAAATTACCGAGATCGGAAAAGAGTTTCTCGCCGGTGACGTCGGGTTGCCCGCTTAGCAACGCACGGAAACTAAGTGGGAAAGGCTTCCAGCCTGTCGACGCTGGAATGACAGGCTGGAAGCCTATCCCACTGATTGTCTTGCCCCATCACCACGGCTTCATCATTCTGCCCCGTATCATTCTGCCATCCTCTCCCACCATCACCGTGACCTGAATCACCAACTCCCAGCCGCCAAGCTTTCCGAGCGCGGCATCTCTTGCCCGGAGTCTTGGCTGTGATCCGGTTCCACTTCAATCGTGATCGTCTGGCTGACGGATTGCTTGTCGTTTGATTCCCCCGATCGCTCGTCCGTTGCCCCGTCTGCGTCGTGCAATTGGTACTCAAAACCGGACAGCGTGACTTCGACGGTCCGCGAGATCACGGCCATTTCAGCCGCTTCGGCATCCTGCTCCGGATCCGTGGCCTCCTCGCTGACGCTCGCTGTGCCGGCGGTGGATGATTCGACCCGGTAGGCCAATGCGCTGATCAACGCTTGCACCGACCTGACGTCGACCGCCTCGCTGAATCGGATACTCAATCGATCCGCTGGCCCCTCGGCTGAAACGAGTTCTCCGATCACCTTCGGTTCGGCAAGGTGATGGGCGCGGTGATACAGCATGGTGCGCCCCTGCCGGGTGTCGGTCACGATCGTGGCGCCCAACAAGTCGGTCATCGGTCGAATCGCCAACGACTCACCGGCAAGCCGTTCACCCTGAATCGTCACGTTCAATTCTGCACCGTCAAATCGTGCCAGCCGACTGGGATCGCTCAGAAAAGCAGATCTGCCGATATGCTTGAACGATGCATTGCGTCGAACCGTGAACTGATCATTCGAAAACGCAAACGCGATTGGATACAGCGGCGCGCCTTCCCAGATCGTCGTTTGACCATTCATCCCGGACGACAACAGGTTCTGGCCGTCGGGCGAAATCGAAATGGAGGTGACATCACTTTCGGAGTTGACTTCACTTTCGGCATCCAGCCGGAACAGTTTTTTGTTCAGCGTAAACAACTCTTTGATCAAACCGCTCGAAGCGATCGTTTCTGAGACGGCATCGGCTTCCCCTTGCGACGGATCTTTTGCAACGATTGCCTCCAAGATGCGGCTGGTGTCCCAGATGCCGATGCCTTTGCCCTGGCCGGTGACCAGTCGTCGTCGGTCGTAGGAAAGCGCGATCGCGGTTGTACCACTGGCGTCTTCCTGATCCATCTGCGCAAGCAGATTTCCGCGCACATCCCAGAACGCCACGACGCGGTCCCCGTCACCGGTCACGATCCAGCTGCCGTCGTCGGCATACACGGCCGTCTGCACTTTTCCCGGTTGCCACGTTTCCAACACACGCTGCAAGGTTCCGTCACCATCGAGTTGCCAAACCGCCGCGCCGCTGTCGGTCCCGGCCAAGATGCGTTTTCCATCGGGCGAAAACATTGCGAAATTTAATGCCCGACGATCATCATCCGGGGGCGATTCAAGTCGACTGTGCCACTGCTCGGCATCGAACCGCCAAAGTTTCCAGGTTCCATTTCGTTCCGCAGTGATCATTCGGTTGGGATCATTGGGATCGAAAAAGGTCGACACGATCGGTCCGTCATGCCGGCCGACCAAGTGAACCGCGGCGCTCGTGTTTTCGCTCCAACGATCCGCGTCCAGTTCCCAAACGCGTACGTTTCCCTCGCTGTCGCCGACCACCAATCGATGGCTTTGACCGTTGGCGGGATCGTACGAAAAATCGGCGGCAACGATTTTGGATGCGGGGCGAAAACTCTTCTTGAGCGTCGTAAAACTCAACGGCCGCTGATCATCGGCGGCCAACAGTCGAGCACCCTTGCCGCCGACCACCAGGAGCTCGGTTTGGGGGGCGTCGTTGCCCACGATGAACGCGGTTGAAACTTCACCGATTTGCGAGGAGCGCATTTCCGCAAAATCAGTGCCCTGATGGTTCCAGGTCCAATAGCCGATCCGATAACGTGAGGGGCGGCTGGTACCCGACGGGCCGCCGCGATCCGAGCCTGACTTGGCCGGGAAAAACAGACTCAGCAACGCCTGGTCGGTTCCCGGCACGAATCGCGCGGACCGAACCGTCGGCCGGTTGTCGGTCCAATCGCGATGGCCTGCATCATCGGTGAGCAAGAAGCTGGCTTCCGGTCGAATCTCCTCACCCTCCAGGCGGAACAGTTCGGCGAGGGGAAAATCGGTGCCTTCCAACGGGGCGTGTCCGACCAGCAGGCGGTCACCACTGGCGGAAACATCCAACGCCGTCACCGGTCCCGACCAGGGCAGTTTATTTTGCTGGGTTCCGTCAGTTGCATTCCACATGACGACTTCACCATCCACGCCGGCGGTGATCAATGACTGTCCTGATGGCAAAAACGCTGCGCTACGGATGGCGGAGCGGTGTGCCCGAAAGCGGACCAGTTGGCGGGGGCGGTTCGATTCGGCGTCGACCTGGAAAACGAAACAATGCCCGGAGGAGTCTCCGACCATGAAACGCCCTCCATCGGGTGAGAATTTGGTCGTCGTCACATCGGGAATTCGCCGTCGCAGACGATCCATCGCGTCGATGCCGTCGGACGTCGTGCGAAGCGAGACGGCCGAATAAGTCGCGCCGCGGCGTTTGGTCTCCGCTTCCGCTTGCCGGGCCAACTGAGCACGGGCATAGTCGCCCAGCAGGGCCGTCTTGACCACTTTGCCCTCTGCGTCGACACGCCAGAACCATGCCGGCGTCATGTGTTCATCGCTGCCGGTGACCACCAAGGCGTTGCCCTGGTCGTGCTGCCACGCCA
Source organism: Rhodopirellula sp. SM50 (assembly GCF_002289565.1). Classification (GTDB taxonomy): domain Bacteria; phylum Planctomycetota; class Planctomycetia; order Pirellulales; family Pirellulaceae; genus Stieleria. The sequence goes on along the minus strand of NZ_NTFY01000002.1, from coordinate 11,219 downwards.
CGTCTGCGGCGCCCCGATAGCCGGTTCCATCAAGCTTCAATGTGTGAGTCCCGCGGGTGACGTTCCACAGACGCGTGGTGTTGTCGCCGGCCGATGTCATTAACCGTTCGCCTTGCCGGTCCATCACGCCGGTGGCCGCCAACATGGCGTGGCCCTGGACCAACATTTCTCCGGTCGCGCGGCCGGGGTTTTGCAGGTCCCAGACTTCGACCGTGCCATTGGCATAGACCGTTGCGATCCAACGTCCGTCTCGGGAATAGATGGATTTGAGCGCACTGGACAGTCCGCGTTCACTCGGTTGGCGGCTCAAGCGAACCTCCGGATCGGGAATCAGATCTCGGGGCATCGAATAATCTTGCCAGGCCCAGAGTTTCAGACCGTCGTCGGCGCCCGACAAGACGTAGTTGCCGTGATTGGAAAACACGCACGACCGGACCCAACGCCCGTGTCCGCTAAGCACCTTGTCCAGTTTCCAGCTGTCTTCGGTCGGCCGCCACACCCGCACGGTGTTGTCGTTTCCGCCGGTGACGATGACCTGTTGATCGCCCAGTCGGCCGACCGCGATGCTGCGGATGCTGGCGGTATGACGATCGCCGGTCGAGCCGATCTCGTCTCGCTGGTTGGCGGCCCCCTGTTTTGCATCGGCCTGTCCTTGCAAACGTTTTTTCAACAGTTCGGTGCCAGCGGCAACCACGTCGGCTTGTGCCGAACTGAGTTTCCAACGCAGCAGGCTACGGTCGTATCCGCCCGAGAGCACCGACTGGCCGTCGGGGCTAAACACGGCGGCATAGACCGGACCATCGTGACCGCGGAAATCGTACAGCTTCTTTGCTTCACTGACGCCACCGGACTTCGTCGTGGTTCTCCAGACTCGGACCCTGCCGTCTTCGCAGGCGGTCACGACCAGGTCATCATCTTTGGGTGAAAGCCTCGCACTCCAAACCTTGGGATCCAAATGGTCGGCCATCACGGAGAGACGTTCACCGGTGATTTGATCCCAAACCACGGCGGTGCGGTCGGCGGCGCTGGTGACGACCTTGGTCGCGTCGCTGGAAAAGGCGACGCTTAAGACTTCTGCTTTGTGGCCGTGCAGCAACAGAGGCGTCTGGCCGACTGCATCGGACATGATTTCCCAGACGCAAACGTCGAAATCATTTTGTCGCCCATCACCGTCCGGATCTTGTTTGCGAATCCCTGCCGCGGCCAGGTATCGTCCGTCGTCGGAGATCGCCAGGGCGTTAATCTTGTTTCCGAAGTGGATCGTCACCGGTTCCGCATCGTTGTCCAAACCGCTGACACCCTTCCACAGCAACACATCTCCGAGATCGGTTCCGGCTGCCAGTATGTCGCCGCCGGCTGAACTGGCGACCGCTTCCACATGATCTTTGCCCGTCAGCGTCGCCACCGAGGACGGACCCCAACTGTGTTTCAGGATCCCCCATTCGATGTGCCGCAGTTGTGACATCACCGGATCGGCATCGGGCTTGGTCGGATCCAATTTATCGAGGATGCGTTCGGCCTTGTCGCGCAGCTTGCGTCGGATCGACTCGGCGGCCAATCCGATTTCGGAGGAATAGGGTGCTTCTTCGGCGCGGCGTTTTTCCAACCGCGCCTCGGCTTCCAATCGTCGCGCTTCCCGTTGTGCCCGGAAGGCTTCGTTTCGAGCGATTTCCGCGTTTTCTTTTTCGGATTCCGCTTTCGTTTTGAGATTGGTCGCGACCACTTCTTGTTCACGAGCCTTATCCCGTTCGGCTTCCAGCGACTTGGCGTTTTCCAGCGACTCCATGTAGAAGTAAAGCGTCACGACCACGACGGCCAGAATGGCGGCGATCGCCGTGCCCGCCGCAATCTTTGAAAACCATGCCAGGCGTCGCCGCGCCGCCCGCTTGGTTTCCAGTTTGGAAAGCAGATCGCGATGCTCGGGATTCGTCGAATCCAGAACGGAAATTCCCAGTTCGTAGTTCTCTTGTGCGAGCGCGTTTTTGGCGTGTTCCAACGTCGACAGTCGCATGCCGATGGCAGCGGCGGTGTTGCCGTCCCAGAGTTTCAACGCTTCTTCATAAGCGAACCGGGCGCGGGCGAATTCATCGCTGCTTTTTTGTTTCTTCGCCCGGGCAAAGTGTTCGTCGGCACTTTCGGACAGCTTGATGCTCTCGCGATGCGACTGGTACTCTCGAATCGCATCTTGCAACTCTTGAACGGACTGGTAGCGGTCGTCCAGATTGGTCGCCATCGCGCGGCGAGCGATGTCCACCAACTCTCCCGATCGCGTCGTCGGAATGATCTCGTTGGCTGCCGCGGCGAGCAGGGCTTCCCCGGTGTCGCCGGTCTTGGGGTGTGGCGGTGTTCCCGTGACGATTTCATACAGCACCGCGCCGAGCAGATAGATGTCACTGACGACACCCAGTTCGGACGGATTGTGGGCCGCCATCTCGGGCGCCATGTAGGCCGGTGTGCCGGCCGGTCCGGTCGCGACCGATGCCCAGGGTTGGTTGGGGTCTTTGGTGATCGAAACCGCGATGCCCCAGTCCATCACCGAGACTTCACCGAACTCGCCGACCATCACGTTGTGTGGCTTGATGTCTCGGTGCAAGAAGTTTCGGTCGTGGGCAAAGGCGATCGCGTCACAGACCTTCATCAGGATTTCCAGATTCTCCTGGATCGTGTTCTCCTGAATGAACTCGTTCCAGGGTCGCCCTTGAACGTGTTTCATCGAATAGAACGGGATCCCGGTCGAATCACGTCCGAGTTCGTAAATCGGAACGATGTTGGGGTGTTCCAGTTGTCCCGTGACGACGACTTCGGAAATGAATTGGCTCTCGCCCACGCTTCCGGCACCGGCCAATTCGGGCATCGGGACCTTGACTGCAACGTTGCGGTCCAGCGAGGTCTGGCGGGCCGACCAGACACGACCCATGCTGCCTTCGCCGATCACATCGGTCAGTTCGTAATCGCCTTCGCTGGCGCCTTTGGCACCGCTTTTACCCTTGGTGATCTTTCGCGTCGCGATGCTCAGCGTCGGGCTCTCGACCTTCGTTTCGGTCGACGGCTGATGGGAACTGAGCGTACTCTCTGCGGTAAAGCCTGCTCCTCCGCCACCGAACGTCGACTCCCACGTGCGTTCAACGCGTCGTCGAAATTGGGGCGACAAACGTCGGGGCTGAATCAACCCCTCGCTGCTGGCAAGCTCCTGCAGTGGGCTGTCGGGCTCAATCGCCGTCGGATCAAACTGACTCGGCGGCGGGACTGCGGTGTCCGGTGCCGAACGGGATTGCTCCGTATCAGATTCCGCAGTCTCGGCGGTCGGTTTGGGGGCGGTAAAGGGAGAGGCGGCGGCATCGTCGGACGACGCAACCGGTTGTTCAGCCGGCGCATCGGGGATGATTTCTTCATGACCGGTGAAAAAACACGCGCAGCTTCCGCAACGCCCATTGGCCTGGTCGCGCTGGCTGCATTCGGAACCACAATAAGAACAGATTAGCGCCATGACGCTGGTCTCCTCGCTGACATGTTATTTCGATCGCGCTCGGGTTGCGCTGACGCGTTGCGCCACTGCCGTCCATGACGTCTTTGATCGCGTTTGGCCATCCCCGCGGCCAGCACAATGCCGCCCGTGGAGACCACCGGAACGCTGCCCAGCCGCTCGACGCTGCTCAGGTTGGGACGCTCGATCGGCCCGGCGGCCGGTTCGGCGTCCATTTCCCCGTCGGACTCGGTCGCTTCGCTTTCCTGAACGGGTTGGTCGTCGCTTTGAGATTCAATCGGTTGTCCGTCGCGAATGATGAAGTCCAACACCAGACGTTCCGTTTGACCTTCGATCAAATAGATTCGATAACGATCGTCGGGCAATCGCTTGAACAATTCCGGCAATTGGCTCAGTTCAAATCCCTCGCCCGAATTCGGGTCTTCCAGATCCGGCAGGCTGTACTCCTCACGTCCCGGCTGGGAATCCCAAAGCTTGACTTCGCCCTCCGACTCGGCACCGAACGAAACGATTCGCAGCACATAGTAGCGCTGGCTGGTCACGACGGCGGAACCGACCGAATTATTGAATTGCAACGGAGGTGTCACGAAAACGATGCGTTGGGTGGCCGGGGTGGTGACGACGATCTGCTCGAAGGTGCGGACAAAATCAACGTTGTCGGCTTCGGGCAACGGCGCCGAGAACGGCAGCAGCGCGCCTTCGACCCGCAGCGTGACCGTGGTGGTGAACTCCGGGCGATCCAGCAAGTCCGTCGTGTTTTGCCTCAACACGATCGAACCGTCGGCGATCGACGTCAGCGAGACGTTCACGTTGATGTCACCTTGGTTCGGGGCGACGTCGTAGGAGTGTTGAAAGTTCACCCCGACGCCACCGGTGCTGATGTTCTTTTCCAGCGGGTTGCGGCGAGACGGGTCGCTGTCACCCGGGTTGCCCTCCAGCCAGTCCACTTCGGCGACAAATCCCAGCCCCGCGGGATCATTGACCGTCACATCGATCTGGGCGTTGCGCTGGGTGCCTCCGAGTAATTCACCGACTTGGGTTCCGCTGATCGGCGTGGGCGAGTTGACCAGCACGCCGCTGATTTGCCCCTTGTCGGTCGCCACGATGGCGGAATCATTGAACGCCAGGACGCCCGACCCGGCACCGTCGTCGTTGGCCGAGAGCGTGACCGACACCGCATCGTTGCTGCCGGTGGTGACTCGGGCCACCGCGCCCAACGCCAAGTCGTCGTCGGCACGCAAGGTGATCTGTCCGGTCCCCGAGGTGACCCAGCCATTGACATTTAGATCCGACGCGGCCCCGACGGCCTGCAAGCTGATTGAACCACTGCCTGACGTGATGCGACTTGGCATGCGTCCGCCGTTGGACAGGTCGATGGTGCCGCCGGCGGAAATCGAGACGTCGCCCGGGGAGAACTGTTCGACCATTAAAATCGTAACGGCGTCGGATTCGGTGACCTGGATGTCTCCGCCGACGCGATTGATCGCTTCAAACGACGTGACACTGGTATTGAGGTTGATCCCCGTTATCGCATCGACCGACAACGCATTGGCGGTGACCGACGCGCCGGTGTTTTGCACGCCGCCGCCCGAAGCGATCAATTCAAAATTGTCGTTGGCGTGGTGGAGTGCGGCATCGACGGTCAGGTCGCTCGCCGATGCGGTCAGGCTGATCGTCTGCGTCGATGCGTCGGTCGACAACGTCGCCAGTTGGCTGGTGTTGAGCGCGCCCTGGTGAACCAACGCGATGTTGCCGGCGGAATCGACACCCGTCGTGGACAGTTCATAGGTCGTCGCATCAGCGGTCAGCGCGGTGCCGACTCCGATGCCTCCGGCGGCGACCAGACGCAAGGTGCCGGCGGTCGCGACGCCGCCGCCGATCACGTCACCGGCCGTCGCGATCAGCGTCAAGTCATCGTTGGAGTCACCGATCAAGCTATCGACCGTCAAGTTCGCCGTCTCGGATGTCAGCGTGACCGTTTGGCTGGAACCATCGGTCGACAAGGTCGTGATTTGGCTGGTGTTGAGCGGACCGGTGTCGACCAGTGAGATGTTGCCGGCAGCACCCACCGCTGACGACGTCAAACTGTAACTCGCCGCGTTGCCCCTGACAGCGGCGACCGTCCCGATGCCGCGGCCGGCGGACAGCGTCAAACTGTTGGCCGTCACCGTACCGCCGCCGTTGATGTCGCCCAGTATAGCGGTGAAACGTAGATGGTCATTCACATCACCGATCGCACCACCGATGTTGAAGTCTCCCGTGCGAGTGGTCAGATCGATCGTTTGTGACGACGCATCGGTCCCGATCATGAAATCAGCCGAGCCGACGTCCTTGACGGTGATGTCGCCTGCAGAGCCAAATCCGGCGGAGGTGAGCAGGATCGTGTTGGCGTTGGTCAGCAGGAATGCGTCGATGCCGATTCCTCCGCTTGCGTTGACCGTCAAGTTGTTGGCCGTGACGGTCGACCCGCCGTTCACATCACCATTGCTGGTGATCAAGATCAGATTGTCATTAGAATCCCCGATCGGTCCGCCGACGGTGAGATTCCCGTTGCGAACGGTGACGCTCGCCGTCTGCGTCGATGCCGCTGTGTTGATGGACAAAGCGACCGCGTCATTCTCGACGACGGTGATGTTACCCGCCGCATCGGCTCCGTTAGTGGTCAGGTTCAACGCGCTCGCGTCGGTATTCAACGCCATTCCAACGCCGATGCCGCCCGCTGAGACGATCGTCAATGTCGCGGCGGACACGGTCGCGCCGCCGCCGACAATGTTACCGGCGGAGGTATTCAAATTGAGATTGTCCATCGAATCGCCGATCGCCCCGCCGACGATCAGATCGCCGGCCGACACGGATAAATCAATCGTTTGCGTCGAGCCAGCGGTCGTCAGCGTGATCTGGTCGGTGTTCAGGGTGTTGACACTGATCAATTCGATGTTGCCGGCCGCATCAACACCTTGGGTTTCCAAGTTGTACGTCGCTGCATTGGCCGTTACAGCCGTTGTGATTCCGATCCCGCCGCTGGCGAAGAGCGTCAAGTCGTTGGCGGTCACGGTGCCGGCGCCGCCGATGATGTTTCCGTCGCTCGCAGCGAACATCAGGCTATCGTTTCCGTCACCGATCGCGCCGCCGACGGTGAAGTCGCCGGTCGTCAGTGTCACCGAAATCATTTGCCCCGAGACATCGGTCGCGATCGACAGATTGGCCGCATCGGCTTGCACCACGCTAATGTTGCCCGCCAACCCGATGCCGGCCGAGGTCAGATCGAGCGTGTTGGCGTCCGTTTGCAATGGGATGCCGTTGCCGATGCCGCCGCTGGAATTGATCGTCAACGTGTCGGCGGTCACGGTTCCGCCACCGACCACGTCGCCGTTGGACGTGATCAAGGTCAGGTTGTCATTCGCGTCACCGAAGGGATTGCTGATCGTCAGGTTTCCGTTGAGCACCCGCGCGTTGACTGTCTGTGCGGATCCCACCGTCGTGATCGACAGATTGACCGCATCGGATTCGACCACGGTGATATTGCCCAAACCGTTGACGCCGCTGGTCGTCAAATTCAACGTATCGGCGTTGGTATTGAGTACCGCGCCGATTCCGATCCCACCGCCGGCTTGGACCGTCAAATTGGTCGCGGTCGCCGTGGCGCCGCCCTCGACGTTACCGACCAATGCGTTCAATGACAGGTCGTCGCCGGCGTCACCGATTGCGGCATCAACGGTCAGGTTGCCTAAGGAGGCGGTTAGACTGACCGTTTGGGGCGTCGTGCCGGTGGACAGATTGGTGATCTGGCTGGTGTTGAGCGAGTTGGTGTCAACCAACGTGATGTTACCCGCAGCGCCCGCACCGAGTGTGGACAACGAGTAGCTTGCCGCGTTGGCAGTGATTTCGGTGACGGTGCCGATCCCTCCGCCGGCTTGCAACACCAGCGCGTTCGCCGTCACCGTCGTTCCACTGCCTTCGATATTTCCCGCTGACGCGACGAAAGTCAGGCTGTCACCACCATCGCCGATCGCACCACCGATGGTGATGTCGCCGTTGCTTTGGGTCAGTTGAATCAGCTGAGCCGACGCGTGCGTATTGACCACATACGTTGTCGCGTCAAATTCTTCCACGCGAATGTTGCCGGCCGCGCCAACGCCGGATGTCGTTAAGTTCAGCGTATTCGCGTCGGTTTCCAACACGGGGCCGGTACCGATCCCTCCGTTGGCAGTCACGGTCAACATATCGGCGGTCGCCTTCGCTCCGCCGACGACATTCCCGGCGGCTGCAATCAACGTCAGGCTGTCGGTTGCGTCGCCGATCGCGTCACCCACGGTCAAATCACCCGTCGTCGCGGTCAGACTGACCGTTTGTGCGGACGCATCGGTATCGAGCGTGGTGATTTGATTGGTGTTCAGCGCCGCGGTGTCGATCAGCGTGATGTCGCCGTCGGCGTTCGTTCCGGCGGTGGTCAGGCTGTAGCTGGCCGCATCGGCGGTCACGGCGATGCCGATGCCGATGCCGCCGCCGGCATCCAGGGTCAACATCGCCGCGGTCGCGGTCGTAGCCACCCCACCGACGATGTCACCGGCGGTGGCGACGAGCGTCAGGTCGTCGATGGCGTTGCCGATGTTGGTTCCGATGGTCAGATCACCGGTGTTCGCGGTCAGGCTGACCGTTTGGGCCGACGCGCCCGTGGACAGCATGGTGACTTGATTGGTGTTGAAGGCTCCGGTATCGACCAGGGCGATGTCGCCGGCGTTGCCGACACCGGTCGTCTTCAAGCTGTAGCTGGTCGCGTTGGCTTGCACCGCCATGCCGATGCCGATCCCACCGCTGGCGTCAAGGGTCAGGGCGTTGGCCGTCACCGCCGCTCCGCCGCCGACAATGTTGCCGGCCGCTGCGGTCAAGTTCAGGTCATCGTTTGCCTGCCCGATCGCTCCGCCGACGGTCAGGTCACCGCTGTTCGCGGTCAGGTCGATCCTTTGCGCCGAACCGTGCGTTACGAGCGTGGTGATCTGATTGGTATCGAATGCGCCGGCGTCGATCAGTGTGATGTTGCCCGCGGCGTTCGTTCCGGCGGTGGTCAGATTGTAGGTGGTGGCGTCGGCGGTCACGGCGTTTCCGATCCCGATCCCGATTCCGCCGCTGGCGTTGAGCGTCAGGACATTGGCGGTGACCGTTCCGAGCCCGCCGACGATGTCGCCGCCTGATGCGATGAAGGTCAAACTGTCGTTGCCGTCGCCGATCGCGCCGCCGATCGTAAAATCACCCGTGTTCAACGTCACGCTGATCGTTTGTGCCGATGCATCGGTTGCGATCGAAAGATTCGATGCGTCGGCTTGAATCACTGAGATGTCCCCGGCCGCACCGATGCCGTCGGTCGTCAGGTTTAATGTGTTCACGTCGGTTGCAAACGCAGTCAAGATGCCGATTCCACCGCTGGAGTTGACGGTCAACGTGTCCGCGGTCACCGTCGCTCCACCCTCCACGTTGCCGGCGAGGGTGGTCAAGGTCAGATGGTCGCTATTGTTCCCGATGGCAGAGCCGGTCGTCAGATCACCCGCCGATGCGGTCAGATGAATCGTTTGGACCGAACCGTCGGTCACGAGCGTCGTGATTTCGTTGGTGTTGAGCGCATTGGCGTCAACGAGATTGATGTTGCCCGCGGTTCCGGCCCCTGCGGTCGTCAGGCTGTAACTGGTTGCATCGACGGTCAACGCCGCACCGATTCCGATCCCGCCGCCGGCATTTAGGGTCAGTGTCGCCGCGGTCGCCGTCGCGCCGCCGTCGACGTTGCCCAGCGTTGAAATCAAGCTCAGATGATCGTTTGCATCACCGATCGATGATTCGACCGTCAGATTGCCCGTTGATGCGGTCAGGCTGATCGTTTGTGTCGAACTGTGGGTCGACAGTGTCGTGATTTGATTGGTATTGAGCCCATTGGTATCGACCAATCGAATGTTCCCGTCGGTTCCGATTCCAGTCGTCGTCAGGCTGTACGTTGCCGCATTGGCCGTCACCGCCGTTCCGATCCCGATGCCGCCGCTGGCGCTGAGCGTCAAGTCGTTGGCTGTGACCGTTCCGCCGCCGACGATGTTGCCATCGTTGGCAATGAAAGTCAGACTGTCGTTGCCGTCTCCGATCGCACCGCCAACGGTGAAGTCACCGGTCGTCAGCGTCACGCTGATCGTTTGGCCGGACGTATCGGTCGCAATCGAGAAGTTTGCCGCGTCGGCCTGAACGATCGAGATATTGCCGGCCACTGCGACACCGTGGGTTGTCAGGTCCAGCGTGTCGGCATCGGTGTCAAGCTCCACTCCAATGCCGATCCCGCCACTGGCATCAATCGTCAACGTGTCCGCGGTCACGGCGAAGCTACCGCCGACCACGTTGCCACTCTGGATGGTCAGGTTGACGTCGTCATTGGCGTCTCCCACGGGGCCGCTGATGGTCAGATCCCCAGCCGACACGGTCACATCAACCGTTTGGCCCGTCGCCGCAGTGTCGACCGAGAGGTTCGCCGCGCTGGCTTGGATCACCGTGATGTTGCCGTTTGCCGCTGCGCCTCCGCTGGTCAGGTTCAGCGTGTCGGCGTTCGTGTTCAGCGCGATACCAATCCCAATCCCGCCGTCGGCGTTCACGGTCAGTGTTGCGGCGGTCGCGGTCGCACCTCCGATGACATCGCCTGCCGACGCGATCAACGCGAGATTGTCGGTCGCGTTGCCGATTGCGGCGCCGACGGTTAGATCTCCTGTCGTCGCGGTCAGGCTGATCGTCTGCACCGAGGCGGCCGTCGACAGGGTCGCAATTTGATTGGTGTTGAAGGCGCCGGTATCGACCAGCGTGATGTTGCCTGCAGCGTCCGCGCCCAATGTCGTCAAATGGTACGTCGTTGCGTTGGCCGTCACCGCCGTGCCGATCCCGATTCCACCGCTCGCGTTCAAGGTCAATGTGTTTGCCGTCACCGTGCCACCCCCGACGATGTCGCCGCCGGCGGCGGTGAAGCTCAAGCTGTCACTCGCGTCGCCGATCGTGCCGCCCAGCGTGAAATCACCGGTCGTCAGCGTCACATCGATGGTTTGTGCGGAGCCGTCGGTCGCGACCGAAAGATTGGCGGCGTCAGCCTGGATCACCGTGATGTTGCCCGCGGCGTTAAACCCGGATGTCACCAAGCTCAACGTGTTGGCGTCAGTCATCAAGGCTGTCCCATTCCCAATGCCTCCGCTGGCATTGACGGTCAGCGTCTCCGCGGTTGCAGTCGCGCCACCATCGACGTCACCGGCGATTGCAATCAGCGTCAGGTTGTCAGTCGCATCGCCGATCCCGTTTCCCACGGTCAGATTGCCGGTGGTGGCGGTCAGGCTGATCGTCTGAGCCGATGTGTGGGTGGCCAGTGTGGTGATTTGAGTTGTGTTGAGTGCGCCAACGTCAACGAGCGTGATGTTGCCGTCAGTGCCCGCTCCGGCGGTGGTCAGGCTGTAACTGGTCGCGTCGGCGGTCACGGCGGTTCCAATGCCGATGCCCTGGCCGGCGTTGAGCGTCAATGCGTCGGCCGTCGCGGTCGCTCCCCCGACGATGTTGCCGGCGGTGGCGACGAGCGTCAGATCATCGACGGAGTTGCCGATCGCCGCTCCGAGGGTCAGATCACCGGTGGTCGCGGTTAGGCTGACGAGTTGCTTCGACGCGACCGTGGAAAGCAGTGTGATTTGATTGGTGTTGAAGGCTCCGGTGTCGACCAAGACGATGTCGCCGG
>NZ_NTFY01000019.1 GCF_002289565.1 Rhodopirellula sp. SM50 | reverse complement strand
CCGCTGGAGGCCGAAATAGCTGGCTAAGCCTTTTTCGTAGAACATTTTCAAATTCCTATTCCAAACCGGTTTATCCCGGCGCACCTGCCACCCCATCATTCTGCCACAGCCTCAACGTTGCGTGCCCGACGCGGCTCCCCCTCCCGTTGCAGCTTGTGACATCTTCGACTGTTGGTCCAAATACCGCATCACGGTGTCGGTGATGTTGATGTCGGCGTCGTGATAGACGACGTTTCTCATCACGTGCCGAGTGACCGATTCGCGTTGCTGTGAATCGACGTCGTCGCCGCCCAAACGCAACACCAAATTGATGTTGTTGTGGACTGCAACGGCCTTCACCGCCGCCGCCAGTCTCAGATAGCTGTCGTAGTAGATTTTTGTCTCGGCCTCACTCATCTCGTTGTGGCGGCGTCTCATATCCAACCGCAGCTTGGAATCCAAACTCGCGACGAGTTCTTCTTGTCGGTTGTATTCCGTCGTTCCGGGCCTCATCGATTTCAGTCGGATGGCAGCCTGGTTCAAGGTGTCGCGTTTCTGTTTCACCTCAGCCTCGTGTTTTGCCAGTTCAGCTTTGACCTTGCTGACTTGTGCCTGGATCGCAGGAAGATTCTTAAACACATAGCCGACATCGATCACCGCAACACGGTGGCCGGGTTGATCCAATGGCGAGACTTGCTGGGCCGAGGCAGGTCGTTGGGCCGAGGCAGGTAGCTGGGCCGAGGCAGGCGAAATCGCCAAGGGACCAACGGCGAGCACGGCACACGCGAGGGCGGCTTGGCCGAACGCTCGCAGCGCCGCAGTCCGTTGCCCCGAACATCGCTCGACTTCCATTGAACCACCGGGGGGGACGTGAGATTGAAGCATGGTCGAATTCCTCCTGAATTCTGATTGCGGATCATCCTGACTCTTCGCAGCCCGTTCGACTTGACCGCCCAGCGGATCGGTCCAACGGCCGGCTGCAACCATTAACGCAACCGGCATGCCAAATGCCTCGGCCGCGCATCTCAAAAGCCTCATCGGGGCCATGGCGGAAAGTCTGGACGGGGTGAACTGAGGCGAAAATCTCGGTTTTAGGTTGGGTCACTTCAGTCGATCGGAACCGGAGTCCTCTGAGAGGTCCCCATTTTTCAAACGATTGTAGGTTTTACACTCCCGCCGCTCCGCCCTCGGTCACCACGGCTCTCAATGGTCGAGCGGAAGTTCTGTCGAAACGTTCAGTTATTGCTGGCGTAGAAGAGTTCGGCCCGCGCTCGGGAGCGGTCTTGTTGTAATGGTTCGAATTGCAGCATCCGGTCGCGATGCTGATCGAACTGCAGTTGCTGTTGCCACAGCATTGGCGACGTGCGGCACTGCTATTTCTTCTTGGCCGCCACGGGTTCTGCCGAATTGAAGACCTCGCACTGGGCGACCTTGCGACAGTAGAAATCGTCGGTCAACAGCCACTCGTCGAACAGCAGGTCGAGCTGCCTCAATCGGCCCGCCACCTGGTTTTTGGAAAATGCCACCGGCTCGGTCGGCAGTTCCGTCCGTTCAACATCTCGCATGACTCTCTCTTGCGGCAAATCGCAATCAAAGGTGCACGAGAAACTCAGGCCTGTCGCGATCAGCGGTTGGGGATTCTCTTCGCAATACCGCGTTGCGGCATGTCGGGGTACTCGTTATCGGCGGGGGGACCGGCGGTGTGCGTTTGGTCCAACGTTTTCCCAAGGTGATCGGGTGTCGCAAATGCTGTTCCAACTCACAACATCGCCCCATCCACTAAACTAGTGCTTCATCCAGATTAAATTTTCGGGTTGCGTTAGCCTGTCGTGTCGCTGCAGCAGATTGCCGCATGCAACCCCAGCGAGGGACAAAAGCGATCGAAGCATGTTCACGATTGAAACCATTCCCAAGCAACGTACTCGCGTCACGGCCGATGGATCTATCACATCTTCGTCAGGAATATGCACTCCAATCACTGGACCTCGATCATGTCGATCCGTGTCCCTTTGTGCAATTCGAGCATTGGTACCAACAAGCGACAACGGCTGAATTGCTGGAACCCAACGCGATGGTCTTGTCCACGGTCGATTCGAATGGCCAGCCGACGCAACGGACGGTGTTGTTGAAGTACTTCGATGCGACCGGATTGGTCTTCTTTACCAATCACGGCAGTCGAAAGGCGCGACATATTGCGCTCAATGCGCGCGTCTCCATTCTGTTTCAGTGGCTGCCCTTGCAGAGGCAAGTCGAAATCGGCGGGACGGCCGAGCGGGTCAGCACCGCGGAATCGCTGAAGTATTTCATGACACGACCACGTGGCAGTCGACTCGGCGCGTGGGTTTCGCAGCAAAGCGAGATCGTGTCGTCGCGGTCGATCTTAGAAGCCAAAATGCAGGAAATGAAACAGCGATTCGCGTCCAAAGAAGTACCGCTGCCAAGTTTCTGGGGTGGCTACCGCGTCAAACCGACGCGTTTCGAATTCTGGCAGGGACGTCCGAACCGACTGCACGACCGAATCTGTTACGAACCCGACGAACACCAAAACTGGGAACGCAAACGTCTTGCGCCATAGAAAAACCTTTGGGCAGTCCGGAACGACTGGCAGAATGATTCGGGGCAGAATGATAAGTCAGACAATCAGCTCGGAAGACACGTTGCAGGATTCCCCCCCACCTTCCGCCCCCATCGTCTTGCCCCCATCGTCTTGCCCCCGTCGTCTTGCCCCCATCGTCTTGCCCCCATCGTCTTGACCCCATCGTCTTGACCCCATCGCTCGGCAAACTTGCCTGATCGCGGCGCAGCGTTGACCGACTGGCGGGCTCTCTGTCCTCGGGGCGCGTTAGAATGACATCGCTCGTCGTCTTCCCCACGACGGCAACACTCGTTCGGACGAAATCCCCTTTTCTAAGGAGCACCGGAAATGTCCAAACAGAATCTTCAGGTCTCTGTCTCAATCGATCGCGACCCCGACGATGTGATCCGCTTCATTGCCGACCTTCGCAACCGCATGAAGTACCTGCAATCGCTCAAGGGTGTTTCCAACATTCAAGGCGACCCGGGGCAGGTCACCAAGAGCTGGGATTGGAAATGGGACTTGCTCGGCCACGAGTTCAGCGGAACCGCCAAAACAATCCACTATGCCCCAGGTCGCCGCTATTCGTTTGCCACCGAGGGCGGCATCAAGAGCCAATTCACATACAACGCCGAACCCGATGGCACCGGGACCAAACTGAGCGTGGAAGTCGAAGCCGAGATCCCGGAGGAACTCGCGGGGATCGAGGGTCTGGACCAATTGCTGGCAGGCGTTCAAGAGAAAGGACAACAATCGATGCAAAAACTGAAGTCGTTGTTGGAATCGTCGTCGTGAATGCTGTGAAGCATTTAATTCCTGTGTTTTGTCATTGTGCCGCCCGCGCCCGGTGAGGTGCCGAAAGTCGTGGCGACTTCCGCTACCGCCCTGAAGCCCCATTCCCGATTTGAACACAGCACCTGAGAGTGATCAAATGAAAATCGGCTTGATTGCGATGAGCGGCATTCGCTGCTGCGACCAGGAACTACTGCGCAAAGGGCTGACGCTGCCCGGCTTTGTCGAACGCAGTGAAACCATCGCGTCGTTGCCCAGCCTGGGTCTGTTGACCCTGGCCGGGATGATTCCCGAGCAGGATTCGGTCGAATACTTCGAAGTGCAAGACCTCAAGCAACTCGACCCGCTGCCCCAGAATCTCGACTTGGTCGCCATCTCCAGCTTTACCGCCCAGATGCCCGAGGCCTACACGCTGGCCGATCAATACCGTGAACTCGGCATTCCTGTCGTGCTCGGCGGGTTGCACGTGACGTCATTGCCCGACGAAGCGCTCGGGCATTGCGACGCGGTGGTGATCGGCGAAGGCGAAGTGGTCTGGCGGGACGTGCTTGACGACGCCCGCTCGGGTCAACTGCGGCGCCGCTATAGCTCCTTTGACGTCGCCGAATTCGATCTCGCCGACGCACCGATGCCGGCGTATGAATTACTGGACATCTCCAAGTACAACCGGCTGACGGTTCAAACCAGTCGCGGCTGTCCAAGGCGTTGCGAGTTCTGCGCGTCCAGCATCTTGCTGGCACGGCGTTACAAACAAAAACCCGTCGCGAAAGTGCTCGCCGAAATCGACCGCATCTGCGAACTCTGGCCCAGGCCCTTTATCGAGTTTGCCGACGACAATTCATTCATCCACCGCGCGTACTGGAAGGAGTTGCTGCCGCAGCTGAAACAACGGCGGGTGAAGTGGTTCGCCGAAACGGATCTGTCGGTGCACGAAGACGAAGAACTGTTGCAAATGATGCGCGACAGCGGATGCGCGGAGGTGCTGATCGGATTGGAAAGCCCGATCTTGCCGGGATTGAAAGGCATTGAACTGAAGAACGATTGGAAGCGTCGACAATGGCCGCACTACATCGAAGCGGTGGAACGGATTCAAAGCAATGGCATCCGCGTCAACGGTTGCTTTATCTTGGGGTTGGACGGTCAGGGAACCGACATCTTTGACGCCGTGTACGACTTTGCCGAGCAAGCCAAACTGTATGACGTCCAGATCACCTACCAGACGCCGTTTCCCGGCACGCCGCTCTACCAGCGTTTGGAGAAAGACAATCGCTTGCTGTATCCCGGCGCCTGGGAACGATGCACGCTGTTCGATTTGAACTATCTTCCCACGCCGATGTCGGCCGACGAACTCCAGCAGGGCTTTCACGATCTTGCCGAACGACTCTACTGCGAAGACTTCACCCAATGGCGGCGAAAGCAGTTCGCAAAGTATTACCTGTATTCTCGTCGACACAAACAGCGGGCGATTCACCCATGACAGCTCCGAACGACAACGGCTTTGTCTCAGCGGGCAACCTGAACCGACTGCTGGGCTGGACAACGCTGTTGATCGGACTGGCGTTGTCCGCGGCATTGGATCCATGGCTATTGAATGCGTCTTCTGCCGCCGATTCTAACGGCGGTGTTCGCCTCGCCGTCCGGCACGCCCACGGCGTGGTGATCGCGATGGCGTTTCTGCAGCTGGCAATGGCTCATTTGCTGGCGACTCCCGCGTTCGATCGCCGGGCACGGACAACCGCCGCGCTACTGACCGCGATCGGCGCCGGCAGCTACATCGCCGGCTACGCACTCGGATTGTGGTGGCCGGCGTGTCACTGGTTGGTGCTTGCCGGCAGCCTGGTCAATTTGAGCGGGTTCGCGTTCCTGTTGTGGGTCGGCCCGTCAGGTGTCTACGCACGGCAGATCAGGATGATTCTGCCGGTGGCGTGCTTCGGGATGCTCTTGGATTTCATCGCCGGTCTGCGTCCGCTTTTGCCCGAAGCCTGGGTCATGGAACAGCTCGGCAGCGAAGACGGCGTCCGGTTGCGGATGTTGCGTCTGGCGCGAGTGGCCGCGATTGCGTTGTCGGTGTTGACCCTGCTGTACTACGGGGTCGCCCGGCGAGCCGGCCCGTATCAGGCCAAAGCGAATTTGGGCGGAGCCAGTTTGGCGATCGGGGCGGTCGGCATGCCGTTGATTCTCGCGCTCGCCTGCTTCACCACGATGCACCTGAAATACCTGCTGGCATTTCCGGCGACCGCCGTCGTGATCGGCGTGTACTCGGGCCTGATCCTTGCGATCAAGCATGGCGGAAGTCTGGAACGCTGGGGTTGGTTCCTGATCGCCGCGTCGACGTCGGCCGGCATGTTGATCGGGCTGTATGCCTTCGAGGGTCCGTTTCCGACGCCCGAGTTCATGGGAGACTACAACGCGCTGCCGCGACGTCTGACACGTTTAGCGCACAGCTATTGCATCGTGCTCGGTATGATGTCGATTCTCCTCTCTCGTGAGGGTGCCGGAATGAATGAAATGAAATGGCACCCCAAGATCGCGTCGTCCGCATTCATCGTCGGCTGTGTGCTCACGCTGGCGATGCTGCTGCTACAAACGGTCACTTCGATGCCACCGCTGGCACTCAGCATGGGGCCGCTGCTGGTGCTGGTCGGTGCGATCGCTTGCCTTGCCAGTTGCAAGTCACCGGCGAACGTGACGAGCCAAAGATGATTGGCGGCCACCAGAACAACATCATTCCTGCAGGTACACCGGTCGGCCGTTACGTTGCCGTGTCAAAAAACCAAATCGTGCCCGGTCTAGAAAGCCGTCCGGGGCGATCAGCAAGGCGTCATTGGGTTTCAGCCGGGTTTGGAAGACCTTCTGATACTCGCCGCGGAGCTTCTCTCCGCGTTCTCGCGGTGCGTCGAGAAAGTCATAGTCCAGCGATGATCCATCGGAATCTCGCGAACCGGGAAGCGACCGGTACGCACGCTCGGAAATCAGTCGAATGGCATCGTAGGGATCTTCCATGCCCATCAGCAGATAGAATCGCATCCAATCGGTACCCGATGCTTCCTGCGCGGGTTGCCATTGGAAAGCGTTGACTTGCAACACCCGTTGAGCCGCATCGCCGCCGAGAAAATACAGCAGCGAAGCAGCGGTGTTCTGTTCGATCGGCGCCAATTTCGGTTTCTCATGCCCATACCACGCGGCCAAATGAGTCGCCGTCTGCTCCAACGTATGATCCAGGTGGCAAAGGTTACAGGCGTTGGGGCGACCGGTGTCGATGGTGGTGGCGACTGAGGGACTGGAAATCGTATGCGAGCGAATGGTTTTGAGAATCCCGTAGACGGTGTGCGGCATGTGACAATTCATGCAACGGCTGCCTTCGGAATCGATCGGGTGATGCGTATGCTGCGTCCCTAACTCCTTGTAACTTGGATGACACTGCAGGCACGCGACGTCGCCCCGCATTTCCGGTTTCAACTGATCGTTCTTCCATTCCGCCTGCAGCGCGAGATCCTGTTGGTGCATTGTGTGACACGACATGCACGACAACTCCCCTTGCTGAAAACACTTCGACTCGATCATTCCGGTGTAGTCGCGTCCAGACACCCGAACCTCTCCGTCGGGCCAAAAGTGCCCATGAAATTTCCCCGGCATTGCGTTGAACTTGCTGAATGTTTCGCTGTCCCAATGCTCCTTACTTCCTCGGACGAGCTTCAAAAAGTACGCCTCGTCCAGATTGTCTCCAGGGCGGAATCGACGGCCTAGGCGAAAGAATTCCTGCTGGTCGGCGGCATTATCGATGTTGACCATCATGATGCCATGACATTGGCCGCACATGTCGGATCGCGTGTCGGAGGGCAAGTCCAACGGATTGACGATCGGATCGGCCGCTGGCTTGGAATCGCCGGAATCGGTTTGATGAAAGGCAACGTGTGGTTCACCCGGCCCATGGCAGGCTTCACACGTGATCCCAAAATCACTCACCCGCGTGTCCCAGGTCGGCCCGTCGGGATCCGGACGAGTGCGGGGATGCGTCGAATGACATTGACAACACGTTTCGTTCCAGCGTCCCAGCTCATGCCCCTTTTCCATGTTGGGTGGTCGAAGAAACGCACTTTGCCGAGGGATCCATCGCTGTTGATCAATCAGGAACAAAATCGGCAACTGAGCGGGTGTCTTGTCGATCCCGGATTCGTACCAAAAGATGTGCATGTGGTGGGACCCCGTCATCAGCACCAAACGACGCGTCATGCGTTTGCCGCTTGCGATCGGATCGTCCAGTTCGACGAAGAATTCATCAAGGCGACGCTGGAAACGGTACATCCGCCCCTCGACCACCACGCTGCGATCGACGATCGTCGCCGGCGCGGTTTCGGAGGTGACCGGCTGGGTCATCGTGCGGTGATAGGATGCGTGCCACGATTGGTGGTAATCCTCGTGACACTTCTGACAGGACTCGGCCCCGAGGTATCCAACACCGCGGTCGACGACGGGGCGGGCGGCGACCAAGGTTGTCGGTTCAACCGCCGAAGCAGGCAGTGAGTCGGTAACCGGATCAGGCGCTACATACTTGCCCTGCTGCATGCCACGTTGCGGGGCGGAAAGACTCCACACAATGACCGCCGCAGCGGCGATCGCGATCATCGCCCATTTAGATTTCTTGTTCATCAAATCGAGATAAATTGTACCGGTGCTCCGTCAGGGCTCAGCCGACAAGCCTGACCATTTCGAAGCCCGGACCGGGGCCACCTACGCCTTGATCGTCGCCAGGACTTGCCCCGTGGTGACGTGGTCGCCGACCGCGACGCGGACTTCATCGACCGTTCCATCGACGGTGGAATTAATTTCCATTTCCATCTTCATCGCTTCCAAGATCAGAATCGGCTCACCGGAGTGGACGTGATCGCCCGGCTGGACCAATTGCTTGAACACGGCCCCGGGCATTTGTGACTTGATCTCGGTGGACACACCGTTGCTTTTGCTAACTTGCGGTGTCGGCGCCGTGGAATCTTCGGGGCGAATCGCCACCCGATAGACGCGGCCACCGACGGTGACCACATCGCCCTCGAACGCCATCATGATGTCTTCGCCGTTGACCGTGACGGTGTACTCGGCGGGTCCTGCCTGGGGCTTGCCGGTCACCTGAGCGGCTTCGGCGGACTTGGCGGCCTCGGCCGCTTTGTCGATCTTTCGCACGCCCACTTCGGCTTCGCCCTTGAGAAACTTGATGCCTTTCTCTTTGCACGTCGAGGCGATGAAAATGTTCTCGTCGGTCACCGGCAACGCTTCCTTTTCCAAAACCGCCGTCGCCGCGGCGACGCCCTTGGTGGGGTCGGCATCGTTGATCTCCAAGACCGGTCGCGTCGTCGGTTCCAACTTGAGCTGTTCGGCGGCCAATCGAACCACCTCGGCATCGGGCTCGACAGGCGTTTTGCCGAAATAACCGAGCACCATCTTTCCGTACGGTTCGGCAATCTTTTTCCAGGGGCCGAACATCACGTTGTTGAACGCCTGTTGAAAATAGAACTGCGACACCGGCGTCACCGACGTGCCGTAGCCACCCTTGCGGACGACGTCGCTCATCGCCACGATGATCTCCGGATACTTTTCCATGATGCCGTTGTCACGCAGCATCTGAGTGTTGGCGGTCAACGCGCCACCGGGCATCGGGCTCCAGGGAATCAGCGGTTCGACGGCGGTCGCTTCGGGCGGCAGAAAGTAATCGCGCATGCAATCCTTAAACACCTCTTCGGCCTCACGGACTTTTTCGACGTCGACGTCCAGTTCGTAATCGCTGCCGCGGAGCGCATGCCACATCACCAGAATGTCCGGCTGGCAGGTTCCTCCCGAACACGGTGCCATGGACAAGTCGATCGCATCGGCCCCCGCGTCGAGTGCGGCCTTGTTGGCCAACACGCTGACGCCGGCGGTCTCGTGCGTGTGAAAATGGATGAAGGTTCCCGCGGGCAACATCCGCCGCGCCTCTTTGATCGTCTCGTAGACCTTCGAAGGCACCGCCGTCCCCGAAGCGTCTTTGAAGCAGACGGCATCGAAGGGAATCTCGGCGTCGAGGATCTGCTGCAAGGTGCGGGCGTAGAAAGCGGCGTCGTGGGCACCGACACACCCCGGCGGCAGCTCCATCAGCGTCACACAGACCTGGTGTTTCAGTCCCGCATCGACGATGCACTGGCCGCTGTAGATCAGGTTGTTGACATCGTTGAGCGCGTCGAAGTTTCGAATCGTGGTCATGCCGTGCTTCTTGAACATCTGGGCATGAAGTTTGACGATGTCGCTGGACTGCGAATCCAGCCCGACGACGTTGACGCCCCGGGCCAGCGTTTGCAAGTTCGCATCCGGGCCGGCCGTTTCGCGAAACGCGTCCATCATGTCGAACGCGTTCTCGTTGCAGTAAAAATACAGGGACTGAAACCGTGCCCCGCCCCCGGCTTCGAACCAGCTGATCCCCGCATCACGCGCCGCTTCCACTGCCGGCAGAAAATCTTTGGTGAACACGCGGGCGCCGAACACGGATTGGAATCCGTCACGGAATGCGGTGCACATGAAGTTGACTTTCTTTTTCGACACGTCGTTTTCCTCGTTATCAAAACACGCTCTTACAAACTGCTAAGTGAGCACAGCCCACAACACACCCGCGGCAATCGCCGAACCGATCACACCGGCCACGTTGGGTGCCATCGCATGCATCAACAAAAAATTGTGCGGGTCTTCCTGTTGACCCACCATCTGCACCACGCGGGCCGAATCGGGGACCGCGGAGACACCGGCGGCTCCTACCAATGGGTTGATCTTTTCTTTCAAGAACAGGTTCATCAACTTGGCGAACAGGACGCCACCGGCGGTTGCGATCGCAAACGCCAACGCACCGAGCCCAAAAATCAACAGGGACTGCCGCGTCAAAAACGTGCTCGCTTCGGTGCTGGCGCCGACGGAAAAACCCAACAAGACCGTGACGATATCAATCATCGCCGTCCGCGCCGTGTTGGCCAACCGCTCGGTCACCATGCTCTCTTTCAACAGGTTGCCGAAGAACAGCATCCCCAACAGCACCATCGCCCCGGGTGCGACCAGGGTGCAAATCAGAAACGCCGCGACGGGAAAGATCATCTTTTCGCGACGCGAGACCTTGCGCGGCGGCTTCATCCGGATCAATCGCTCGTCACGCGTGGTCAGCAACCGCATGATCGGCGGCTGGATCACCGGAACCAACGCCATGTAGGAATAGGCGGCGATTGCGATCGCGCCGAGCAATTCGGGAGCGAGCTTGGACGAGAGAAAGATCGCGGTCGGCCCGTCGGCACCGCCGATGATCCCGATCGCACCGGCCTGCTTCAGATCAAACCCGAGCCAAATGGCGCCGAGGAACGTCAGAAAGACGCCGACTTGCGCCGCCGCTCCCAGCAGAACGAGCTTCGGATTGGAAAGCATCGTGGAAAAATCTGTCATCGCGCCGATGCCCAAAAACACCAACGGCGGGTAGATGCCCCAACTGACCCCAAAATACAAATAGCTCAGCACACTGCCTGGCTGATAATTGACTTGCCCGTCTTCAATCACCCACCGATGCATGTCGTAGACACTCAACGACATGCCTTCGATCAACGGGATGTTGCCGACGATCGCACCCATTCCGATCGGGACCAGTAACAACGGCTCGTAATCTTTTGTGATCGCCAACGCGATGAACACAATCCCGATCACGATCATGACCACGTTGCCGGGTCCGAGCGACCAGAAGCCGGTCGTTTTTATAAACTCTTGGAGGATATCCATCGATTACCTTCACAATCCACGGTGCCAACAACTGCCCCACGTTTCTCTCGCCGTCATCCGTTCTTCATCGCCGCGTTCTCGGCCGCGCACTGACGCTGAAACTCGGTGTGCAACACAAATCCGATGGCCGCCAGAACGACTTCGTCATCACCAGATTGACCCTTCGGATCCGGCCGCTTGCGATGACGCTCGACAGGCTCCGGATAGACTTTGGCAACCGCAGCGAGAATGCGAGGCGATGCGGCGATGAACAGACTGATGACCGTGAGCGCAAACATCACGATCAGCATGCCTGCCACGGCAATGGAAAGCCCGCGAACGGCTGTCTCGTCAAGCGCCAAGAGGTTGCCGAAAACGGACGGGACTGTTGTCGAAAGCACTGTTGTCGCAAGCATGGCCCGTTCGTGGTGGTCGTCGTTGAATCGCGGGAACCGGGAGACGCATGATAGCGGTATCGGACGCGCAGCAATTCTTCTCCCTCACGAAATTGCCATTTTTCACTCCGATTGTCACCCGCCATCGGATCCGCACTCGATCGCCAAACTACAACGCGTGAACTTCGTCGCCTGCGATGAACCAAGTCGAGTCACTTTGTCGCGGGCGAACCAAATGCGTCCCGGTGAATTCTCCGATCGCGGGCAAGACCAGGCACCCGGCGGAATACCAAAAACAAGACAGTTTGCCCGCGGATTCGCGACCAACGCGATAGCGTATCGCCGGATGCAAATGGCCACAGACGTACAAGTCGGCACCCTCGGGTGGTTCCATCGGATGATGGCCCAACGCGACCGAACCGATGCACCACCCGGGCTCATGAACCGTGATCGGCCAAGCCGCCGGCAGTCGACCGACCTGCGCGTCATGGTTTCCTAAGATCAATGAAAACTTCAGGTGTGCGAATTCGTCAAAAAAGGCATCAACCTGATGACGAATCTCGGTGGACAATGATGATCGCGCGTGAAAGAGATCTCCCAGGATGCACAATCGGGTCGCACACGTTTGCCGCAACACACCCGCGATCGTTGACAGTGTCCCTTGCGTACTGCCGACCGGAACCGGAATCCCGTGACGACGAAACGCGGCTGCTTTCCCCAGATGCGTGTCGGCGACCAACAGCATGTCTTGGGCCGGCCAATACACACAACGTTCGGCAAACAGCCGAAGCTCGTGTCCGGCAAGCTGGATGTCGATGGTGTGCGGCACGATAGAAAGACCTTATGCTCTGGAAACGTTAACACTGAAGGCGCCACGGAAAAGCGCTGGTGTGCAGGCTTTAGCCCAATACCGCTAAGTTAAGCGTGGTTTCCTCAGATCGGGGCCCGTAGGCTCGCGCCAAACGGCTGATATTCGTTTGATATCAGCCGGTTCGCGCCAGCGTCCGGGCCCCCTCATTGACGCTTCACTTAGCGGTATTGGGCTTTAGCCGCCCACTGTCGCTGCGTCGCAGCGACCGAGAATCGCCTAAAGGCTAGACACCAACGATTGCTGAATCCTGTGCCGGCTCCGTTTATTCCCGGTCGCCCGGCAACGTTCGATCCGCCGCCTTTTCCAGTTCCGCTTGCATCCGCGCGACGCGATCTCGCAACGATTCGCTGCTGACGCGTTCCCTCAGTTTGTCGACCAACAGCGGAAACGCCAGCGGAGTCACTTTGCGGGGCGCTTGAATCAGTACCCGGCTTTCGCCGATGCGGTCCAGCGCCGCAAGCATTCGATTGGCTTCGAGCTGAAACTGCAACACCTCTCGTCGGCTTTGCTGCAACAGCAGATTGTTCGGATCGTACTCGTCAAAGACGTCGAAAAACAGGTTGCTGCTAGCCTGCAGATGGCTGGTTTTCTTGGGTTGTCCGGGATACCCCGGATGAATCAGCCCGGCAACCCTCGCGATCTGACGAAATTGACGCTTCGCCATCTCTGTCGCGTTCATGCTGTTGTAAAGATCTGCCACCAACTCTTCGGCCGAAAACAATCCGCGCCGCATGGCATCTTCCACATCGACTTCGTGCGGTGATTCCATCACCAACCCATAGTCGTTGCACGCCATTGTCAACGTGGTCTTTTGGTAGCGTGAGATCCGATAGGCGAACAAGGCGGCCAGCCCTTCGTGAACCAACCGACCTTCGAAGGGAAACAGAAACAGTTGGTAGCGTCCGCGAGATCGAATCCGCTCGATCAGCAGTTCATCCTGTTTCGGCAAAACGCTCCACCGCTGCTGCAGTTTGAGCAGATTCCTCAACGACTTCATTTCGCTGCCGATCAACTCACCGGCAGCCGCTTCGGCGATCTTCCCGCGCAGCGCGGCACTCAATTCACTCGACAGCGGAATCCGCCCGCCCATCCACCTGGGTACCGTATCGGGAGCGCCGGTTGCGCGTTTCACGTACGCCGCGTTGTCTTTGATGCGGACCAGCGAGAGCAGTCGCCCGGCAAACAGGAACCGATCGCCGGGCTCCAGCTTGGACAAGAAACTCTCTTCAGCGGTCCCCAGGGTGGTTCCCTTGAGATACTTCACCGTCATCGAAGCATCCGAAACGATCGTTCCGATGTTCATCCGATGTGTCGTGATCGTTCGCCGATCGGTGACCTGATAGCGTCCATCGACCAACTTGACACGATGATACTCCGGATACGCCGTCAGCGACGATCCGCCATGCACGACAAAGTCCAACACCCACCGCCATTCGTCGTCGCTCAACGATTGGTAGGCGTAGCTCGATCTGATTTCCTCCAACAACGCATCGGATCGGAACCCTCCGCCGATCGCGATGGTGACAACATGTTGGGCGAGCACGTCGAGCGGTTTGTTGATCAACGGCCGAGCTTCCAAGTGACCTTTCTTGATCGCATCTTGCGCGGCCGCCAATTCGATCAGTTCGATCGCGTTGGTCGGCACAAACGCCAAACGGCTCTCCGCGTCCGGCTGATGTCCGCTGCGACCGGCTCGTTGCAGCAGCCGCGCGGCACCCTTGGGGCTGCCGATTTGGATGACCAAGTCCACCGCGGTAAAATCGACGCCCAGATCCAGACTGCTGGTGCAAACGACCGCGCGCAGCGATCCCTCACGCAAACCGTCTTCAACCCAGCGGCGCACCGAACGGTCCAACGAGCCATGGTGCAATGCGATCCGCCCCGCCCAATCCGGTCGCTGTGCGAGCAACTGCTGGTACCAGATCTCCGTCTGAGACCGTGTGTTCGCGAAGATCAGCACGCTGTTGACTCCGTCGACCAATTCGGCCACCTGGGGAACCATCTTGGTGCCGATGTGTCCCGACCAGGGAAATCGATCGATCCGATCGGGGATCAGCGACTGCAACTTCAGCCGCTTGCGTTTGTAACCCTGGACCAGACGTACGTCGCGCCCGCGGCCTGTCGATTTAGTCGATGTTCCGAAATCAACGCGACCATGGTAGCCCGACGCGTCAGCGAGGGGCGCCGCGTGACCCCTCGCTAACGCGTCCGGGCTTGAATCGACAGGCCGCTCGCCCTCGACGCCGACGAGTGATTCACGTGCCTGATCCAAATTACCCAGCGTCGCCGAGACGCCCCAACTGCGAATCGCGGGGTTGAGCCGACGGAGCCGCGCGAGGGCGAGTTCGGTTTGGATGCCGCGTTTGGTACCGAGCAACTCGTGCCACTCGTCGACAATGACGGCTTCGACACCGGCCAGTTGCTCCAACAACTTTTCGTGCGTCAGCATCAACGACAGGCTTTCCGGTGTGGTGATCAGCGCCGTCGGCAATCGCTTCAACTGCCGCGCTTTCACGCTGGCCTTGCTGTCGCCGGTCCGCGATTCCAATCGCCACGGAATCTCCAACGCCTCCAGCGGCGAGCGAAGCGAACTCTCGGTGTCACCGGCGAGGGCGCGCAGCGGAGTGATCCAGATCACCTTCAGCGGCGGAGGCCGTTTCGGATTCCAGGTGGACCGATCAGGATTCTCTCGCAGCCATTTCAGGATCGGCCCCAGCCAAACCGCCAGCGTCTTTCCCGTCCCGGTCGCGGAATGGACCAGACCACTGGCCCCCTGCTGATACGCTCGCCAAACACTTCGCTGAAATCGGAACGGCTTCCAGCCCAGCGAGGCAAAGTAGCGGTCGACGGTGCGCGAGGGCGTTTCGTTTTCGCTCTTCAGCATCGCGTCAGTCTTCCGGTAACAGTTCGAGTAAATCCGCCAAGGTGTTGGCATCCTGGGGGCGTTTGTCGTGACGCCAACGAACGATCCGCGGGAACCGTGTCGCGACGCCGCTCTTGTGACGACCGCTCCGCTGCAGCCCCTCGAATGCCAATTCCATCACCAACGTCGGCGTGACGCTGCGAACGGGCCCGAACGAATCATTGGTGTTTTGCCGGACGAACTGATCGACCTTTCGAATCTCTTGATCATCCAGCCCGCTGTAGGCCTTGGCAAAGGGCACCAACTGGCCGTCATCCCAGAGCGCAAACGTGTAATCGGTGAACAGCCCCGATCGTCGGCCGTGTCCTTTCTGAGCGTAAATCAGCACGGCGTCAATCGTGTACGGAGCGACTTTCCATTTCCACCACGTGCCACGGACACGCCCGACATCGTACGGTGCATCCTTTCTCTTTAACATCAATCCTTCGGCGTTCCGCTGGCGACTGGTCGTTCGAATGTCGGCCCACGCGTCCCAGCTCTCACCGTCGATCAGTTCCGTCGCTTTAAGATGGGGATGGTCGATCGAACCCAGCACCTCGTCCAAGCGGGCCCGACGTTCGACGAAACGAAGCGACCGAACATCCTCACCATGGTGCTCCATCACGTCAAAGGCATGAAAGACGACGGGCACTTCGGCGAGCAGTTTTTTGCCGACCTTCTTGCGGCCGATCCTTCGCTGCAGTTGAGCAAACGGCAACACCGCCCCGCCCGGAATCGCCGCCAGAATCTCACCGTCGATCACCGTCCCATCGGGCAGCGACTCGGCAGCTGACTCGATTTCCGGCCAACGATTCTCCATCAACTCCTCGCCACGCGACCAAAGAAATATCTGGGCCGATCGGCGGATGAGTTGTCCACGGATCCCGTCCCATTTCCACTCCGCCCAATACTCCGATGCATCGCCTAAAACCTCTGGTCCTTTTTCGTTGTCGATCGGATGAGCCAAGCAAAACGGATAGGGTTTGCTAGGAACCGTGTCTTGGATCTCGGGATCGATCAACGATGCAAACGATTCGGCCGATGGATCAAAGTCTCCCATCAAGCGATGGGAGATAACGTCGGCTGGAATCTCGGCATGGCTGGCGATTGCTCGCGTGACCAGTCGCTTGCTGACACCGACACGAAACGCGCCGGTGATCAGCTTCATCACCACCAATCGCAACCGGGCCGGCGTTTCGTTCCAGATCTGCAGCATCGCAGCGTGTTGTTCGACATCGCTCATCAAACGCAGTGGCGTCAATCGATGCTCGACCCAATGGGTCAATGAATCATCCGTTGTCGTTTTTCCAGGCGGAACGACCAGCGAAAACGTTTCCGCCAGATCGCCGACAGCCTGATATGACTCTTCGAACAACCACTGGGGGATCTCGGCCTGCTCGGCGGCCCAGACCCGCAGCAACGATGTCGGCACCAGGCGTCGCAGTTTGTTGCCGGACAAAAAATAGGTCGCCCAAGCGGCATCGGAATGTTCCGCGCCGGCAAAGTAGCGAACCATCGCCGCGATCTTTTCGTTCGTCTTGGTGGTCGAATCCAGTTCGTTGTACAGTTCAGCGAATCGAATCATGACGCGGACTCCGCTGCGTCCGCGGTTGCGTCTTCGTCTCCCTCGCGACGTCCCCCGGAATCGAGTGCGTCGGCCTTTCGTCCGTTCTCATTCAAGTACCGAGCGACCGCGGCGGTGTACCCGTGCGTCGCCCAAACGGTCTCGGGATCACATTGATCGACCGCGACCAGCAGCGACTGCCAATCGACGTGGTCGCTGACCACAAATCCACGATCCATCGCCCGCCGTCGCCGCGATCCCCGCACCGCCATCCACCCGCTGGCCATCGCGGTACTGACGCGACCGAATCGCTTCATCCAAGCCGATCCGTGTGCACTCGGGACGGCGATGACCATTGCCCCACTCCAATCGGGCTTTCCTTCCACCGCACCGACGTAGTGCGTCTCCGGCAATTCCACACCCGATCGGCGATAGGCTTGCACACCTTTTTCCACCGCCCCGTGGGTGAAGATTTTCCCCAGCGTCGTATCCAGGCCGGCCAGCAGCGACTGGCTTTTCCCGACGGCGTAGCCATACAGTACGCAACACTTTCCCTCGTCGCGACAGCGCCGCCACCAGGTATTGATCTCGTCACGAACCGATTCCGGTGACGGCCAGCGATAAATCGGCAACCCGAACGTCGTTTCGGTCACCAACAGATGGCATCGCACCGGTTCCCACCGCTGGCAGGTTGGATCGCGTCCCAGCTTGTAATCGCCCGTCACCACCGCGATCTTGCCACGGTGTTCCAGGCGGACCTGGGCCGATCCGAGCATGTGGCCGGCCGGATGCAGGCTGACCCGGACGCCGCCGATTGAAATGAATTCGCCGTAAGGCAGGAATTGAAACTCGGCGTCATCGTTCATTCTCATCCGCAACAGATGCTCGCCGGGCGCGGCAGCCAGATAGCGCCGGCACCCCCAGCGGGCATGATCACTGTGGGCATGCGTGACGACGGCGCGATCGACCGGTCGAGTGGGATCGACATAAAAATCGCCGGCATCGCAGTAGAGTCCACTGGACGTCGGCCGTAACAACGGTTCGAAGGAAACCATTTCGTTATCCAAGCACCCGACGGCACTGGTTAAAGCATCGAGCGTAACAAAGGCAGCATCGCGATTCGGCAATGGCCGACGCCCAGCAGCGTGCCCAAGCCCGACGGCACACCGAATCCGAGCCATCCAATTGGTGCACCGTCGATCCGTAAATCCAGTCTGTTTTCCGTCTGGACCAACCATTGGCCGGCCCTTTTGATCTGGGTATGCAACGAGACACCTGGGCCCGTGCTGCGAATCACGCAGAGCAGGGCGTGCACGTCCGGGAAATCGACGACGATCGATTCCGGTCCCGCGGTGACGGAAAAAGAGCGCCCTTGGACTTCAAATTCCAACAAACCCTCCAACGTCAACGGGAATCGGTTCGCCACCATCAGCTCGCTTGATCGGCGGCGCGATCGCGGGTCGCGATGCGGATCGTTCCGTTCATCTTCCAATGGGCACTCGGCGAATCGGGTGCGGTGGAGCTAGGGACGTTCAATTCAAACTCGTCGAACGAGTAGCTGATCTCGGCGTTGCGGCCGGTCAGTTTATCGTACAGTCCGATCGCCAATTCGGGCCAATTTTGAGTAGTTGGTGTTCCAGCCATGTCAATCTCCGTGATTGGAAAGAGTGTGTTTGCCTGGCGAAACGTTAGGGGCGTGACAAGCGCCACGTTAATCCTCAAGCCGCGATCGGCTGAGAATTTCCGGTCTGCTACAGTTCAACCGAAACACGACGCGATCCTGAATCGCCGACCCGCCGACCCCAAGGTGATCATTTTGATTCTGGCCATCCTCCCCAACCAACTGTTCTCCGATCACCCGGGCCTGCGTCAGGATCCGTCACGGGTGCTGTTGCTGGAAGACTCGTTGTTTTTTGGCGACTGGCGATACCCGGCAACGTTCCACAAGCAAAAACTGTGGCTGCATCGGGCAACGATGAAACGCTATGAAGCCGAACTGATCGACAAGGGTTTCAGCACTCGGTACGTCGAATACGATCGAGAGAACCCCAAATTGGCCGATCAACTCAAGCAAGCGATTCCGGCGAAAGAACGCGACGGCCAAACGCTCGCGATCGCCCATCCGACCGATTTTATTTTTGAAAAACGCGTGCGGGCGGTTTGTGATGAACTGAATCTGGATCTGGATCTGGAAATACTCCCCAACCCCGGCTTTCTCAATACGCCCGAGCAGAACAACGAGTACCGGTCCGAGAGAAAACGCTGGTTCATGGCCGACTTTTACAAGTGGCAACGCAAGCGACTGGACGTGTTGATGGACGGCGAGGAACCGGTCGGTGATCAATGGAGTTTTGACGAAGACAATCGCAAGAAGGTCCCCAAGAAAGAACTCTCCTCGATTCCGCCGGTTCCAGCACCCAAACGCGATGCGTTTGATGAAGAAGCAGTGGGCTACGTCCAAGAACGATTCGGCGATCATCCCGGCTCGCTTGAGAAGCTGTTTTATCCCACGTCACGCGCCTCGGCACGCTACTGGTTGAAACAATTCTTGGACAAGCGGCTGACGAACTTTGGTGACTATGAAGACGCGATCGTCAAAGGCGAGTCGTGGCTCTGGCACAGTGTGCTAACGCCGTCGCTCAACATCGGCTTACTGACGCCGGACCAGGTCCTGCGAGCGACGTTGACGTACGCCCAGGACCACGACGTGCCGCTGAATTCACTGGAAGGATTCGTGCGTCAACTCATCGGTTGGCGCGAATTCATGCGAGCGACGTATCAAGACTTAGGCGTCCAAATGCGAACGACCAATCATTGGCAACACCACCGACCGATGCCGAACGGTTTCTATGACGCAACAACGGGCGTCGACCCGATCGACGAAACGATTGAGCGCGTCTTGCGAACCGGGTACTGCCACCATATCGAACGATTGATGGTACTGGGCGGATTCATGTTTCTGTGTGAAATCGACCCCGAGGACATCTATCGCTGGTTCATGGAACTGTTCATCGACAGCTATGACTGGGTGATGGTTCCCAACGCCTATGCGATGAGCCAAAACGCAGACGGCGGGCTGATCACCACCAAACCCTACTTTTCGGGTTCATCGTACATTCGAAAGATGAGCCATTACAAAGAGGGTCCCTGGTGCGACATCTGGGACGGACTGTACTGGCGATGGATTTGGAACCATCACCGCGAACTGGGCAAGAATCCACGCTGGGCAATGATGTGCAGCATGGCGAAAAAGATGGACGCCGACAAACGCAACCGACACATCGAGAACGCGGAACGGTTTTTGGAGGGGTTGCGATAGGGTGCGGCGAGAAAGAGATCGCTGAAGGATGACCGTCCGAAAGCACGCGCCCAAAATCTTCCTCCCCCTTCCACTAGCCCCGACGTTTCACAAGCAATTTGATGCGTCGGGGCCGATGGAGTACTGTAGGGAGCGGTTAGGACTTTCCCCGGCTCCCTTGTCTGTCCGAGAGCATCTTCGTGAATTCAATCTGTCGGCATCTTCTGATCGGGACAGCGTTGCTGTGGATCCAT
The DNA here is from genome assembly GCF_002289565.1 of Rhodopirellula sp. SM50. Taxonomy (GTDB): domain Bacteria; phylum Planctomycetota; class Planctomycetia; order Pirellulales; family Pirellulaceae; genus Stieleria. The sequence goes on along the minus strand of NZ_NTFY01000019.1, from coordinate 78,015 downwards.
TCGCACAGTTCCGCCGCGATCATCAACGGGTTAAATCCGACACTTCACGACAGGTTCTTGAGTGACGGAACGCCGAACCCATCTTTTCTGGTCGACGAATCTCAGCTTTCTGGGGTGGCGCTTCAGCCAGCCATTTTGATCACGCCGCGGCACTATGTGACGGCCGCACATGTCGGCACCACCGAAGTCACGTTCCGCGGCACCGATGGGACGGAGCGAACCTACCAATCGATCAGTTCGCAAAAGCTGTTGACCTCGCTTCCCGGTCAACCGGCGGTCGGTAGCGACATCCAGCTTCACACCCTCTCGTCCGATGTCGACCCGAGCATCATGCCGGTTCCGATTGTGGTGGGAGAACTCGCGGCGCTGCTGGGGCAAACATTCTTTGCCTTTGATGCCCAGGGTCGGGCCGGTCGCAATGTCATCGATGGACTGCAAATCGTCCAATTTGATAGCGGCGGTAGCGACACCGTCACCATTCAGTTTTCCTACGACACCGACACCAATGGCGGGACGGGTGGTCTGGGCCGCGATGAGATCGGCTTGCTCGGCGGCGACTCGGGCAACGCTGCGCTGATCGAAATCGACGGACAGATCGGGCTGATCGGCACGCACATGGGAATCGATGTGCCCGAGGGATCCAATGCCGGTGCGGGCGACCGTTACGACAGTTTTTCAACTCTGGTCGGGGCGTATGAAGACCAGTTATCCAGCCTCGTCTCTGCGCAAGGGTATTCGCTTAGAACCCTCTCGATCACCGCAGTCCCGGAACCGGCGACCGTCGGTTTCCTGCTGGCCGTTGGCGCGACGGTCAGCCTTGGACGCCGACGACGCAACAGAAGCCCCCGCGTCACCGCATCATGAGATCGGGTGGCATTGCAGTGGGATAGGCTTCCAGCCTGTCAACGTGGGATAGGCTTCCAGCGTGTCAAGGTGGGATAGGCTTCCAGCCTGTCAACGCTGCAACGACAGGCTGGAAGCCTATCCCACTTGCCCTCCGTTCACTCGTCCGCTCGCAGCGTCACGATCTCCGCCGAATCGGGCTGGTCGTCGGAGTTGGTCAGCAAGAGCAACGCGCCCTCCTGTCCGCTGAACGCGGTCGCACTGGGCAGCCCCAATTGAAAATTCTGCAAGCGGATGCCACTTGCGGTGGACCACAGCGAAGCCTCGCCACTGCCGTCGATAAGCGACACGTGATTGCCATCGGGACTGATCGCCAACCAGAACACGTAGTTCCCGTTGTCAATTTTCGTGACCGGTGCCCAGGTTCCCAAGTCAAAGATCGTCGTCGCATACGGATAGTATTCGCGAGTGCCGTGATACATCGCCACGGCAAGATGGTCACCGCGGGGATCAAAGGCGAACGCGAGCGTTTGGCAGTCTTCATTGGAAACGATCTCTTGCACCACCTTCCCAGACGCCACGTCCCAGACGCACAGATGGGACTGCCCCGAGTCAGAATCGGCGGCACCGATCAACTGGTTTTGGGCGGGGTGGAACACGAATCGGTCGTCGTTGGCGGTCCCCGACGTGCGCTCCATCTGGATCAGTGGCTGGCCCGTTTCACACTGAAACACCCATAGCCCGGGATCAGCGTCCGGTTCTTCAACGGAGGTGGCGACCTGGGTGCCGTCGGGACTGACTGCCACGAACCGGCGTGATTGCAGACGAACATCGGGCAGCGTGATCGTCGTGATCTCGCGCGAATCACGAAGGTCCCAGACGCGGACTTCCGTCGCACCGGCCGCAGCGAGCACGTTGCCGTCGCGGCTGAAATCCAGGTGCGGTGGCGTGCGGGAATCCGCAACCGCCAGCGGACCCGCGGTGGGCGTTCCCGTTTGCACGTCGATGACGGTGATCTGCGATTGGAGTTCTCCGTCGACTCCGTCAGCCCGTTTCGACAAATAGGCGGCCAATTGCCCGTCGGCCGAAAACGCCAGGATGGGTCGTGAACCGACATCGGGAAGCGAGACCAATGGCAGCGACAAGGGTTGAGTCGACGCCGCCGTGTACTTTTGAAACCGGAGTGTCTCCATCGGGGGGAGAATCATCCAGACAACCAGGGCCACGATCGCGATCGAAATGATGGCAAAGCGAATCATGCGGCCCAGCGACCGCGGCTTGTCGGACGCCGAAGCTGACGAATTCATGGTCTCTCTCAAGCAGGGTGGGAGGTGGTGGTGGAGAAATCAGAGCATCGCGAGCAGACACGTGCAACCATCGTTCGCATCTGGCACGATTCTCGATTCGGCCTATATTGAACCATTCACCTCTCCCATCGCCTTCCCCCTGCCCTCAGTGATTGAAGTAATGCCCGCGCTGACCATGATCGTCTCCGCCGCGGCGATCATCGTGCTCGTCAAGTACGGGTTGCTGCGTGGCATCGACCACATCGCCGGCGCGATGAATTGGAGTGCCAAGGCGCGCGGCCAATTGACCGGGTACGCGACCTCCGTGCCTGAACTCGTCTGCCTGGTCGCCGCCGGGCTGGCCGGGGTCTGGGAAGCGGGCCTGTGGAACATCGCCAGTTCCAACATCATCAACGTCACCCTGATGTTGATGGCCGTCACGTTTTATCGACAATTCGGCAAACTGTTCAACATGCGGTTCCTCGATGAGATCGTCTTTGCCGGCCTGGCCGTCGCCGTCCCCATCGTGCTGATGCGATTGGGCCTGGACAGCCAATGGTACCTGATTCCCATTTTGTTGGGATTCTTTTTGGTCTATCAATTCGTCGACAAGCGAGTCAATCGTGCCGTCAAAGGCGACGAGGAGGTACGGGAGGCGGTCGGCAGTCTTCACATCGGGATCACGCTGGGAGTGACCACGCTGATTGCGATCGCGATTGCCGGAATGTTTTTGGGCGAGGCGACCGCGACGGTCGTCGACGAACTGAAAGTGCGCCCGGCCATCGCCGGCTGGATTCTCGGCGTCGTCACCAGCATCCCGGAAATGGTCAGCTTCTTTGCCGTCTACGCGGCCTCCAAACGAGACGGACAACTCGGTGAGCTCAACGACACCCAAGAAGCCCTCGACAACCTGACCGGTTCCAACATGGCCAACGTGGGATTTGTCTACCCCGTCGGCCTGTTCGCCTACTTGATGGCGTTGTTTTTCTGGGCCGGCTAGCCCCCCTGCATCCCCGGCAACCAACCTGATTGCCGAGAGACCAAATGTGCCGAGGTTTTCTCGCCGCAGCCATTTCCACCGGCGGTCGGTACGTCAGTTGCTCTGTGCGCTCATTGAATGTGCTGTGCGCTCATTCGAATGCTCTGTGCGCTCATCCGAATGTGCTGTGCCCTCATCCGAAATTGCACTCAACGGAGTTGCACGGATCGAACCGCCCAAGGGTGAATCGACGACGTGACCGTGGGCGCCCAACCGACTGAAGACGAACTCCGACGGCTCGCCGAGCAGGGAATGCGCGACGAACAAACACTCCCACAGGCCGAGCAGCTGGGGTTTGAGTGGGAACAAGAAGACCTGCGTCAGTTCGTCAAGAACTACGTCGACAACCATTCCAATTAATTTCCATCCCTCGCCAACGGACTCCCCATGCCCACCGCCATTCCCTGTTCCACGCCTCCCGGAACGTCACCGCCTGTCTCCGCCCCGACTCCCTCGGCACAGCGTTCGTTCGCCGAGCGAGTGTGGTGTGTGCTGAAGGCATGGATACGAAACCCGATGGAAGTCGCCACGCTGTGCCCCAGTTCACCGTTCTTGAGGGAGCACTTGGCCGATCGAGATTGCGTCCGTCAGGCAAGCCGCATCATCGAACTGGGACCGGGAGACGGTGGCACGACACAGGCCTTGTTGCAGTCGATGCGTTCGGACGCGCAGCTGCTGGCGATCGAAAAAACAGATGCCTTTGCCGAATCGCTGGGCACCATCACCGACCCGCGGTTGACCGTCGAAATCGCCGACGCCTGCGATTTGATCGACATCGTGGCTCGCCATGATTTCGGAACGGCCGACGTGGCCATTTCGGGCATCCCGTTCAGCTATCTGTCGCCGATGGATGCCAAGCGGATCACCCAATCGGTCCACGAGGTGCTCCGTCCAGGCGGCGTGTTCATCGCCTATCAATTGGCGTCCGATGTGAAAGACTACGCCCGCCCACTGTTCGGCCCTCCCAAGACGGAAATCATCCCGATGAACCTGCCACCACTTCAATCCTTTGTCTGGACAAAGATTGAAAATTCAGAAGGTGAAGTCACAGACGCGTGAGCGGTCTGTTGATTGAGTGAGGGCGTGACGCGTAAGCGGCCGGGCGTTCTGGCGCCCGCCCGAGGCCTTACGGCCAGCGGCTCACCGTGGACGCAATAGATCCGGACTAAATCAACGGGCCGTTGACGAGTCCCGCTACTGAAAGAAACGGAGCGGCGACAAACTTTTCAACGCAATTCTTCGTCGGCTGGCAAGATTGATCCGATCGGCGGATCTACCATGCCTCAGCGAGCGTAGCTACGATAGACGTCCTCCACTCGTTGACCTTTACGATTTCCATCACATGACAAAATTGCTCTTTCGGCAACCTGATCGCTTGCCCCAGATCGCGACGCTGATCACCACAGTGCTTTTGGCATGCTGTGCCGGCGATGCCCGCGCGGACCGACCCAACATCTTGTGGATCTATGTCGATGACATGAGTGACTGGGTTGGGTGCTACGGCGATCCGATTGCCGAGACGCCCCACATCGACAGCCTTGCCAACGGCGGCGTGAAGTTCACCCGCGCCTACATGCCGGCCCCCGTTTGCTCCACCACCCGATCAGCCTTGATCACCGGCACGATGCAGACCACGCACGGTCTGCACCAACATCGCACCATGATCAAAAAACCGTTGCCCGACGGGGTGGTGACCGTTCCGGAACTCTTCCGCGATGCCGGTTACCTGACGTTCAACGAAGCAAAAGACGACTACAATTTCCGACGCGACCGCGACATCCTGTACTCGCCGGAATTCAAACGCCCCACCCGTAAACAAGTCAACAGCCACATGGTTGGCCGTGACGTTTCCTGGTTAAAACAATTGCGAGGCAAACCGTTCTTCGGCCAAATCCAACTCAAGGGCGGAAAGATCGAAGGCGAAACGGGATCCAAGTATCCTGCGCCCAGTCGCGTCTCGGAAGCTCAAGTGACTGTGCCGCCGCAGTATCCCGATCACCCCGTGTTCCGCAACGCGATCGCACGGCATTACGAACAAATTGCCGAAACCGACGCGCAAGTCGGCGCCATCGTGTCGGCGCTCAAAGAGTACGGACTGTGGGAAAACACCGCCGTGTTCTTCTTCACCGACCACGGCAGCCCGTTACCGCGAGCGAAACAGTTTTTGTATGAGGACGGCACCAAGATTCCTCTGCTGGTTCAGTGGCCCGGCGGCACCGACCGGATCACCCAACGTGGCCAAACACGGTCGGACCTGGTCAGCGGAATCGACGTCACCGCCACGTCACTCGGACTGGCAGGAATCGACATCCCAGAATTCATGGAGGGACGCGATCTGTTCGCCGACGACTTTCAACCACGTCAGTACGTGATTTCAGCCCGCGACCGGATGGGCAATGCGATCGACCGCATTCGCACCGTGCGTTCGGACAAGTTTCGCTACATCCGAAACTACAAAACCGATCGTGCCCTCTACCAGCCGCAGTACCGCGAAAATTACGCCACGTTTGTCACGCTTCGCGAACTACTCGCCGCCGGAAAACTCAGCCCGTTGCAGGCGTCGTACTACGATGCGGAACATCGTCCCGAAGAAGAGCTGTACGACCTGAGAACGGATCCCCACCAGACCGTCAATCTTGCGAAAAACCCCGACTACGATTCCGTGCTGAAAGAACATCGTCGACAACTGCGGCAGTGGGAAGAGGCGACCGACGACAAGGGACGTTATCCCGAAAGCCGAGCGTCACTGCGGTTGGTGTTCAAGTCGTCGGCAGGCAGATGTGTTTCGCCGGAATATGACTTTTTGAAAACAGAGTCAACGAAGTAAGCGGCGTGAGATAGGCTTCCAGCCTGTCAACGTGGGATAGGCTTCCAGCCTGTCAACGTGGGATAGGCTTCCAGCCTGTCAACGTGGGATAGGCTTCCAGCCTGTCAGCCCCCGCACAGAGGTCGTGCAGTTTTCGTGCATCACCCTCGTGGCAGTCCTTGGTATCACCACAACTGAAGAAACCCTCCCTGGCAGGGAGGGTCGAGCGGAGCGAGGGGAGGGTCGATTGGTTGGGACGGAGTGATTTCGAGCCACAGCGAGCTCTTCCCGGCCGCTTGTTGACTTAGCAACGCACGATCAATGATTGTCGGATTTCGTCGTGGACGAGGTGACGAGTCCCTCGCGCTGGGACTCGTCACCTCGTCCACGACGCCAGCAATTAACCGACCGTTGCTTAAAAAACCGACCGCACATCTTCCCACTTGCGTCCTCACCGCTGCGTTTCAACCGTCTCACTCATTCTGCATCTCGACGTCATCTAAGTAGAACGCGCCGTCGCTGCGTGCCGACGCGATGAAACCGACCCAACGGGCCTCGGTCCAGCCGGGATCACACGCCAGATCGGTCACCCGGTGCCGGCGCCCATCGGGCAAGACAAACGTCGCCTGCCAATCACCGTTGGGCTGTCCTTGCATTGCCTCCATCGTGACGTGCAACCAAGTCCCCGCGTCGATGTCGATCAGTTTTTGACCGCGGCTGTGCACTGCGGTTTCGCTCAGCTGCAGACTCGGTCCCGTTTGATAGGGTTGAGTCTTGCTGCGCCATTCACAGGACACCGTGACGCTCGGTTCCAAACGGATGCGAAAACTCAATCTCGATTTCCCCTGCGTGTAATGGGGATCCCAATACAAATGGGGATTGAACGCGGCCCGCATGTCCATCGCGTCTTGCACCTTCAAGCTGCGGCCTTTGCCACCGGGTGTCGGTACGACGGAGAACAGTGACTTGCGGCCTTCGTCGGACAACGTCGCCAGACTCATCAGCGACAGTGGGTGGTCGGTTTCAAAATCATCGCGAACATCGACCGGTTGAGGCGGCGGAACCTGATAGGGGTCGGGGAACGTTGTCGCCGCGGCGAGATCTTTCCAACCCTTGTCGCCCTGAACTCCAGCCAACGTGATGTCGAACGGGACGAAACCGATCTTGGACGCTGGAGATCCGGGCCGCAGCCGGAAATCGCGTTTACCGGCATCGACAAACATCGGATCGGCGATGATCGAATCTTGATCGTGGCCCGCGTCGCGCCATTGCTGCCATGTTTTGCCGGCGAAGTCAAAGGGCTGGCCGCCGGCACGCCAATACAGATTGTGATCCATCGCGACTTTGGAACCGTTGTTCCAGCCGGAATAACCGAGCAACCGACCTTCGTCAAAGTAAACCAAATTCCGCTCGAACGTGAACGAGAGATGCGGCTCGGCCCGCGTCACCGCAACCTGGCCTTCTTCACTGAACGCCAGGATGTTGTTGCGGACGATGTTTTCACGACCATAGTGCTGGTGAAAACCGCCATCTCGAACGTCGTACACCAAGTTGTTTTCAAACAAGATCTGAGAACTGCCCTCGTCGGGGTACAGTCCCCATCCGCCGTAGCGGGTCGCATAGACGTCATGGATGACGTTGCCGCTGACGCTCGTGCCTTCCGATGGCCCCAGCGTGTAGACGCCTCCCATGTCGCTGAGAATGCGGTACCCGATGTGATGCAGATGGTTGAACTCGATGCGGTTGCGTTTCGCGCCGCTGTCGGCATAACCCCAACGCCAACCGACCGACACCGCGGTGTAGTAGAAATCGGCGATATCACAGTGCGTGATCGCGTTGTCGCTGCTGTGGCCGATCCAGACCCCGACGGCACACGGCAAGATTCGCCCGCCGCTGTGCAAAATGCAGTTGTCGACCGTGATTCCCGATGTCCGCACCGGCTCAGGGACCAACCCTGTCTCGCCGATCCGCACCGCACTGACACCGACGTCAAAGACTCGCGTCTGTTCGACACGACAATCACGACACGCCTGACGAAACCAAAACCCGCTGCCGCCGATGTGTTCGACCGCGCAATCGGTGAAGTGAATCTGCCGAACGCCATCGAGCTGGATCGCGGTCGCGTCGACGTTCATCGCCGCCTGATTCGGGCGAATGCCTTCCTCGGGAATGCGGTACTCGGCGTGCCGCAGCGTCAGCCCTTCGAAGTGCATGTGTTTGACGTGCTGTTCGGGATCGTCGACGTCACCCTGGAATTCGAACAACCGCGGCAGCTCGGCAGCGACCGCGTTGACCGTCCCGATCGTCTCGCCTTCGCGGGGACGGTAAAACAACCATCCCTGCCGATCCAAAAACCATTCGCCGGCCGAATCCAATGCACCGAAATAGTTTTCGAGGAAGTACAAACAATCGCGGTTCATCGGATTGTGTGACTTCATCGGTGTGCCGTGTGTCGTGAACGAGCCGTCGCCCGGCGAACACGATTGCAACCATTCACGCGTCGTATCCCATTTGTGATAGACGACGACTTGGACATCGCGCAGCGTGTCCGGATCGGTGTTTCGCAGTGAAACCAGATCGCTTGTTCGGGTGGCGAACGTGTGTTTCATTCTGTGCGGCGATGCTTCGAAGGGCGCTTCGCCGACACCCAGCAAGGTGAAGAAATCGCCGCCGTTGGGAGTCCTCGCTCGCGTCGCCCGACGTCCATTGACCCACAATTGTTCAAACCGCCAGTCTTCGCCGTCCCCGGATCGCGGCACCGCGACGCGTGTCTTCCACAGCCCGGGGTGCTCTGGGTCCAGCCGCCAACCCTCGATCGCACGTCCGCCGGACAAGATCACTTGGCCACCGGGCTCGCCGCGATAACGCACCGGACGTTGCGGTGAAGCTCCCGAATCGGCTGAAGTAAATTGGATCGTCTGGTTCAACCGATAATGGCCGCCGCGCAGATGAACCGTCACGGCTTGATCACCACCGGCAGCGCGAACCTCACGCACCGCTTGCTGCGCCCGTGCGATCGAGGCAAACGGCTGCTCCGGAGTACCCGATTGCGTATCCAACCCGCCGGGGGAAACGTAAAAGTGGATGCCCGTCTCGACAGCCATCACGGGCGCTGCGAGCGGCACCAGCAACAACGATAACACAGCACGACAAATCAAACCCATCACTGTCTCTCCCAAAACGCGATCTCGGTTGCAACGAGCAATGCCATGGCACCCCCACGGTCATCGCGGCCGAGAATCGCCGTGCGGTCATGATAGTCTCGAACCGTTTTCTGTTTTCCGGTTCCGGTGCAAACATCGACGAGTTGTCCGCCCGATCCGATCCGCGACTTGATCGCCGACCAAGACTTCTCGACCACGGGCGTCCATTCGTGTGGGTCTAGCCAACCCATGCGCAAGCCACGAACGATCGCGAACGTGATCATGCAGGTGCTGGTGAACTCTCGGTAACTCTCTTCGCGATCGATCACCTGATGCCAAGCGCCCGTCGGGTCCTGGTGTTGTTTCAAAGCCCGCAAATGGTCTCGATACGAATCCAAGAACACACGATGGGCTTGCGTGTCTTCGGCCATGGCACTCAATGACAACGCCATCCCCAGCGCCGGAAAACCGTTGCCGCGTCCCCAGGCCGCTTCGTCGAGCGGCGAGTGACGGTACAGGCCGTCATCGCGGCGGCACAGCGTCTGCATGAACTGCAAGTGCCGCACACATTGCTCCACATACTTTGCATCTGCGGTCAGCGCACCGACCTCGGCCAGAATCGCACAGCCCATAAAAACCGCATCGCTCATTTCATTGTGAAACGGCATCGCCTCTTTCGGCTGACCCTCGGCGTCGAACCCGTCATCGGCTGCCTTCTTCGCCAGGCTCGTCCAGCGGTTGTCACCGGTGCGGCGGGCGAGCTGCGAAAAAACGAGATGTCCCGACAACGTGCTGCCGCTTGATCTGGCAGGCATGGATTCCTTTCTTTCGCTTCGATACGGCTCGCCCAGCTTGATGGCGTCGCGCAACGGTTGAGGGTCGTCCGTCAATTCGCCCAGCCGCATTCGACCGATGACGGCCAGAGCGGGAATGTACTGAACGCTATCGAGTTGATGCCCATAGACCAACGACAGTTCCTGAGCAATCTCAAGCGGCGATCGCGCCAGTCGACGCTTGATCTCGTTGCGGGCTTGCGAAGGCGGCAGCGACATCGACACGCGATCGAGTGCGGTGGTGATCAAGGCAATCGCTTGGCCACTGCCGGACCGCAACGCTGGAATCGATCCCGTCCCCGACGGCTTGTGCTGGTTTAACGCGGCGACCAACGAGTCCGGTTTGGCCGGCCGGTCGCTGATGTGCAACCCATTCGACCGGATCTGTTCCAACAGTTTTGCCGGCTGGTTCGGATAACCCCATGCGTCGTTGCCGTCACCGCGGAGATCGATCACCAGATCGGGGGCGTGCATGCCGATCCACCGCCAAAGATAGTGGGCGACGTCGTTGTCCGGTTGGTTGTACGCGTTTCCACTCGGCGGAAACGACAATAAATCGATCCCTTCGCGTCCCAGATCGTCAGGACGCGCGCACGGGACGCAGGAAACCGCAAACCGCCGTGAGAGCGTTGGGTCCTTTTGAACCGAAGCCATCGACTGCAGCGCGAGTCGAACCGAGGCGAGGTCTCCGTCGAGTCCACCGATCAGAAGAATGTGAAACTTCTTCGAGTTGGCATCCAGACTTTCGGGTGAAAGCAAACAAGGGATCGGCGTGTCCCCGCGGGTGACTCCGATCGCTGATCGAACGACCCCCGAGAGAGGATATTGCGAAATCGTCTCGTCGATTGTGCTCGCTGCGGGGGATTCACCGCCAACGGTCGAACCGATCAAGACGCAGAAGGCAATGGCGGTCGCCGTGCGGAGAAGATGAAGATTCATAGTGGAACGCAGAAGGAAGGCCAATAAAGATTGTACGGTTTGCATTTCGAAGTCACCCTCCTGGCAGGTATTGGTATCTACACATCTTTTGCATGTCAGATCTGTTCTGAGTGGATGATTTCGGCCAACGGCCGTTCACATCCATAGCCTTGGGCATCGCCCAAGGTCCGAAAACGAGAACGAGACGAATTGGCCAACGGCCATACACATATGCCTCGTCAAACGCCAATGTTGTGCATGGCCGTTGGCCAATTCTACCTCATTGCGATGAGGTTCCTGGGGCGGCGCAACCCTCGCAAATGCTCGGTTTGCTTGCCCCAGGCTATGGATATGCATGCCCTTTGGGCAAAAAGCAACTTGTGTAGATACCAATGCTGGAAGGGAGGGTGACTTCACCTCAATGACGAACCGACGGCTTAACTTGATGCCTATGAGGTCGAGCGGTGTACCGCGGCGCTCATTTTTCGATGGGCTTCCGAAAGAGTGTAACCAGTGCAGAGCGACGTCAACGTAACGGCGTCACGTCCATCCACCGTGGCAGTCCATCACCGTGGCGATCGCGTTACTGAATAGCAGGTACCAAGCAATAAAGGTGGGCGAAAAAAACCATCGTCTCCAGAGACAGCACGAAGAGGCGTTTTTCGGAGCTGAGCGACGATCGAAGTGTGCAAATCAGAATCGCGACGGGGCATATCAACAAGGCGGCGATGATCGGAAGGACAAACCATTGAAGAAGATCGATGACAGCCCGCGGAATCTGAATGACTCGGGTGTCCACGAGAGAGAAGACGCAGGAAACAGCAACCGCGGCTACGTGGAAGTACAACCAGAACCGAATCGCAGAATGCCGCGGCCGAGAAACGTATGCCTCGGCAGCCGATTGATTGGTGGGCGATTGGGCGGAAGGCGCTTGGTAGGGGTTGGGATTCAATCGATGCGGACCGCCCACACCCGAAAGCTTGGATCGTGAGCCTTCGTTCCTTCCAGGACTCGACCGTTTGGCGAAAGCGTTACCCGATCCGGAGGGATCCGTTTCCACCGAAATTCATAGGTCTGCTTCTCAGGATCGATCAATCGCCACGTTCCGGACCCATTGGTTTGTCCATCGGCCAGATTCTCGATATCCACACCGTTGTTCCAACGCCACGTTCCCTTGATGGCAGGGGCTCCAGCCGGTCGCGAACCCAGCTCTTTGGTTGACTGCTGATTCGGCGGAACAATCTCGGTCGCTTCGATTCGTTTCATCTGATCGCGGATGGCAACGGCGATGTCCAGTTCCCCCTTCTCCGTATGAGCCTTTTTCTGCTTGTTCAAACGCCGCATCAGCGTTTCGCGGAGTGATTTGCGTTCTTGAATGTACGATTGCTCCAGACGACCACGGGCGTCCACAAAGCGTCGGTCGATCGATCGGATATCGGTCGCATGTTGGTCAAGCTCGCTGGCAATCAGATGCTCCGAGGACTGAACCTCAGGCAGTTTGTCATCGGCGCGCGACGCGACATTCGGCTGAAGACAAAAGACAATACTGGCGAGGATGGATAACGTCCGCAGGCTCACTGTTCTTCTCCGATTGGCGCCGATGCTTTGATTCTGACCCGACTATTCTGGCAAGTTCGCGACCGCCAATCTAGTAAAATCTGCTCCAAAACACCTGCGAACCCTTCAGTAGTCCGTTCTCGCCCCGCCTCGCTCCACTCAATCAAGGACTACGCTGGCAGCAACGCCGCGATCGGTTCGCCGCGGTCGGTGATCGGGACCGGGCGGTCGCCGGCGTAGAGGTTCTTGCGATAATCGACCTGGGCCGCAGCACAGATCGTGGCGAAGAAATCAGGCACACTGACTGGATCCGACACGATCTTTTTGGACAGCTCATCCGTTTCGCCCCAAGCGCCGCGGTGCGCCAGACCACCACCGGCCAGGATACAACTGAACGCGGTGCCTTGATGGCCGCGACCACCGCCGCTATCGAATTCCGGCGGACGACCAAACTCGCTGGTGATCACAATCAGCGTTTTATCCAGCAGCTTCTTTTCTTCCAGGTCCAGGATCAACGTCGATACCGCGGTGTCCATCTCCTGAATCAACTTGTGCTGTTGCAAGATCCCGGCGTTGTGCACGTCCCAGCCGGCACCGTTAAGAAAGTTCAAGTTGTGTGACACTTCGATGAAACGCACCCCACGCTCAACCAGCCGCCGGCTGAGCAAACAGCGCTGGCCGAACTCGCCGCCGTAACGTGCCCGCAGATCGGCCGGTTCGCGATCGAGTTGGAACACACGGTTGAAACTCGGACCGCTCAATTCCAAACTCTGGCGAATCGCCGCGTCGTAATCGAGCAGCCGTTGCTCGGCGGTCGGATCGCCGGTTCGTTGCAGCGCCGCCAGAAACCGTTCGCGTCGCGATTGCCGCTGCGGCGTGATCCCGTCGGGCCGACTCAAACCGGCCGGGCCTCGGCTGGTGTCGGTCAGATACAGATAACTGTCACGCGCCCCCAGAAACCCCGGACCACGCGTCACGTTCGGGTAGCCGATCAAGACGTACGGCGGTGCACCATCTCCGGCGGCCCCGCGTTCGTGTGCGATGATCGATCCCAGCGACGGATAGGTCACCGTTCCGCTGATCGGTCGACCGGTGTGCATTCGGTTGGTGGCCGCGGCGTGCTCGTCGATCATCTCATGATGCACACTGCGGACGGCCGTGACACGGTCCATCAACGGAGCCAGCTTTGACAGGTGTTCGCAGACGCGCACACCGTCGACGGCGGTATCGATCGATTCGTAATACGAACCGGCTTGTTTCTTGGACGGGTCGCCCTTGCGTTTGGGATCAAACGTATCGATCTGGCCCATACCGCCACCGAGCCAGATCGAGATCACGTGCTCGGTCTTGCCGCGGAGTAGCTGGGCGGACGACTCCTGGCTGGATGGATTGGCGAACCCCAGCGCCGAAAGGCCTAATCCGCCCGCCGTTGCGGCACCCGCAGCTAGAACGTCGCGTCGTGTGAAAGGTTTCATGTTCATGTCTCGGTTACGGTATCCAAACAAATTCGCGATGGTTGACCAAACTCCAAACCACGTCCTCGTAGACTTCGCGCCAGGACGTTTCCAACCTCGGGTCCGGCGGTGGTCCGGCCGCGACGCGACGCTCCAGTTCCACTTGAATCTCGTTGGCCCTCGGGCGCAGATGATTGAACCACGTCACCAGCGGCAACGGCTCGGGCGATTCGGGCGCTGTGATCTGTGAGTCGGGGAGCAGACGTTTGTCAAAGCCGTCGGCCAGTGCAGCGGTAAACGTTTCGCGTTCCTCCGGATTCGGCAAACGACACAGCAGACGCAGGAACAACGTTTCGACCAGTGATTCGGCGTTGGCGGCGTCGATCGCAAGCTCGGCCAATTGGCTCTGTTGCGAAGCCCGTGTGAGCGTCATGGACAACGTGCCGTTGGCCAGGATGCCGGGCTGCAATACGTTCGGGTCGGACTCCCGCTCGACGATCGGCATCTGCCGCGCACCCGTCCAGCCGAACGCTTCCAGCACATCAAGGACCGCCCTCGCCTTGGGTAACGACAAACTCGGCCGGTCACGTTCGTTCTTGATATCACCAAACATCCACGCGCGGCTGGGGCGTCCCAGCGTTTGACGATTACTCAGCGGACGCCGCCCGTCATGCACAAAGGTCAGCTCTTCGACATCGATCGCATTGCCCGTGGCAGAGTGCAGCGAATCGACGACTTGCTCGGCGGTCAACCGACGACGCTCCGGTGCGTTGAAAAAACGCAACTCCGACGACGCCTGAAGATTCGTCCCGATCGCCGCACGCTGATACAGTTTCGACGTCACGATCTGGCCGACGATGTGGCGCAGGTCGTAATCGTTGGCAACAAGTTCGTGCGCGAGCCAATCGAGCAGTTGCGGATGGCTGGCGCCGCGGCCTTCCCAATCGTGCACCGGTTCCACGATCCCGGCTCCGATCAACTGCTTCCAGACGCGGTTGACGATGACGCGGGCGAACCGTGTGTTTTGGGGCGCAGTGACTAGCGTGGCGAGCCGCTCGCGGGTGTCGGTCGGCTTCATCATCAACGCGTCAATCTGTGCGCCGTCGACCGCACCGGTTTGCTCGGCGAACGGCCATCGCGGCGAGACCGATTCGTCCGCCGCAAGCGTCACCTGAATCAGCGATTCGCGATTCTGTTGGTTTTCAAAGAACCCGGATGGCACGCGACTGGTCGCGGGAACCTTGACGGACTTGCGAGCCATCATCGCGGCCAGCGAATAGAGGTCGTGCTGCGTCGTGCTGTGATAGGGCGAATCGTGACAGCGGGCGCATTGCAGTTCGATGGCCAAGAAAGCCGAGGCGATGATGTGCCCCTTGGCCGCCATCGGCGAGTCATTCTCCGCCGCAACTCCGAACCCGGCGCTGCCGCCTTCGGACGCACCACCACGCAACAACATCAATTCCGTCAGCATACGATCGAGCGGCTTGTTGTCCCGCAAGGAATCATACAGGTACCAGCGAAACGGCCCCGTGCTGTTCAGCGACGCATTGAGCAGCGATGGATTCTCCGCTAATAAATCTTGCCAGAAACTGATCCAGTGATCGGCGAAACGATCGTCCGCCAGCAGTTCGTCGACCAGACGTTGCCGTTTGTCGCCGCGTTGATCGTCGAGAAACGCCCTGGCTTCGTCGGCACTCGGCGGCACGCCCACCGTGTCCAGATAGATCCGTCGCAAAAACGCTTCGTCGCCGACAACCGGAGCCAAAGCAACCTGATCGGCTGCCAGTGGCGGCGCCGGCCAGACCGCTCCCTCGCGGACCCATTGCTCCAACAATTCAATCTGTTCGGTCGACAATCCCTCATCGGTCGGCGGCATCGCCCCGCTGCGGATCTGCGCAATCAACTCGCTGGCTTCCAAATCGCCGGGAACCACCGCGGGAGTTTCCGATTCACCGCCTTGAAGCGCCGCGGCGCGCGAGTCCAGCTTCAAACCGCCTTTCGTCTTTTCGCCGTGACAGCGGAAACATTGCTCGCGCAACAACGGCAGAACCTTGCCGTGGAAATGTTCGGCTTGGCGATCGTCGTCGTCGGCCGACTGGGCGAGTGCATGTTCGATCTTCTGCGCGACAAACGCGTCGACGGGATGACCGCCGGACGCGGGAATCGTCGGTGCCGGATGTTTCTCCGCCCATTGCCGTGCGATCTGGTGACGACGACGCCAAAACGAATCTTGTGACTCCGCCGCGGCGCGACGCCGCTGGTCGTCCAGTTCTGCAAGGGAATCTTCAATGCGATCGAGTGCCGGCTCGACAGCGGCATCGGTCAACGGCAGACGTCGCGCCCCTGCTCCCAACACGTCGTAGGACTTGCCGTCGTCGGTCAACACCGCCACACAAACTTCGCCGGTCTCGGTACGACGACTGCTGCCGCCGACCAACAACTCCAACACCACACGGACACGACGCGTCGCTCCGCCATCCTCGGGCTTGATCGTCGCTTCGGCGATGATTTCCTGTTGCCGATACCCATGCACCCGCACGCCGGGAAGCGGCGGCTCGGCAAGCGGCGTCATCGGTTCTTCGCCGTTGGGCGGCGCCTTGGAGTGGGCCTCGGTTCGCGACACCAACTGGCCGTCGACCCACAACCGTCCCAGCCCGCGGCCGCGCATTAGGAACCGATGGGCTCCGACCGGCAACTCGACATCGGCGGCCATCCGCAACAACACCGGCGCGTTCCAGCCGGTGCGGATGCCCCAATCATCGAACTGCAGTGGGATTCGCGGAAGCAAGAATTCGTCGCCCAGCCAACGCGCCGATTCGGTCGGTGCCGTTTCGCCGTCATACAGCCAGCGATCATGGGTCGGGTAGCCGCTGCAAAGCTGCATCAACACACGGCCCTCGGGAACTCCTTCCAACTCGGGCATGATTTCGGGCTGCAACTTGACGACGCGCGGTCCTCCGACACGGCGAAAGTTTGCGGCGATCGTTTCGTCGTCCAGCGCTTCACGATGGATGGCCACGGCATCGATCAGGCCCTTGAACCGGCTACCGATGCGTACCTCGTCCTCATCGACGACCGGCGGCTGGCTCGTCGCCCCGCCCATGTCCCATGTCCCGTCGGTCGGCTGGCCGTTGATAAACCCGCGAATCGATTCGGGGTCACCGAAACGGTAGCGAATCGCGATGTGATGCCAGCCGGTGTTCAGCGGAAACCCCAGTTTTGACGTCCAGCGATGCCAATGCTGGTCGCCGCCGGTCGGCTTGGTCGCAAACAAAAAATTGACGCGTGCCTCGCCCTTGTCCCCGGTCACGCGCAGAGACCAGTTCTGGTTGTCGCGGGCAAAGCCCGGCAAACCGGTTCGTCCCTTGCCGATCACGTACCACAAGTCTCCGGGCCGGATGCCGATCGGATTCACCCAACCCTCCAGTGTGACGGCATCACCGTTGGTGAAATCGAATTGGCTTTCCGGCCCGGTGTCGGCGATGACCAAGTGCCCGCCGCCGAAACGGACGGCGGTGTTGTTGCCGGCAAAGTCGGGAAATTCCGGCGGACGTGGCCCGGGCAGTTTGAGCTGAACGTTGCCTTGAACCGTCGGGGCAATGGCATCGTCGTCGCCAAAGTCCCAGCGCACAGGCTCCCCAGACGCGGGCTCCCCAGACGCAGGCTCCCCAGACGCAGGCTCCCCAGACGCAGATTGCTCTCCCACAGCCGCGGCGGAGGTTGCGGTGTCCTGGGCAATTGATGCACTGCCGCCGACGAGCATCGACAGACAGAAAAAGCAAATGTGACTGAATCTCATGACGCCGCGATCTCCGTATAGGCACGCCCTTCGTTCTGGTCGATCCGTTCGGGGCGTCCCTTGTGAACGTAAACCAGTTTGCGATGATCGACGCCCATCAGGTGCAGGATCGTCGAATGCACATCGTGGACGTGCAGGCGATCTTCCACCGCGTGCAAGCCGACTTCGTCGGTCGTCCCGTAGGCCTGTCCCGATCGCACGCCGCCACCGGCCATCCACATCGTGAATCCGGTCGGATTGTGATCGCGACCGTCGCCTTTTTCACTCATCGGTGTGCGGCCGAATTCGCCGCCCCAGACCACCAGTGTCTGCTCCAACAAACCCCGTCGTTTCAAATCCTTCAACAAACCGGCGACCGGCAGGTCCATGCCACGACACATTTTGCTGTGGTTGGCTTCGATGTTGTCGTGCGCGTCCCACTTACTGCCCGCCCCGTGGTAACACTGCACGAAGCGGACGCCACGTTCGACGAGCCGACGGGCCATCAACAGATTGCGACCGTACGGCGCGGTCGCTTCGTCGTCGAGGCCATACAAACGATGCGTGTCGGCGGATTCCTGTGACAGATCGACGGCTTCGGGCGCGTGCGATTGCATTTGGAACGCGAGCTCGAAGCTGCGAATCCGAGCTTCCAAATCCGTGTTGTCCTGTCGTGTGGCGGCGTGGCGTTGGTTCAGCTGCGACAGAAAATCGAGCTCCCGGCGCTGCTGATCAGACGCGACATGTTTGGGCGGATGGATGTTTGCAAACGGCGGCCCTTCCTTCTGCATCGTCGTGCCTTGATAGACCGCCGGCATGAATCCCGCGCCCCAGTTGCGCGCCCCGTTGATCACGCGGCCCTTGCCTTCCTGCATCACGACGAAGGCGGGAAGGTTTTCGTTTTCCGATCCCAGCCCGTACGTCACCCAACTGCCCAAAGACGGCCGGCCGGCGAACTGGCTGCCCGTGTTCATTTGACAAATGCCGCCGGAGTGATTGATTCCGTTGGTCCAGCAGGAACGGATCACGGCCAACTCGTCGGCCATTTCAGCGGTGTGCGGCAGCCAGTCGGAAATCCACAATCCGCCTTCGCCGTGCTGTTTCCATTTCCGCGCCGACGGCAGGATCGGCGAGTCGTATTCGCCCATCGCGGTGATCACCCGGCCAAAGCTTTCGGGAATCGGCTTGCCGGCCAACTTTTCCAATGCCGGCTTGGGATCAAACGTGTCCAGATGACTCGGACCGCCGTCCATGAACAGAAAGATCACACTCTTGGCTTTCGCCGGATGGTGTGTCATCTTCGCGGCCAAAGGCGACGGAGCCGACGCGGTGGCGGCCCTCGCGCTGTCTTGGTTCAGTATCCCTGCCAATGCCATCGCCCCAAACCCACTGCCGCTTTGCAGCAACATCTGACGGCGCGACAGGCTTTGGCGATTCGTTTTATCAATCGACATAGATCATCTCGTTGGAACATAAGAGCGCGTGCAGCAGCGCCACCCGGGCGCGCTGGCGGGGCGATGCCGTCGTGGCTTCACCCGATTTGATCACCGCATGCAGGTCGTTGCCGGACAGATCCCGGCCCAACCGGTCCGCTTCGGCGAACTGAATATCAAACACCAGATGGGCGTTGGAACGATCCTTGGTCAATGGTTGCACCACGTCGTCACCGCTGAATGCGGCTTGATGCAGACGGACATTCTGGATCAACCCATCCCAGCGATGACGATTCGCACGGCCACCGATTTCGATCGGCCGATCGGCTTGCACATTCCAGCGGGCACGATGGGCCACGCTGGCAACCTGTGGCTTCGCATCAGGCGTTGACAAATCCTGCAAGTAGAACGTGATGCCGTTCTTCGACGCGTCGTCCAGATCGATCGACACAGCAAGGTAATACGGACGGTTCAGTTCCAGCCGCAGATCGGAAGCGACGACTTCGTATTCCGGTTTACCTTGCGGATCCTCGCGTGAACCCACCAGTTGCAGGATCAGATTGCGAGGCTGGAATGCACTCTTGGTGGACGTCACACCGAGCGACCAGCCCCGCTTTGATTGGTCGCCCGACCAGTTGGCGACGATCGTTCGAACCGATGCATCGGGATACAGCGAATGCAACATCACCGTCGCTTCGATCGTAAAGTCACCGTTGTCGGACGCGGTTTGTAGCGTCTTGACCGCCGGGACCTGGATCTCCGTCGGCGGTTCCGATTTCAATGCGATCGCCGACCGCCCGTCGGGAAACGCCGTCAGCTGCTTCGGCGCGGCGGGTTCTGGCGAGATCGATTCGTAGGAGTCGACGAACCGCTCGGCTTGTTGAACTTCGCCTTCACCGGGTTGGCGGAAATAAATCCGTTGGTAGACGCTATGGACCAGCGAATCAAGACTGGCCGACGCCATCTCACTGGCCAGGTCGTTCGCCCGGTCGTGCAACCACGAATCATTCATCATCAACAAAGCTTGGGGCGACGTGGTCGTGCGATGCCGTTTGCACTGACTCTCCACACGATCGGGAAAATCGAACACCGCCAATAACGGATCCAACTTGTTGCGTTTGACCGTTTTGTAGACCGCACGTTTTTCTTTCGCCAATTTCCCGCTGGCCACCAGCACGGCATCATAAATCTCTTCACCGGACAACCGTCGTGGATTCATTCGCCACAGAAGCACGTTCTGTGGATCGAGCTTTGCCAGTTGCTCGTCCATCGGCCGTTCGGACGATTGACGATAGGTGGCCGACGTCAGAATCAAACGATGCAGTTTCTTCAGGCTCCAGCCGTCCTGCACGAACCGTCGGGCCAGCCAGTCGAGCAACTCGGGATGGGACGGCGGCGTTCCCAGACGTCCGAAGTCGCTGGTCGTTTCCACCAGGCCGCGTCCGAAATGTTGTTGCCAAACGCGGTTGACGATCACCCGCGCGGTCAGTGGATTGTCGGGATCGGTGATCCAGCGGGCCAGCGCCGTCCGGCGCCCGGTCGATTGCAATGCCGGCGGCGGAGGCTGAATCTCGGCCGGCTTGTCGTCCAGAATCACCGGATAGCCCGGCGGAATCGGCGATGAATCGGCGGAGTCGGGGATCGTGGTCGGCGGCGCGACCGGCCCCACATCGCTGGCGACAAATTTCAGCGTGGGCAACGGTTCCGGTTTCAAGTGATCGAACTCGGCCAGCGCCTTGCGCAACCGCTGGCGTTCGGCTTCGGTTTCTTCGTCTAACCACTCCGCCAGCTTGTCCGGATGCACGTCAAATTGATTCGACGCCAGCGACGCGATTTGATGTTCGTACGGACTGCGGTCACCACGACGACTGGAAATCATCGCCCGAATCTCTTTGGTGAACTTGTCAAATCCTTCGCGCGTGGCATGGTCCAGCAACACCGGCGTTTCGATTTCGTGCAACCGCTTACGAATCTCCTCCGTCGCCGCTTCCCAAGTTTGCTGTTGTTGCAAATGTCGGGTGCGAGTTTCCACGTCCGCGATCGGCTGATCCTCACGCGGCTGCAGCGGCGCGAAGAACGCCTTCATCGCGTAGTAATCTTTCTGCAGCAACGGATCGAACTTGTGGTCGTGACAACGGGCGCACTTCAATCCCTGGGCGAGGAAGACATCGGCCGTCGTCTCGGTGACGTCGCTGAGAATCTGTTGCCATTGGCCTTCCACGTCGCGTTGGTTCCATTCGTAGATCCAATGACGCAGATACATCGTGCCGATCAACGCATCTCGGTTGCCGGGATCGACTTCATCGCCGGCGAGTTGTTCGAGCACAAAGCGATCATACGGTTTGTCTTCGTTGAACGAGCGAATCACATAATCGCGGTAGTGGTACGCCTCGGGACGCCCGTGATCGGCGTTGTAACCGTCCGAGTCGGCGTAGCGCACCAGGTCCAACCAATACCGCGCCTGGTTCTCGCCGTAGGCCGGATCGTCAAGCAGTTGATCGACGAGTGCTTCGTACCAACCCTCGCCGGTCGCGAGCGTGCCGGCAGATTGACCGTTGGGCGGCAATCCCGTCACGGCAAAGTGAACCCGTCGGGCGAGTTTTCCGGATTCGGATTCCGCCGCCGGCTCGATGCCTTCGAGACGGTGCCGCTGGAACACAAAGTGGTCGATCTCATTGCGACACCAACCGTTGTCGTTCACTTCCGGCACGTCGGGATCGGCGATCGGTTGATAGCACCACCAATCGCGATCCCGGTCGGTGATCTTCGGCGTCGGCTTCAACACCAAGCCTTGCGGCCAAGGCGAATCGGCTCGGATCCATTGTTCGATTCCGACGGCGACAGACGCTTCCAGCTGGCCACTCGGCGGCATCTCGAATGATTCATAACGCAGTGCTTCGATCAACAAGCTCTCCTCCGGCTTGCCCGTGACGATCGCGGGGCCGGAATCGCCGCCCTCGAGCAGGCTTTCGAACGTATCGAGCCGTAAGCCGCCTTCCTGTTTGGTCTCGCCGTGACATTTGATGCAGTGCTGCACCAGCGTCGGACGAACATGAATCTCGAACAGATCACGTCCCGGCGGAGTGCTTTCGGCGGCCGGCAGTGACGCGGTCGGCAGCCATGGCAACAGCAACAGCGCGGCGAAAGAACAGGTTCGCCGGGCAAGCCGGCGGGGATCGCAAGCGAGAAGCTTACGCCACTTGGATTCATTTCCCATGTTCAATTCAGCTCCGGTAAGCCGGCGATGAAGACCGGGTCAACCATGTGTTTGTCATCAAGCGCATCTTGAAAAAAAAGTCCCTCGACGCGTTCGTTCGGTGCGTATCCCAGATCGGACAAATCGATTCCCACGGCCAGGCCGCGAAACCGCATCGCCTGCCGCTGCTGGACCGCTTGAAGCGTTCGCAACTGCGCGACCGAGTCTGCCGGCTGGGCGAACAGATGGACGTAAAAGTTCGCCAACACTTGGGCCTCGGGCGATTGCATCGTCAAATCGTATCGGCGGATCGTGTGGGACTTCAGCCCGTCACGAAACACCAGCGGACTGACATGAAACGCGTCTCCGTCGATCGGGTTGCCGAACGTTTGCAAATCAAAGAATACCACGTCGGCTCCCGGCCCGTTGAAAACGGGTGAATCGAAACGGACGGCGAAACCCGGCGTCCCGGCATCGCCGGTCAGGATCGGGTCGCTCGCCAGCGGTTGCTCGCTGCCGTCGGGATTGATCACGCCGGTGACCAAACTGTGATCAAAGACGACATCGGTCGCCGGAACGGGCAGCTGCTGACCACCGCACAGAAACGCCCGCGGCTCGGTGGATTTGAACCACGTCAAACGCGTCGCGATCAAATCACCCACGTCAATTTTCATCACCCGCCCGCCGCGCTGCACCGTCACGCTGGTCAGCATTTCCGCACCACCGCCGACCGCCTGTGTCGCCTCGTAAGACATCACACGGTCGGGCAAACCATGGCGATAGACGTTGGAATCGAAGGGCACCGGCTGGGCTGCAAGACGGCCCGCCGCGACAAACGCTTTCGCTTGCCCGCGAACCAATCGCGTTTGCACGGGTTGCTCGGCGACCATTTCCGCGACTCGTTCAGCTGCTTGTTCAGCCACTTGTTCAGCCGCGACCGGGCCGGAGCGTTCATACACATCCGCCGCCCCCTCGGTGACATGCACTTCCGTCTCGCTGGTTTCCGACACCGTGACCGCGAACCGTGTCCCGCGATCGACCACCCGCGTCGCCGGCGTGTCGATCCGAAAACCTTCGGCGCCGTCGGGGGCATGGACGCTGCAACGACCGACATCCAAGGCCAAGCTCTCGTGGCTGGTGACGCGGAACACCGCGGGGCCTTCCAAAATCGCGGATGCCCCGGCGGGAAACGCGACCTCCACCATACCGCTCATCAACACATACTCACGCTGCGGCGCGAGCACCGTGCCGACCGGCGGCGATAGTTCGCCGAAGAACGTCGCGTGCGCGCTGTTGGCCAGTCGCACGTCGATCCGCGTCGCCGCCGCTTCGCCGCCCTCGCGCTGCCGCTTGGGCAACATCACCGACGACAACGCCGCAAGCAACAAGACCGCCGCGGCGACCCACATCCCGCCCCACATCCGCCGCCGGCCGCGAAACGTGTGTCCGTCCCGCGCCGTTTCTTGATACGCCGTTTCCTGTTGCGATGGTTCCTGCCGAGCCGTTTTGGTCTGAGCGACATTGGACATCACACGGCCGACAAACTCGTCGTGACTCCTCGGCAACTTGGCCATCGTTTCGCGCACGAATTCGTCCTGCCGGGCCGGCTCCTCCTCCACAATCAACCCCAACAGCCGATGGGTTTGAAACAAATCAGCGGCCTGCGTCACACGGCTTTCGTCGGCCTCCAACAGATCTCGCAGCTCGGCTAGTCCGTGCTCGTCCAACTCACCTTCCAGGTAGTCAGTCCACAGTTCGGTGAATCGTTCGTCTGTCATTGCGCGGCACCTCCGTTCGCTGTCGCCATACGCGTTTCAATGCATTGCTGCAGCTTCTGCCGGACCTTCCAAAGTTGTTTCTTGACGGCGGGGACGGAACGATCACAGCGGGCGGCCATTTCTTCCAACGGAATCTCTTCGTCGTAGCGCCAAGAAACAAACTGGCGCAGCGACTCGCCGAGCGAATCCAAACACATTTGCAAACTCTCCAGTCGCGTCGTCCACATCTCCGGCGTCTCGTCGCAGCGCCGATCCAGCTCGCGTTGCAACAGATCGGGACCGTAACGGGCGTGATAGTCGGCGATCCGCCGCAGCCGAGTCGTCTCGGTGCGGAGTTGGAATCGCGCGATCGTGAACAGCCAGGCGGCGAAATCCGTCCCCGGTTGATACTCCTTCAGCCGCGTGAACGCGGCCACAAAACTGCGTTGCGCCAGCTCGTCGACGTCCACACCCGGCGGCGCGTGGGCGGCCAGCCAGGCCCGCAGCGGCCGTTCAAAGCGGCGCACCACGCCCTCAAATGCTGCCGTTTCACCGTGACAAACACGCCGTAACGCAGATTCGGTCTGCAAATCGTCGAAGGGGGGATCAATTGCCATTACATGGATCTATGGCAGCAGAACGGGGCAGGTTACCCCAGTTCGGAAACATTTCAGCCACACACCAAGATAAACAGTCACCCTCCCATGTGCAGGTCGTGCAGCTTAAAAGCCACCCTCCTGGCAGGGGAGGTCGCGCGAAGCGAGGGGCAGACGCACTACATTAAGCAGTCCCCCTCTCGTGTGCGGGAGGGCCGAGCGGGGCGAGGGGACGGCGTGCGCAGATTACTTGTGAGATGAATTGGCTAAGACCGGCTACCAAGCGACACTGCATCCACATGAACATCGCACCTTGGAAGCATCCGACAAGACCATGCCAGATGTCGACACGTTTATCGAACTGATCCGCGCCCACCGCAATACGGAAGCGTTGGAAATGCTCAATGCGTCTCCGGGGTTGGCCACGGAACACTCTGGGCGATCGGGGCAACTTCACGGCGCTTCACCCCTTCACTGGGCCGCGCATCGGAATGCCACCGAAGTCTGCCAACGTCTCATCGAACTAGGTGCAAAGGTGAACGATTCGGCGAGTGATTGGTGGCTGACTCCTCTCTCATGGGGCGCTGACGCTGGAAGCGCCGAAGCCGTCGAACTTTTGCTCAATCTCGGTGCGGACGTCAATCAAGATGCCATTGTCGGAACAACAGCACTTCACGCGGTCGCGATGGGTGGGTCAACCCAAGGCAAAGGTGATCCGGACGCGTATGAAAGAACGGCTGAAATATTGATCCGCAATGGTGCGGACATCAACCGACGGACCCATGGGCACCGAACCCCGCTGGATGAAGCGATCGACAACGAAAACGATGCCGTCACAAGGGTCCTGCGGCAACACGGAGCGCTGGCTTCGAACACCTCAACCTGAAGAAGGTGCAGAACAATAACTGCCTGCCGGAGACTTCCGAAGCGGACGGTTAGAACGGAGCGACGCTCGTAGCGAACGTGGGGCTTTGGTGATGCCCGAAGGGCAGACACAGTGTCTGCCGCCGGCGTGAGCCGCCTATCTGGACTGCGTTGGACGTCGTTAGACTTCCAGCGGCGTGGTGCCAGCGGCGGCGTGGTGGTCGGCATTGATGCGTGTGATCAACTCTTGCAACACCCGCTCGGCCGCTTCGTGTTCGACCTGGCATGTGCCCGCGGCTTCATGACCGCCGCCGCCGTTTTGGTAACAGAGTTCACCGACATCGGTGCGGCACGATCGGTCCAGGATCGATTTGCCGATCGTGAACACGGTGTTCTGTTGCTGTTTGCCCCACAGCACGTGGATCGAAATATTGCATTGTGGGAACACCGAATAGATCACGAACCGGTTGGTCGCGTAGATCGTTTCTTCATCGCGCAAATCCAACACGACCAGGTTGTCATGGACGGT
Source organism: Rhodopirellula sp. SM50 (assembly GCF_002289565.1). GTDB lineage: Bacteria > Planctomycetota > Planctomycetia > Pirellulales > Pirellulaceae > Stieleria. Next base: position 51,983 of record NZ_NTFY01000019.1, on the reverse strand, counting down.
GGCGCAGCGTTTGAGTTGTTCTTGGGCAAGCTCACGATGTTCCTCGTACAGTTCGACCCGTTCGCGGACATCGGGCAACAGCAGGATGTCTTCGATATCCAGATCGCGGCAGCAGTCGATCAGGTCCATCATCAGTTGATAGTTGGACACGCGGAAGCTGCGGAAACGTCCCAGACCGGTGCGTGCATCCATCAGGAACGAAAGCAATGCCCAGCCTTGCGGGTCCTGGATTTCGTCGGCGGAGAACTTTGCCGCGTCGGCTTTGTCGACCGCTTCCATCATCGCAACGCTGATTTTCGGGAACCGCTCGCGGCCGCCGAAGTAGTCGTAGACGACGCGTGCGGCGGAATCGGCGCTGGTCGACAACACGTAGTTGTCGGTTTGTTGGCCTTCGTTACGGATCTCTTCACTGCTGTGGTGATCGAAACAGAGGTGGCAACCCGGCACGTAAGGCAGGTTGGTCAGAATATCATTTTCCGTCACCTCGATTTCGCCGTCTTGCATGTCCTTGGGATGAACGAATTTGATTTCGCCAAGGATGTCGAGTTCTTTCAGCAGCAACGCGCAGACGAGTCCGTCAAAGTCACTTCGGGTCAGCAAACGGTATCGTTGATTTGTGTTGGTCATGTGCCCACGTCCGAGACAGGTGTTGTTAGATGTTTTCCCGCTGCGCGACAATCTTTGCACCTGGATCGGTGGCACAGCGACGGGAAAGTCTAGAACGTGAAATGGGCGGGCAACGGCGAATTTAGGCAGGAAGGAATTGCAGCGGTTGCTTGGATCAATGCGGCGGGTTTCCCCTCACGCCATTGCGTTGGTCAGCGCTGCGACGCGGCGGATCAGGCCGGCGGCGTCGACGGGTTTGGCCATAAATTCGCTGCATCCGGCCGCGAGGGCATCATTGATTTCATCGCTGGTTGCTCCGGCGGTCAGCGCGATCACGGGCACGGTGTAGCCTTGGTCACGAATCTGTTGCGTTGCTTCGCGGCCATCGAGCTCGGGCATTTGCATGTCCATCAGCACGCAGGCGAACGGTTTGTTTTCCGCTTCGGCCTGGCGGACGGCTTTGACTGCTTCGGCGCCGTTGACGACTTCGACGACATCGGCCCCGGCGCGCGTCAGCAACCGGGTCGTCACCAGTCGGACGTCTCGGGCATCATCGGCGACCAGGACCCGGGCCGTGATGCGCGGCAGGTTGTTGATGTTGGTCCGACGTGGCTTCAAATCCTCCGCCGTCGGTTCGATCATCTCGGTCGACGCCTCCACCGGTAACCGCAACACGAACTCGCTGCCCTCGCCTTCGACGCTGGTCGCCGTGATGTCGCCCCCGAGCAAGTTCGCCAGCCGTTTGCTGATCACCAATCCCAGCCCGGTGCCTTCGACGCCGACAATCTTGCGATCATGGACCTGGCTAAAGGTTTGGAACAACCGTTCGAGATTGCTTTCGGAAATACCGATGCCGGTGTCGACCACGCGGAATTCGATGACGTTCGGGTCCTGGGTGTCCATGGAAACGACAACCCGCACGCTGCCTTCGGGCGTGAATTTCAGCGCGTTGCCGATCAGATTGACCAGGATCTGTTCCACGCGTGAGCGATCACTGCGCAGCCGACTGGGAATGGCGCCGTCAAACTCGATCGCCAGCGGGACCCCCGAGGATGCGCTGCGGTGACGCATCAATTCGTTGATGTCGGCCAACATGGGGAGCAATTTGAATCGCGACCGGCGGACTTCCAGCTTGCCGGCTTCGACCTTGGAAAGATCCAAGATGTCGTTGATGATCCGCAGCAGGAAGCGGCCGTTGCGGATCACGGTTTCCAGGTTATCCGGATCGACGTCGTTGCCCTCGCGTATGTCACGCAGCGACAGATCGGCAAAGCCCAGGATGGCGGACATCGGCGAGCGGATTTCGTGACTCATGTTGGTCAAGAACTGGCTTTTGGCCTGACTCGCTTCCTCGGCCGCGATGCGGGCGGCTTCGAGATAGGATTCGGTTTCTTTTCGACCGGTCACATCGGTCATGTAAACCGCTGCGCCGTTTTCGACCGGGAACACTCGGGCGTCATACCAGCGATTCAACCGCCGCGAATAATATTCAGTCGTTTCGGCGCGTTGTGATTGACGGACGCGTTCGATGGCAGCCAACAGCGGCGGATCGGCCTGGTCGCCGAACAGGGTGGTGAAACTGCAATCGCGCATGCCCGATGACCGCCCGGCGAAGTCCAATGCGGCCTGATTGGCAACCTGGATCACACCCTTTTCGTCGAAACTGATGAACGGGTCTTGGCTCTTCTCGACCACTTCGGTGATGATCGCCCGCGACGCAGCCAGCTTTTGTTCGGTCAGTTTTCGATCGGTGATATCCTCGATGAGCGAGATGCAACATTCGACGGCTTCGTCGACGTCGCGACGAATCGAAGTGGTCAATTGTGCCCAGATCGTGTGACCGTCGTGGTGAATGTAACGTTTTTCGATCGCGTATCCGGGAATCTCACCGCGTTTCATCTGCATGAACAGCAACAGGTCTTTGTCCAAATCCTCGGGATGCGTCAGATCCTGAAACGTCATCGTTTTCAGTTCATCTCGACTGTAACCGAAGATTTGGGCAAGCTTTTCGTTGACCCTCAGCCATTGCCCCTCCATTCCGACGTGGGCGATTCCGATGGCGGCGTTTTCGAAGGTACTGCGATACTCAAGCTCGCTCTGTTTCAGTGACTTACTCGCTTCGACCATGTCGGTCACGTCGCTTTGCACACCGACGTAGTGCGTCAATTGGCCGTTGTCATCGAAGATCGGCGTGATCACCAATTCGTTATAAAACTGCGTGTTGTCGCGTCGATAATTCAATAATGTGACGCGGCAGCTTTCCTGATTTGCGATCGCGTCGCGGATCTTCTGGATATTGGCCGGGTCCGTATTGGGGCCTTGCAAGAACCGGCAATTGCGACCGACGACTTCCTGGGGGTCAAACCCGGTCAGATGCCCGAACCCCTGATTGGCGTAGACGATCGGCATATCGTCCTTCTGTGCGTCAACGACCAGAATGCCGTTGCTGGCCGCATCGATGGCCCGCGTCCGCAAACGCAACTGCTCTTTGGCTTGTTGCATCGCCGTAACGTCGTACAGCGTGATCGCCGCCGAAGAGACGCGTTCATATTCATCCAGAACCGGCGTGACGCGGATCTGCAAGAAAACTTGTTTGTCCGAGATTTTGGTGGAAATTTCTTTCGCCGCGACATCGCCGTGGCGGACCAGCTCACGGATCAGCGTCTCGCAAACCTCGCAGATCTCCGTCGGCAAGGCGTCGCAGAGTTCGACGTTGCGTGAGTCATCCAATTCGTAGCCGAACAAGCGTGTCGCGCCGCGATTCCAACTGGTGACCCGCGAATTGAGTTCGACACCGATAATCGCATCGGTGCTGTCCTGAATGATCGAGGTCAGTTTGCGAAGCTTGTCGGCGGTTTCCTTGACGGTCCGCAGATTCGTCATCGTCATCACCACGCCGCTGCGTTCGCGGTAGGGTGAAACCCGCAACAGAATCGGATCGTCGCGTCGGTCGACGGTTTCGAGCTCGATCGTTTTGTGTTCGCGACTGACCTGCTGCACCAATTCAATCAGATCGACATCCTCCAAGGCGTGGGCGTAATCGGTCAGTCGTTCGCCCTCGGCATCCTTGCGGCGGATCAACAAGATATCGGCAGCCGCCGGTGTAACGCGGCGAATGTTCAAGTCATTGTCGACCAGGACAATGCCCACGTCGCTTTCCAACATGACCGTTTCCAGGTCACGCGTGGTTTCAGTCAACAGTTGCAAGCGTCGACTGCTTTCGGCGTTGGTGGTATGCAGCTCTTCGTTGACGCTGTGCAGTTCTTCGTTGGTGCTCTGTAATTCCTCGTTGCTGCTGGTCAACTCCTCGTTGCTGGACTGCAGCTCTTCATTCGTCGTTTCGACCTCTTCGATCGTCGCTTGCAGGTTCTCACGGGTGAATTCCAGTTCCATCTCCAGCATACGAATCCGCTCGGCGTTGAGCGCCATGGACGCCGCATCCGGGGACGCCGCATCCGGGGACGTTGAATCCGCTGCGGGCTTTGAATCCGCCGGAAGCGATGATGTGTCTGTTTGCGAGGGGACCGGAGCGGCAAGCGGTCGGTGATTCGGATTGCCAGTCGAAGCAACTCCAGAGGAGGCTAGCGCAGTCGAGGCAGCCGCGGAAGCAGGCTGCGCGTCGAGTGTGACGCCGCTGCCAAAGTTGATCAGGTAATGGGTTTCGGATTGGGTGGGGTGGTGAAACGCACTGATCCGGATGTCGATGGGATCGCTTTGGACCATCGCTCGCTCGGAGATCACCGACAATTGATCGACCCTCATGCGTTCGATTGCCAAGGCGACGGGAAGTCGCAGCGGTTCGACCAGGATGTCATCGACGGTTCCGGTCAAGCGTCCCGGTCGCGGGGTGGCCCATCGCGACAGGTCGCCAAAAATCTGCAGCGGTCGCAGGTCGTCGTCGACCAGGATCCCCGGCGGTGCGTATTGTTCCAGAATGCGATCGTAGGACGCCACTAGAGCGGACGAGGGCGCGCGGGACGAATGCCGACGACGCGACAGGTTGACGTTGTGCAGCGACCGTTTCCGCAATTTCAGGTCGAGCGGTAGACGTGAGTCACGGTCCTTTTGAAAGATCCGCCAATGTTTGTCGAGGATCGAAAAGTCTTCGACCAAGTCGCCGGGGGTTTCGCTCGGTCCCAGCCACATCACTCCGCGCGCCTTGAGCGCGTGGGCGAACATGTTCAGCACGCGTCGCTGAGCGTCATCGACCAGGTAGATCAACAGGTTACGACAGGTGACCAAATCCATGCCGGTGAAGGGCGCATCTTGCAGCACATCGTGCCGCGCGAACACGATGGAATTGCGAACGTTTTTGCAGATTTCAAACCCATCGGCTCCTCGCACCAGGTACTTTTCGCGAAACTCCGGCGGGATCTCCGTCAGCGATTCGGCGGGAAAATGTCCTCGCTGGGCAAACCGGATCGCATCGGGGTGCAGGTCGGTGGCGAAGATCTTGATCCCCAGCGGGATGCCTGACTTTTCGCATTCATGATGAATCAACATCGCGACGCTATAGGCTTCTTGACCGGTCGCACAGCCGGCGACCCAGGTCCGAAATTCGTCGCCTTTGGATTTCGCCGCGACGGCCGGCCGGATGCAACGATGGGCCAACCGTTGATAACCGTCTGGGTCGCGAAAGAAGCGGGTGACCCCGATCATCAGGTCATCGGCCAATCGCGACAGCTCGGCCGGGTCGCTGTCGAGTCGTTGGATGTAACGGTCCAATTGATCGACTTTGGACAGCAGCATCCGCCGCGACAGACGCCGTGTGAATGTGCCGATCTTGTATTGTTCGAAATCGACGCCGCAGGCTTGTTCCAACCGCTGGTAGACCGACTCCAGGTCATTGCGTTCGATGAAGGGCGAACAATGCGAAATGACATCTTCGATCGAAACGCCGGCCAGGAAAGACACGAGGGCTTCGGCAAGTTCAACGACCGGGGCGACCACGTGCACCGCTTCGGTCTTGATCGCGTTGAGCGGCATGCTGTTGAATTGAGCGCTGTCTTCGTCTTGTGACAACACCAACCCGCCGGCGTGTTTGACACCCACGATTCCCTCGCTGCCGTCGCTGCCGGTGCCCGAAAGAACCATCACCGCAATTTTGCGGTCGTTCTGTTCGGCCAAGGAGCGAAAGAATTTGTCGATCGGCAGATTGAGTTCGCCGTCGCCTTCTCGGTCGCGAAGTTGCAATTGTCCGTCGTGCAGGACGACGTGTTTGGCCGGGGGCAACAGGTACACGGTGTTCGGTTCGGGCTCAACCGCATCGGTCAATTGCACCGTGGCCATCTTGGTGCGGCGGCCCAGCAATTCGCTCATGTGGCTCCGGTAGTCCGGCGACAAATGCTGGACGACCACGAAGGCGGCACCGGTGTCGACCGGCAATTGCTCGAACAAGGTCTCCAGCGCGGTCAACCCTCCGGCCGATGCCCCCAGCCCCACGATCGGGACCGCGCATTGGGGGAGATTGCTTTGGAGCTCCAAATCTTGAGACGCTTCGCTGGAATCCATCGGGGGCTTGCTTGAGGTGGCGACCGGTCGTCGGGCTTGCAATCGAAACCGACGGGCATTGATTCGCTGATAGCATTTCCGATCGGTCGGGCGCGATCACGACATCGCCGGCACGAATCAGCGTGCCTATCCTCGGAAAAGAGCTTCTCGGTGAAGAAGCTTTTCAAGTTTATGGAGGCTGACAACCCCTGTCAATTTGCGAAAACCCCGTCGATTTGTGAGGCCCGTGTCCACCCGCCAGCCGGTGGGATTCGATCTCAGCCCTCGCCCTGGGATGCTTCAAAATCGATCATCGATTCGGGCGGCAGCGCGACCCGGAGGGCATTGAGAACGGCGGCGACATCGATGATTTCCTGGCAAATCGCGCCGGCGACCGGTGACAGGTATCCGGCGGCGGCCAACATCATCCCCACGATGCTCAGCGCCATGCCCCCGATCGCGCTCTGCAGTGCGATTCGCCGCATCCGCCGGCTGATGTGCAGGAACTCGTCGATCTTTTGCAGCGAGCTGTCCAGCACAACGACGTCGGCCGCTTCGGTCGTGACGTCGCTGTTTTGGCCGAACGCGATGCCCACCGTCGCCGCCATCAAGGCGGGCGCATCGTTGATCCCGTCGCCGACAAAGATGGAATTCGCCTTGGCCGTCTCGGCATTGACGATCTCCAGTTTCTGTTCCGGACTTTGGCTGAAATACACGTCTTCAATGCCGACTTGTTCGGCCAAATACCGGACCTCCGACTCGCGGTCCCCGGACACCATCATGGTCCGCCGGATAGAATGCCGGGGTCCCAAATGTTGGATGAAGGACGCGCCGTCGCGTCGCGGGGTGTCACGAAATTGATAGGTCGCGGCATACTCATCCTCGACCAGTATCACGCATTCCAGTCCGCCCGCCTGCGGTGGCAACTGGGTCCGCAACTCGGGCTGCTGGGTCAGTAATTTTTTGCGGCTAGTGACTTCGATGTTTCGCCCTCCCACGATGCCGCGCAGCCCCTTGCCCGGCGGCTCGCTGATTTCCGACACGCTTTGCGGCGCGAGGTTGGCCTCGCCGGCGGCGGCGACAATGGCCTGGGCCAGCGGATGCTTTGAGAATCGTTCCAAGCTGCCGACGATGCTCAAGATTTCTTGATCGCGACTTTCATCGGCACAAATCCGCTGAACCAACTTCGGTTCGCCGTAGGTCAGCGTCCCGGTCTTGTCAAAGATCAACGTTCGGCAGGTGTCGGCCATTTCCAGTGACGATGGGTCGCGCACGATGATCGCACGGCGTGCGGCCAACGAGATCGAACCGATGATCGCAACCGGAATGCCGATCAAGAGCGGGCAGGGTGTGGCGACCACCATCACCGCCAAGAACCGCACCGGGTTGCCGGTTCCGATCCAGGCCGCCAATCCGATGGCGACGGCCAGTGGGGTGTACCAGGCTCCCAACTTGTCGGCCAATCGACGCATCTTGGGCTTTTGCGTTTCGGACGCCTCCATTACCTCCATGATCTTGGCGTAGCGCGAATCGACCGCCAACTTTTCGGCCCGGATGATCAGCGCCGATTCGCCGTTGATCGCCCCGGACAGCACCGTCGAGCCCGGCGTCTTGGACATCATGTAGGGTTCACCGGTCAGGTATGACTCATCCATCACCCCGTGCCCTTCGATCACCGTCCCGTCGATCGGGCAGATCTCATGCGGAAAGACGGCGACGATGTCATCGATCGCCAACTCGTCCAACGCGATGTCTTCGACGACCGCGCCCCGTTTCCGGTGCGCCACCGAGGGCATGCGTTGGCTGAGGGCGCGCAGCACCGACGAGGCGCTCCGCACCGCATAAGCCTCCAACGCTTCGCCACCGGAAAGCATCAGCACGACAAGCGATCCCGCCAAGTACTCTTCCAGCAGCACCGAAGTCACGATCGAGATCCCTGCCAACAGGTCCGATCCGAATTCCCGCCGAAACATCTTTAACAGCAAATCCCAGACCAGCGGGATGCCGCCAAACACCAGCACACCCAACAGCGGGAGCGCGACGAGGGTGGGCGCGCTGCCGGTGCCGAAACGCAGGACCAAATGCAGCGTGATCATCGCGATCGCAAACACCGCGATCAGCGTTTCCAGCGACTTCCAGGTCGGTGTTGCCTGCTTGGCTTCGGTCTCGGATGCCACCGGAAATCCTGTGGAGCAACGTGAAGGTTCGAAACAGGCCAAAAAGAGCAACTGGCATACCAAGTCTGCCAATTGTCGGTCGAACATAGAATACGTCGGCTAAAGCGACAGGCCGCAAGTCGTCCGGCGTCAGCCTGAAAGACCGGAAGGCTGGTTATTCTCCACCTGTTTCTGATGGACATGTTTCGGCATCGGCATCGGATTTGGGCCGCAGCAGCCAAATGCCGGTTTTGATCAGTTTGGCAAGTTCGACCGCTTCGATCGTCTGCTCCACCTGCCGAAGCGTATCGATCGCCCCGATCGCTTGCTTACTGAGTGACGTGAGGCGCAGGACGCGCGGCGGATCGAGTCCCTTGACGAAATAACAAGCTTGCTTTTCAAGCGCGGGAACGATGCGCGTCTTCTTGTCATCGCCCTGCCGTTAAAACCTAAAGAAGCACCAGCAAATAATGCTTCACAGCGTTACCGCTCGGGGGCATACACCAAAGAGACGAACACGGTTTCCGCGCCGCGTGTCCGGCGTTGGCTGATTCAATTTGCGTCACTCGTGTAAGTGGGTTGATTACTACCCGAAGGGAGATTACGGTGTTTCTCTGCGTAAAGACCCCGAGTCTTTCAACGAGCTGATCACTTCAAGGGGAGCACAAAGAATGATGAACCAGACGACACTGATTCACTGTTGCGTATTGATTTCGATGGCGTGCAGTGTGGCGCTGCCGATGGCGGCTCAAGAGCCCGCCGAGGGACCGAAACCTCCGGCCCTGGTTGACTTAAACACCGGCGTGGACGTCCTGGACACCAAGGAGGAAGTGACACAGTGGGACTGCACGGTCTATCAGGTGTGCGTTTGCTACGATCCGGAATTGGGTGAGGAGTATGAATGTGGGTTGGATGAATTTGGGGGTCAGGGTAGCAGCGAGAGTGCGGCCTGCAGCAATGCCAAAGCCGCGTGCGAAGCGGACAACCGATGCGACTACGGCACGCCACACTGTTGCTACCCGGCAACGACGAACACGTCGGATCCCTGTTATGACTATCCGCCGGCGTCGATGGAAGAGCCCGGTTTGGTGAAGCAGACGAAGGGAATACTCGTCACGAAACGGTATCACAACATCACGTTCACCGAGTTTCAGTACCCCGAACCGCCGAAGCGTTATGAGTTCTCCGGCGTTGGTGAATCGTCGGGACGCCGGGTGACGTTGGGAGCGTTCACGCGCGAAGACGCGTGGAGTCGGTTCTTAAAAGTGATCGGCCGAGACGGCGGATTGCGAGCGGGCAGTTTGCAGTTTCAAGAAGTCCCGCGTTGGATTTACAAGTGCTACGTTCGTGTTCAATCTCGGCACGGCAACACGATTTACAACCAAGAACTGCAACATAGCGGCACCTCAAAAGAGACAGCCGTGGTCGGAGCGATCGATTTGGCTCGACAGCTTGAACTATATCTGGCGGCCAGGGAACACGAAGAGATTGAGATTCTGCCTTCGGTCCGCTGCGTGACGTTGCTCAACACGCAACGCAATGCGTGTACCGAAAGCGTGTCCTGCCGTTTCCGCTGCACGACCAATGAAGCGTCAATGACGATCGAGACGGCACGTTACGGACGGGACCGCACCGCGGCCTGCGCGGCGGCCGAAACGGCGGCGATCAGCTTGGCCGACGAATACGGCGGGATCTCCTCCTGCGAAACCCTCGACGCCGAGTCGCCGAGCGGAAAGCGCGACTGCACCGATTGTGGAGATTCCATTTCAAAGCCCGATACCGCTCCGTGAACCTCAATGAAGCCGCCCGGACGCTGGCGCGAGCCGGCTGAGATCAAACGGTCATCAGCGGTTTAGCGCGAGCCTACCGGCCCAACCCGAAGCGACGCTGCTTCACTTGGCGGTCTTGTCTTCAAGCCCGCTACACCGCCGGCCGACGGAAGGGTTCACTCGTCTGTCGGCGTTGCGGTGTTGCGGAGATGAAACCGTTCGCGCTCGTCTTGACGGAGCGAACGAGAGAACTTGATTAGGGCATCGGTTGTGATCGGAATCTTGCGGACCCGATTGTCGGACGAGAGAACCCAGACCGCGTCGCGACCGAGGTGTTCGATTCCGGCGAAGGTTCGAAAACCGAGGTCGTCCCGTACGGTCAGGATCGGATCGCCCGTTCGTTTCCAAATAGAAATGGATGTTCCCTGATTGGTCATGATGTCCTCACCGCCCCGCTCGCCGGTCGCATAGCCGATCGGTTCGGACGTGACGATCGTGGTTTTTCTTTCACCCGAGACGGCGTCAAACAGGATCGCTTGTGGGCCGATAATCCCCAGCACCGTTTCACCGGACGGGCTGAATCTCAACGAACGGGGCGAACGCGGCAGGTCCAACTCGACGGACTTTCCGGCCGGCGAAACGATTCGCGAAGGAAACTGTTTTGTGTTGCGGTTTGCCGGTACCAGCAGCAACCGACTTCCGTCCGGTTGGAATTCGGCCAGCACGACGCGGTCCTTTTCGTCTTCCCATTGGGCGGGCTTTCCGTTTGCCGTTTCCCAGACGTTCCATTGCCCATCTTGGCAATACGCCACCACGCGGGCGTTGAATGCCGACAGACTGCACCCTTCGATCGGATTGTCAAACGCCTGGAGGTGCTGGAGCGGTTTGTCCTGGACTTCGGCAAGATTCCACAAGTCGAGCACACCACCCTGGTCAGCCGAGGCAAGCATGCGCCCATCCACCGAGATCGCCGCGGCGGTGATCGGGTGAGCGTGCGACGCCAGCGTGCGTTTAAGACGGAGTGATTTCGCATCCCAAATCATGATCCGGGTGTCATAGGAACACGTGACGATCTCGCTGCGATCGGGCACGGGCGCGGCAAACGAAATCGGAGCCGCATGGCCACGGATCTGACCGATCGGCTTGAGCGACTGGGAGTCATACACGGCCAAGGGAAAATGACGCTGACCGATTAGAATGCGATTAGGATCCTCGGTGATGTGAATCTGGTGGATGGCGCCCTGCAGGGGCAAGGTGCGGTCGGGTTGGTCGGTCTCACCGGCGACGTTCCAGATCTCCAATTGAGGCGGACCATACTTGGCAGCTTGATTTCGCGATGGTCTGGAAAAAGGGTGAGCGGTCGCGGCGACGAGGGTGTCGTCGTCCAGGAAGGCAGCCGTGGCGTAGGCTCCCGTCGTTCGCCGCACGATCTGACCGGATAAGACATCCCAGACAAACAGCCCCGCTTCATCGCTTGCCAGAATCGCTCGGTTCCCCAGCTCACTCACCGCCAGGTGCAGTTTTCCGCCGGGACTATCGACCTGGTGGATCAAGTCGCCGGTTTCCGCATCCCAACAAGCCAGCTTGGTGGTCGAGAGTCGGTAGGTGAGGATTCGTTTTCCGTCGGCGACGAATGCGGCCCGGTTGAAGGGGTGGTCCAGCGATGTGAATTGCGTCACCACTTCCAACGAATCGGAATCGAGCACGAAACCACGGTTCTCCGAATTGATGACCAACAGCCGATCGCCGGCTGGGCTGTAGATCAGATGAGCGATCTCGCCGCGACAGGAGAATTGCCGCAGTTCAGTGCCGGTCGTCACATCTCGGGTCGCGACAATGCCATCGTCGCCGCCGCAGGCCACTTGGGACGCGGTAGGATGAAATGCCGCAGCGTGAATGGTTTCGTGATCGCCCGTCACCAAGATCGTTTCATCGCTGCTCCAATTCCAAATCCAACTCGGGCCGCGCTTGGTCCGAATCAAAACATGCTCCCCAGACGGGCTCGGTGTCGCTTCCAGGAACCGACCCAACCGTTGCCGGAACGAACCCAGACTTTCGCCCGTGCCCCCGTCCCGAACCAGAACCTGGTGGTCGGTGTGCGTGACCAGTCGCCGCGCCGCGGATCCTTCCGGTTGCAGGTGCCCTGGGAACTGGTCGGTCAACTCCCCGGAATCGAGCTGCAGGATGCCACCGAAATGATGGTAGTTCATCGAAAAAACAATTCGATGGGTGTCCGGATCTTGTGCGATCAAAGGTGGGTGGACTGATGCTTCATCCGGCAAGGTGGCGCGTTGTTTTCCAGACTGGATTGACCACACGCGGACGTTCGAACCACCGGTTCCCGAAACGAGGTGCTGCGAATCGGGACTAAAGGAAGCGAATTGAACGTTCCGGTCGTGTCCGCGAAACTCGGCGAGCTTCCGTCCCGATTCTGCATCCCACGCGGCAAACCGTTTTGATCCGGTCAGACTGACAATCCGTTTGCTGTCGCTGGAAAACGAGAACGGCCCGGCCCACTGATCGTGAACCAATTCACAACGCACCTTTCGGCGATGCCAATCGAGCACACGGATCGTATCGTCCCAGGCGATGGCAAATTGTTCACCGTCGGGACTGAAGGCGACGTGATTGCCGTGCCCCAGCGCAGTCGACTCGTCGCGGGCTAAATCCCAAAGATCGACACCGAGTTGGACCGAACAGGTGAGCAAGTGATTCGAGTCGGGACTGAACCGCACCGATTGAACCAGTTGCCCCGCAGTTTCGTCGGGCAAACGATCCTTCCACGCATCGAGCGTCCGCAGCTCCGCGCCGGTTTCGGCATTCCAAATTCGGACGGTGTGGTCATCCGATACGGTGACGATCTTGGTGCCATCGGGCGAATAGCCGGCGTAGGTGACGCGGGCGGTGTGGCCACGGAGTGTCAGCATCAAGTCACCGGCGGCGTTGTAGAGGCGTGCCGAATTGTCGATCCCCGGTGTGACAATCTTGGTCATCGGGCCGGTCGGACAGAACGACGCGGAATCGGTTTGCAGCAAGAACGCTCCTTCGAGTGCGGCGATTTCGACACCGCGATCGGCATCCCAGACGCGCGGCGAAATTTCCGCCAGTTTTTCCTCTGGCAAACTCAGCGCGCCACCGGGGCAGGACGTCGTCAAGACTCGCCGGCCCGTCGGATCGAAGACCGCCGAGGTGATCGTCGTCTCGGCTTGCAACTTCAAGAGCGGCTTGCCCGTCAGCGCGTCAAAGATGCGGGCCGGCAGCGGGCCGGCGGAGTATTTCGTCGAGGGTGCCGCGGTAACGATCCGTTTCCCATCGGGACTGTATCGCGCCTCGCCCACATCCGATTCATTTTCCAACACCAACCGCTGGTGATTGGCATCAAACGCGGCCAACAACGCCGTTCGGCCCTCTGCATCGGGATGACGTCGCACGCCTTCACCGGCGAGCGCCAGGGACAGATTGGGATCGTGGGGCAATTCGAGCGCCGCCAACGCGATCAAACGACGACCTTCGGATTCGTTGAGCGCCGCCGCTAATTCCGTGTTCTTGGCTTCCACACGGATCCGAGATTCGGTTTCCGCTTGGACGGCATAGGTCAATGAACCGATCGACGCAACGATGGCAATGGCTGATGCGGCGACCAGCGAGTTGACCAACGAGCGATGTTTTCGTGCCCATCGTCTTGACCGTTGCGACAGAGTGGGCTTGCGAGCCCGAATCGGTTCGTCACGGAGATACGCCCGTAGATCATCTGCCAATTCCCCAGCCGTCTGGTATCGCTCGTCGGGGTTTTTGGCCAAACACTTCATCACAATGATCGACAGTTCTTCCGGCAGATCGGCGTTGATCTTGCGTGGAAAAACCGGATCGTCATACGCAATCTGTTGCAGAATCTCGGCGCGCGTTTTCCCGTCAAACGCTCGACGCAAGGTGAACAACTCATAGAGCGTTGCCCCCAAGGAGAAGAGATCGGAACGATGATCGACCACCACCCGCTGCGCGCAAGCCTGCTCTGGACTCATGTAACGCCACGTGCCGATCACGTCACCGGATCGGGTCAACTCGGCTTCCCCTTGCATCTGCGCCAACCCGAAGTCCGCGACGTATAGATTCTCTTGCTCATCGATTAGCAGGTTCGATGGCTTGATGTCGCGGTGGACAATCCCCAGATCGTGGGCATGCTGCAGCGCGTCTGCAATCTGGATTCCCCAGCGGGCAAACGTCGCCACATACGATCGATCCGCGAGCCGCGCCCCGGAGCGGTCGCTGCGGTGGGATCCGGCATCGTCGCCGGACCCACGATCGGTCAACTGGTTCTGAATCTTGACCGTGGATTTCCGCGCCAGACCATCTGAACTCCCCTGGGACGACCCCGCCTCGCGAAACTCCGAAATCCGCTTGGCCAGATTCTGTCCCCGGATGTACTGCATCGCATAGTAGTAGATTCCATCGTCAACGTCGGATGCGAACACGGTGACGACATGGGGATGCTCCAACTGTGCGGCAGCCTTCGCCTCGATTTGAAACCGGGCGAGAGCCGAGGGACTGATCACCGCCGAGTTCAGGGGCAACACCTTCACGGCGACCGTTTTGCCGAGCTTGACGTCCCGGGCGCGAAAGACAATTCCCATCCCCCCGCGGCCGATCCGTTCGAGCAACTCGTACTGCCCCAGCTGCCGCGGCTTACCGCCGTTGTGGTTGATCGTGAAATCGCCGTCCGTGTCGCGGCCCCGAGTCGCACCGAGCGCTTCGGTCAGCGGCAGTTGTTGATCCGTCATGATGATCGAATCCAAGGTGATCGGAAATCGATTGCGATACGTTGACAGGTCGACCGGGTCACCCGCCGCCTGTCGGAGATCCAATTCAATGCGCAACAGCTGGCGAATCGCTTCGGAATGATTCGCCGGTTCGATCCCCTCGGCAAAATCTTCGATCCGAGGGTTTTCGCCGACGACCCACGCCCGCTTAAACTCTCGGCAAACCGCATCGATTTGGTCAGGACGACCATTTTTCGAATCATTCGACATCGAAAACACCGTCAGCCAATAGAATGTTGCATCGCACCACCGCGAAGCACGACGTCACAACGCGTGCGTTTACAGCACCATTGTACACGTTTCGATTTCAACAGGAAGTTTTTGATGATCAGGCGCACCGGGATTGTTCTCGCCTTGCTGTTGATGCGCCATTCGCTCTCTGCGGCGGATCGGCCGAACGTGTCGAAAGAGTTGGCTGAAACGCTCCGTGAACACAATCGATAGGACCAATAGGACATCTGGGACCTATGCGTCCTATGCGTCCTATTGGTCCCATTGCACGGTTGTTGCCCCGGCGAGCAACGTACGTCAGAGCTTTCATTTGTCGCCCGAGCGAATTTCGTTTCATGGATTCGGGAGGCTTTCGAACGTTTCGGTGATCGGTATTTCGTCCCGCAGCAGCTTGCCGCCTTGGCCGACCAGCTTTAGATAGTGGTCGCTGGGCAGTCCTTCATAGGTCAGAAACCGGGCACCGTTTCCCACGGGCGGATCGTTGCTGCATTTGAAGATCGCCGTGCCTTCATCAACTTCGTCGAACATCGCGACGTAAATCATTTCGCATCCGGCGCGTTTGGCCGCGGTCAGTTGCGACCACAGGAATTGCCCCTTCAATCTCGGTATCGCACCGAGTTTGTCGCCGGTAAGGTTGTGCCAACTGAAGCCCGGAAACACGACCGGCAGAAAATCAATCTTCCGTGCATCGCACCATTGACGGTCGCCGCTCCAAACCGTTGCGGCATGACGCGTCGCCTGCTCCGGCGTTTGATACCGTCCGATGCTCCAGGGGCTGACGATGTCCGCCGATTCCAGAATCGTGTGCAACAGGGGATCGCTGACCGCATCCCGTTTGCCTTCGCGCCAGAACGACGGTACCCCGAGCATGACGGTGCATCCGTCGGATTTGAGCCATTTCACCAGCTCAAGGCATTCAGCCAACGAATAGTCGCGATCGTCGCTGAACCCGATGCCCCAGACTGCGACGACCGGTTGATTCTGGTGATGCAGATACGCGGGGTCATCGGCGATCTTCATGTCTGCTTGCAATCTCGTCCAATCGTCCCGCACGCGCGAGACCTGACCCGCACGAAGACCCGACAAGTCATACATCACCGCAAAGGCACGACCGGCACGGTTGGCCCCTTCGCGGCAGTGCGCGAGCACCCTGTTTTTGTGCCGCAGTGACGTTGGATGGGACAGTCCGTTGGCAAATCGCTGCACAAAGGCGCCGTCGATTCCGTAGTCTTGCATCCATTGAAAATGTCGCATCACCGTGTCGCGGTTGCCGCTGCTGAAGACCTCCGCCATGCGACCGTCGGCATGCTTGAGACCGGTGGCATAGCGTTCGTGTTCCGCGTACTCCGACAGATCCGGCCACAGGTCGACCGTCACGTTGCCCGGTCCAAAGGGCTGGTTGCGTCGTTTCGCCCAATGGGTCCAACCGAGGTTCGCGCCATCGCCTTGACAGTTGAACCAGCCCTGATAGCCACACATGACTTTACCGGTCAATGTGGTACGGTCGACAACCTGTTGCGCCGGCACCGTGCTCACCAGGGACAAACAAACAACTAAAACACTAAGCATTCGCATCAGACTGTTCTCGGGGTTCAACCAGACGGGACCGGCTTCCGGGCTCATCAATAGTGCACGCATGATCTTGCATCAACCTTTTTGGCAAGCATCGGTGTTTCAACAACTTAACGGACCCTCCCCTCGCTGCGCTCGACCCTCCCTGGCAGGGAGGGTGACTTTAAGTCGTGGGGTTTTCTGTCGATACTCCAATCCGTCGCCAGCTGGCTGCAACCAATCCAGTCCCATGCCGCCGATGGACCTGATTCCGCCATCCACACGCGGTTGCATAATAGCCGCCGCCGCGGGGGGCGGTTAAAGTGTTGCTCCCTCGCTGTACATTAAAGCTGTGCATTGAAGCTGCGCTTTGACTTTGGCCTGTTCACCGATTCAGGCACGAACCGACTGTTTTACACTTTTGGGATCTCACCATGACGATTGCTCGACGTTTGTTCTGCGGCTTTGCCGCATTGTCACTTTGTTTCATCGCATCAACTGCCCCGGCCGAAGATGGCAAGTGGGTGTCCCTGTTCGACGGCGAAACGCTCGAGGGCTGGGAAAAGGTCGGCAATGACAAGAGTGTTTGGAAAGTCGAAGACGGCGCGATCGCCGGCTCCGGACCGCCGTCGATGTTGGTCAACACGACGGGACCCTACAAGAATTTTCGCTATCGCGCCGAAATCAAGATCAACGACGGCGGCAACTCCGGTCTGTACTTCCGCACCACGCGGAAGCCGGGATTCACCGATGGCTACGAAGCACAAATCGACAGCACCCACACCGATCCGATTCGCACCGGATCGATCTATGGGATGTGCCACGTCTACAAGCAGCATGTCAAACCCGGAACCTGGTTCACCTATGACTTGGAAGTCCGCGACGACGTTTGGCGTGGCCGCAACATGACGCGGATCAAGGTCACCATCGATGGCAACGAATTGTACGAGTACTTGGATTTTGATTTGACCTTCAAACAAGGCCACTTTGCGTTCCAACAACACGATCCAGGCAGCAAGGTTCACATTCGCAAAGTCGAAGTGATGGAGTTGCCGTAGGCCAACGATGAGCATGGAGCGGTTGGGCATCAAAAACACGATTGACATCAGCCGATTCGCGCAAGCGTTCGGGCCTCGGCAACAACGGAGTGCCCGTAGGCTGGCGCCAAACGGCTGATCCCAAGAAGCCCCCGACGGAATGGAAACCGCCAAGATTCTGCGAATGAATGCACGTTTCACCGGAGAGATTTTGCGCAGCCCAGGCTCCGCCTCCCGAATCAACCAGCCAGCCGGCAGAGCCGGCGACGCATTGCGTTCCCAGGCAGAGCCTGGGAACGAGTTAACGTGGGATAGGCTTCCAGCCTGTCATTGCAAAGACGACAGGCTGGAAGCCTATCCCACTTCATTCCCTCCCCACTCCCCACTCCCCATGCGACCCATCGTCCAAATCTCTCTCGACTTGACCAACATCGACGAAGCACTCGAAACCGCTCATCTGGCCATGCGGGCTGGGGTGGATTGGTTGGAAGCCGGCACGCCGCTGATCTTGGCCGAAGGGTTGCACGGGGTACGGGCGTTGCGGGAGGCGTTTCCCGAGACGCCGATCGTGGCGGATCTGAAAACGATGGACGGCGGCTACTTGGAAGCCGAGATGATGGCCAAGGCCGGTGCCACGCACGTCGTCGTGATGGCTCGCGCCCACGAAGAAACCATCCGTTGCGTCGTCAAAGCCGGTGCGGATTTTGGCTGCAAGGTGATGGGAGACAACATGGTTTGCGAAGACATGGTAGCCGGGGCGAAGTGGCTCGAAGACCTCGGCTGTGACTTTGTGATCCATCACATCGGTTACGATGAGCGTCGCGGCATTGCGGCCCGCGGGCTGCGGATGCCGAGCCCGCTGGACCAGCTTCGTGAGGTGGTCGGCGCGGTCAAGATTCCCGTCCAGGCTGTCGGCGGTCTGTCACTCGAACAAGCCATCGAATGTCCCAAGTACGGGGCGCCACTGGTCGTCTTGGGCGCGCCGCTGACGATCGACGCCGATGCCTTCAAAACGGCCGACGGGGATTTGGAAGCTTCGTTGAAATTGATTTGCGACGCGGTTCATGCACAAACCGTGGAATAGGTTTCCCGACTCGCCATCTCGATCCCGACAGCCTGGAAGGCTATCCCAGCTCAGGAAAGAACCAACATGAAATCAGCCGCCGTCGTTAATTTCGCCCCCGAACCGGAATCGGTGGAATTGAGGGAGATGGACCGACCGTCGATCGGCCCCGAGGATGTTTTGCTGGAAGTCGCCAACGTCGGCGTCTGCGGCAGCGATCTGCACCAGTGGACCGCCAATCATTCCTGGCCGGTCAACTATCCGGTCGTGCTGGGCCATGAATTCGGCGGACACATTGCCGAACTCGGATCAGCGGTCGAGGGCTGGAAAGAAGGTGATCGCGTCGTCAGCGAAACCGCGGCGATCATCGACCAGCAAAACCCGATGACCCGCCGCGGGCTGTACAACCTGGATCCGACCCGCAAAGGGTTTGGGTACGGTGTCGATGGCGCGATGACGAAGTACGTTCGCGTCCCCGCTCGAATCCTGCACAACGTGCCGGATTCCTTGGCATTCGAACACGCTTGTTTGACCGAGCCCTGCTGTGTGGCCTACAACGCCGTCGTTCGAAACGCACGGATCGAACCCGGTGATCGGGTCATCGTGCTGGGGCCGGGAACCATCGGCATCCTGTGCGCCGCGATGGCTCGTCTGTGCGGTGCCGAAGTTGCCCTGGTCGGTTTGGAATCGGATCGGCGGCGACTGGAAATCGCACAAAAGCATTACGGGTGCGAAGGCATCGTCGGCGATGCGAGCGGGTGGGCACGCCAGCGCGACGGCTTGGGTTGCGATGGCGTGATCGATGCGGCCGGTGCCAGTGCGACGCTGAAGATTGCGATCGATGTGGTTCGACCGGCCGGTTGGATCAGCAAGGTCGGCTGGGGGCCGCAGCCGCTGGGCTTTAATCTGGATCCGTTGGTTCAAAAAAACGTCACGCTGCAAGGCAGCTTCAGTCACAACTGGCCGATCTGGGAACGGGTGCTGGCGTTGCTGACCAGCGGCCAACTGGATGTCCGACCGATCATCGGCGGCGTCTGGCCGATCGATCAGTGGCACGAAGCGTTTGAAAAGATGCACCGGGGCGAAGTCGTCAAATCTGTGTTGAAACCCGTTTGAGAAGCATCATGCCGAAACTTGCCGCATTCCCCAAGGCCTACATGCAGGCGCTCTGCAAAGACGGCTCGATGACACTGGCCGAGTGGTTCGAGCTGGCGACCACGCTGGACATCGACGGTCTGGAGTTTTACGCCGGTTTTCTGGAGCTGGCCGATCCCGCGAATTGGCCCGTGCTGCGAAAACAAGTCGAAGAACTGGGCATGAGCATCCCCATGCTCTGCTGTTCGCCCGACTTCACCCACCCCGATGCCGCCTTCCGTGAGGCCGAGATCGCCAAACAAAAACGTTGGATCGAGATGACCCACGCGCTCGGCGGAAGCTACTGCCGCGTCCTCAGCGGCCAGCGTCGGCCGGAGCTGACCGTGGAGCAGGGCATTCGGCTTGCCGCCGACAGCATCGCGGCCTGTCTGCCGCTGGCCCAACAGCACGGCATCACGTTGATCCTGGAAAACCACTACAAGGACGATTTTTGGGAATACCCCGAGTTCGCTCAGGCGATGGACGTTTTCTGTGCTCTGGTCGCAGCAATCGATCATCCCAATTTCGGCGTCAATTACGACCCCAGCAACGCATTCCTGGCCGGCGACGATCCGATCGCATTGCTCAAGCGGGTTTCCGATCGCGTCGTCACGATGCACGCCAGCGACCGTTACCTGATTGAGGGAACGCTGGAGGACTTGCGGCGTGAAGAAGGCGGCGCAGTCGGTTACGCCAAACGGCTCAGCCACGGCGAAATCGGCAAGGGCCTGAACGACTACGACGCGATCTTCAGCGAACTGGCCGGCAAGGGATTTGACAGCTGGATCAGCATCGAAGACGGCGTCGACGGGATCGATCAATTGCGTCGCAGCGCCGATTTCCTGCGCAACAAGATCGCCCAGCATTGGCCCGGCGACTGATCAGCGACAGCATCAACTCGTTCCCCGGCTCCGCCCTACGCCGTGAACGATTTTTTAGCGGTAGGGCGCGAGCCCTCCGGTGTGTTGGCAACGATGCGCAAGCCGGAGGGCTTGCGCCCTGCCGCTAAAACCTCGTCAAACACAGGAAATAAATCGTTCACGGCGTAGGGCGGAGCCTGGGAACGAGTCTCAATGTGCGTGACAGAAGGCATGCACAGCATGCCCTACATTTCTTCACCCGGTCCGCGATTGGCGCAAACGGCGAACGACGAAGACGCAATCATCGATTGCGATTCAGGCGTTCCTTGGAAGCGGTCGGCTCAAATCAGCCAAGATTGATGCGCAACGCGCACATCGCGACCGCAGCAAAGTTGCCCGGTGCAGGCAAACCCGTGTCGCGTCAAGACTAGGTCTTGCCCAGTAGAGCAAGCGACAGGAGCCGATGTCGGTTGTTCCCAACAGATCAGCAGATCCGTGTCCGGCAACTCGGTCTCCGTCTGAATGACGGCGCCTTCGCAGATACAGCTCTGGCAATTGCACTCATCACCGCAGGGTGCGGGCGGGGCCGAGAGGGGAGCCTGATCGCAATGCGAACAACAAGCACACGTCTCCGCCGCGCGTTCCTCACCCGCCGCCGCCGTCGTTTCGCACGACAGGCAACGCAGCGGACACGCCAATAAATTGATGATCAACAGCAGGGCAAGAAAGGGGGAATTCATGCCTCGATTCTAGCCCTCGATCCGCTCTGCGGCAAGTTCGATGCCTCGGCAACGCCAATCATACGAGTCAAACCCGCCTCCGAGCATTGGCATCGACTCATGGAAATCACCCACGCTTTTTGAGGTCGTGCAGTTTTAAAGTCACCCTCCCTGGCAGGGAGGGGCGAGCGGAGAATCGCAGTGTTCGCTGTTTTACGTTAGGGCAGGGACACAATGCCACCTACTCTGACGCCAACCGGGGTGTTGTTTGTTAGCGGTAGGGCGCGAGCCCTCCGGTATTTCAAGGTGTTTTCAAGCTGACACCGGACGGCTCGCGCCGTTCCGCTAGCTTCTTGAGCGCTATCGTCAAAGGCATTGCGCGGGCACCAAGCGGCAACTACTTTGTTGCCCGGGAAGTGATTAATATCAGGGTCCCCAACCTCTATCCCAAGGAATCAAAGATGGCGTCAGCGGAACGTAACGCGATGAACCGACGAAATCTTTTGGCGTTGCTGGCAGTAGCGACATGCAACACGACTCTCGCGGGCGCACAGTCGACGGCCCCGAAACACATTCTGTTGCGGTCTTCGTGGCAGACCGTCAATATCGGTGACATCGCCCACACTCCCGGCGTGCTGCGAATCCTCCAGACGCATCTTCCCGACGTGCAAGTCACGTTGTGGCCGAGCAAGGTGGACAACGGGGTTGAGGCGTTATTGTTGTCGCGATTCCCCAAGCTGCGGATCGCCAAGGGGGCGGACCAGCTCAAGACCGCGTTTGACGATTGCGATTTTCTGTTGCATGGATCGGGGGCGTCCCTGGTCGCGCAGCGCGATGTCGTTCGTTGGGCCGAGGAAACCGGCAAACCGTACGGCATCTATGGGATCACGCTGCCGCCGAAGAAATCCAGTTCGACCCAGGCGACGTCGGCGGCGGCGATGGCCGAAACGATTCGTGTGCTCAGCGACGCGGCGTTTGTGTTTTTCCGCGATTCACACTCATTGGCACTCGCCAAAGACAAGGGCTGCACGGCGCCGATCATGCAGTTTGGTCCCGACGGCGCGTTCGCCTGTGATTTGCGTGATGACGAAAAAGCGGATGCATTTCTGGTCGAGCACGGCTTGGAGAGCGGCAAGTTCCTGTGCTGCATTCCCAGACTTCGCTACACGCCCTACTGGTTGATCAAAGACCGTCCGTTTGACCCGGTCAAACACGCTCGCAATGAGGAGATGAAGGAGCACGACCACGCACAATTGCGGGCGGCAATCATCGAGATCACGAAGACGACCGACTTGAAAGTCTTGCTCTGCCCCGAAGACCAAACGCAAATGCAGGTGGGAAAGGACGTGATCTTGGATCGCCTGCCCGCAGACGTCCGCGAACGCGTGATCTGGCGGCCGACGTACTGGTTGACCGGCGAGGCGATGAGCGTCTATGTCCGCAGTGCGGGGCTGTTCGGCAACGAGATGCATTCGCCGATCATGTGCATCGGCCACGGGATTCCTGCGATCGTCTGCCGCTGGGCCGAACAGACGTCCAAAGGATACATGTGGGAAGATATCGGACTGCGCGAATGGCTGTTTAACCTCGATGACCCCGCCGACGTTCCCAACATCGTCCCGGCCATCCTCGAGCTGGCCCGCAACCCGGAGTCGGCTCGGCAGAAAGCGCGGGCGGCGCAGCAGCGAGTCCAGCGCTATCAAGCCGAGACGATGGCAATCCTGCGTGACGGGCTGTCATCAATCGCGAGGGAATAGAAAAACGTCACGGTCGGCGGCCTGTCCGAGAGACGGCGTATCAATGACGGTTAATAGTTCACGACTACTTCAACAGATACTCGACGAACAGGGTGTTGTCGGTTCGGATGTGTTTGGCGGCGGTTTGCGAGTTTTTCCAGTTGGTCCATTGATCATCGTCGGCCAGGTCGCGCAGTGCCTTCTCGGACGCGTCGCCAGACTTGGCTTTTGCCGCCCAGCCGGTGTCGGCTCGGACGACGCGGCCTTGGCATTTTTGTAACAGACGTAAGTACAGGGGACGGGCGGGCATTTGCCAAGATCCCTTCGGGTTGCGAGTGAGCGCCAGTTTGCGATCGACCGGGATGAAGGCCGTTAATTCGTCTTCGTTGGCCATCAGTTCCAAGCCCCGGCCGCGAGCCGTCGCGTTGTGACTGGCGTGGTGTCCTACTTTGTAAAAGACCGTTCGCGACAGCAGGTCCGCGGCCGTCACCTTACGAGCCGCGCCGTCCGCGTCGGTGACGGACCAATGCAGTTCCGGGTCGTGCCAGGACAGCCAATTCCCTTGCTGTGCGTCGGCGGGAAACAGCAAGACCTTTCCGTCCGCGATCCGCTCGATCGCAAGCGCCAACGAGGTGTTGTTGGTCAGACTGTCGAGTTGGAGTGCGAAATGGGTGGCCGCGTTCATCCAGCCGACGTCGACCGATCGCCAGTGCTGCTTCGCCTCGCAGTAGCCGGGATAGAACTGGCGTTTTTGCTCTTCATCACAAAGACGAAATCGCGAATCGAACGGCTGCTCCAGCTCAGACGCCTCCTCTTCAGCAGCCGACACGGGGCTTGCCGGCGTCGCTGCGCTTCGTTTCGCCGCTCGCATCAGGCCGTACAGTTCGTCGCTGCCGTGCTTGCCGAGATCTTTTAGCAGATCCTTGTCGCGGGGCGGTCCGAGCACGTAAATGCGAAAGCCCGGCAACCAGTCCGCTTCGATCAGATCTCCCTGATTGTGATAACTCGGCTTGACGCCGAGTCCTGTACGGACGAAATCCATCGCTTCGTTGACGGTCTTGGCAAAGCCCAACGGATCGTTGGACGCTTCACCGGCAAAGCCCAATAAGTCATGGACTTGTTTGCCGACTTCGGTGTCGGGCGACGCAAGAGCGATCTCCGCTAACGCCTTTCCCAAATCGTTGCGGTACTTGGCAAGTGTCTTGGCGTCCGGATCATCGGGGTTTTCGGTCCAGGCCAACCAGACGTGACCGACGTTGCCGACCAACGCTTTCATCGCCTTGGTTCGGAACGCGGACAAGTGGTCTTGATGCTCGTGAGTGGCGACCACGACGTGCAGCGGACCGTTGTCCAGAATTGTCGATTCGAGATGCTCCACGATGTCGTTCGTTTTGACGTCCGAATTCTTGTTGCCCAGCGTGCCGCAATCGATCAGCATGTGACGCTCGTCGCCGCCGACATCGAACGTCACCAGGAAACAGTCCCCGAGCCCCTGGCGAAACATCCGCACGCGGACGGCGGGCAGGTCGGGCTGCGTTGCTGTCTTCTTACGCTTCGTGGACCTGCGTTTAGGCGCCTTTCCTTTGGCGGCTTTTCGGGTCACGCGTTTCCGATTGGTAGTCTTGGATTGGGTTCGCCCTGCCTTGGTCGAGGCCTGTGACCGCGTTTTGACTTTCTTACTGGCTGATTTGCGTTTTGCCATTGGAGTTGCCTAGAGGGAGGGGCCACGGTGGAGGAGTGCGAACGGCTCATCGTCATGCGCCGGCGGCTCCGCGTTCAGCGAACGGGCGCCCGAGTAGGTCGCCTGTAAGGAGTCGAATTCGCCGAGAGCAAACTCCTGTTGTCGGGCCAGCCGCGAAGCACTTTGCAGGCTTTTTCGAATGCAGTAACGCACGCTGCTGGCGCGCAGATCGGCGACGACGGTGCAACCGCCTTCAAACGACATGCCGGGACCCTTGGGGTCACTGGGGTCCACCGGCTGCGTGGTCGTTTGCAGCAGTCCCATCAACAGCTGGGGCAGCACGTCGCCATCGGGGCTGACGCGACAGGCGATCCGCGCCGAATGAACTTCGAACGACTTGCTTGGATCGAGGCCTAGGAACCGGGCATCACGCTGCTGGTCGTCCGCCGATTTCAGGTGTCGACTGAGCCACGTGTGAAGCTCGTAACGCATCTTGCGTTGCAATCGAAAAATCTCTTCTCGCGAATCTGCATACAGATGCTCGTTGCCCGCGGCGCGCAGGCTTTTCAGGTATCGCATCAGTCCTTCGGAGGGCAGCGGGTCTTCCGACTCGGGTGATCGCCAGCGCAAACTGGCTTCGCTGAGTGTGCGGACGTCGCGTGGATAGATGCCACGCCGCCGGAACGCTTCGATGAACGAAACTCGATAACCCAAGTCGTCGTTGGTGATCAGGTCATGATCGGCGGTGATGATCGCCCGCAGGTATTCGCCGAAGGTGATGTCGGTCGGTGGGCAGTAATCCAAAGCTCGGATACACATCGTCAACACATGCTGGGCCGAGCGTGTGACTTCGCGTGCCAGGCGATCAACCAGATCGGGGTGGATGGCGCCGGGGCTGAGGATGCCCGTGCCGCCGGTGGCCAAACGCAGCAAATCGGCGGTGCGGCGTTTGTAGATCGACAGGAACGCGTCGAACACGGCCGAGACGAGGATCCGTCCGCGGGCGTGGGATTCTTCGGTGGTCTCGTATTCCCGCGGATCGGGCTGGCGCAGCTGCCATCGTCCGTCTTTGTTGACCTTGCCGATCGCATCACGCAGTGCCATTCTCCGGCCGGTCGCATGACCGAACTGGGATGCCAATTGCACCAGTAAGTTTTCTTGCGAGTCGATTGCCCCACGTGTGTTGGCGATTTGATGGGTGACCAGTTCTGGAAACGTAAAATGCTGCAACATCGCGACGCAATCGGCAAAGCCTTCGTGAAAGGCATGGACGTCGCGATTGCTGGGCAACAAAAACTGACGGTGCATGCCGTCCAGCAAGGCATGCGTGGTTTCGTGGGCGATGATGTCGTGCGAGAGACAGGTGAAGATGCGTCCGCCCGGCAAGTAGTCGCCGGGGCGATCGCGCGAGGCATTGAAGTAGCCGAACAACAATGCCACTTTCGATGGCGAATAATACGCATTGGCTTCGCGCAGCGCGTGCGGGTAGGCGCGTAGCCGGGGAACAAAGTGAGCATCGTTTTTTCGATGGGCGCCTTCTGCCGGTGGGCCCGGTCGCCACAGGGATTTGCGTCCGAGTGCCCGTTCGAAGTGTTTGATCGTCAGGCTGCAAACGGAATACACCATCTGCTGATGAAACTGCGGCGATCCTTCCGACGGGGGCAATCCGTCCTGGGCTAACAAGGCCGGGGCATCCAAATCGACGGGTTCGTAAAAGCAGCCGCTGGGCGGATCGACATCGACCACTTCCAGGTACTCGCCGATCGGTCCGGGTTGCAGTGTTTCCCAGGGCAATTTCAGGGTGACCTCGCTGATGCCGGCCGTTTCCAGGGACGTCGTCAGACTCGGATCAACGGCGTAAGCGCGGAGGGTTCGAAAGGGCGGAGACGGCGGTTGGAAAACGCTCGCCGGCGCAGCGGTCTTGTCGGTTTTCGCCGGCGGCGTCTCGGTCGCAGGACGCTTCGCTCGGGTTGGCTTTCCCGCCGTCGCATCCAAGTACGCTTTGGCCCTGGCTTTCAAGACCTTCGATGCATCGGGGTGCTGGCTGACTTGATCCAGAAACGCGAGGATCTGGTCTTGCGACACATCTTCGGAGGGGCGATCGGGATCGTCGACGGCTCGATCGAGCGGGTTTTCTTCCTGGGTACTGTTCCAGCGCTGGATCAGCTGGGTGGCTTCGAGTTGAAGCATCCTGTCTTCCGGCGATGGAGCGAGTCCGCGTCGGAACAGGACGTTGAGGAACGGGAAGCCGGCCGAATCGGTCGGGGTTTTGCGCAGCGTGGCGCGGTCGGCCGGTGCGACTTCCAACGTCTGGAGCGCCCGCAGGATGCCGTTACCCAGTTTCTCGCGACTGCCACCATCGGCGGTCTTGTCGGCCGACAGGAACAGCGCCCGGCGGACCGCTTCGACACGCATCCAGGGTTCCGGGTATTTCTGCGAATCGAACAATTCGTCCGCGTGGGTCTGCAGATACAGCGCGGCCGCGGCGGCAATTTGTGGGGTTGCCGATGACGTGCCCGCACCGTCCATGTTGACCAGTTCGTTGCAACCGATGCGGGCCCAGGGGACGTTGGGCGTGTAAGCGCTGATCGCAGTCGCCATGGCGGATTGCGGTCCCCAGTTGCCCTGCATGGTTCCGAAGCTGAGGTCGTAGTAGGGCGTGCGATCGGCCATCACGCCGCAGGCGGCGATGACACGTCGGAATCGCGCGGGGTAAACAATTTGGTGCGTGGGGACTCCGAAAAAGCCCGCCGAAAAATTGTTACCCGCCGCCGCCACATAGATGATCCCGGCTTCATAGGCCTGATTGACCGCATCCGCCCAAGCTTGCGATGCGACCCCGCCCATGCTCATCGAAATCACGTGCACGCGAGTGCGTTTCTTCGTGCACAGTTCGACGGTGTATTGAATGCCGCGGGCGACACTACTGGTCGTCAGTTGCACGACGGAATTGCCGACACGCACCGGCACGATACGGACCTGGGACGCTCCTCCCAACAGGCCGTCGAAGTGATACCCGGCGCCGTTGAACCGGATAGGGCCGCCGGCAAGCAGTGCCAGTGTCGCCGTGCCGTGGCCGGGGTTTCGCAACGGGCCGGTGTTGCCGGGGTCGCGAGCATCGTCGGGCGAATCGCCATCAATGAAGTTACGTTGAAGTCGCTTTTCGACGAAGTCCTTCTGAAAGGTCTGGTGGTCGGGGTCATAGCCGGTATCCAAATGCGCGACGCGGACGATCTCCGAATCGGAGCCGACCAGGTCGCGTGCCCGGGCCAGCTGGGAAAACCCGTCATCCAAATGCCAGGCGAACGCTCCTCGGCGACCGGGCAACTCTGGGTTCTGGTCTTCAAAGGCACAGACATCACTCGCCGCAGCGAGCGCAGCCTCTTGACCAGGAATCGAAGGCATCCAATCCTGCCACAGATCCGGTTCGATCAGATCGGGAACGGTGTCGCCCGCCAGCCCCACGCCGCCGGCCATCATTTCGCGCGCCTCGTGCACCATGTCCCAAGGATTGCCGCCACCGAAGGATTCCTTGGGCCGCGCGAGTATCCAGTCTTTGCCATCGGCGGCGGCGACCCCGAGCTTGGATAAGGACGTTGAAAAAAGCGGCTCGAATTCGAACCGGTTGCCGGCGGGTTTTAATGCATCAGCCGACGCGGCCAGTGCAGCCGATGCAGCAGCGGGCAGTCGCACCAGGAAACCATTGATCGGCGAAGTCGACGGGTCACTCATGGGGCGGATCATTCAAAAAGGTTGACGATGGATCGAATCGGGCATCCGTACCCGCTGGGGGAAACGAGACGGTATTACTAGCGGAGGACCTTACGGGAGGCTTTCTCCTTTGACGACTTTTTAGGCTTGCCGTTCTTCGCCGCGGGCACAGAGACGGTCTGCTCCTGATGAGTCGCGCTGCGATCGTCGTTGCGGCGAACCAACGCGTGATACCAGAGCTGCATCAGAGAGGAGACCGCTTCGGGGTCATCGGACTCAATCCGTTTGGCCAACTGCTGGTCATAGGCAAAGGAGAACTCCTTCGGTGCCAGCGAAGCCATCTGACTTTTCAGTTCTTCCAACGCATGCTCCGCTTTGTCGGCGATCCGATGACAAATCTGCAAAAGCTTTTGTCGCCCACCGGCGGCAAATTGAACGTCGGCGATTTGTGCCTGCCCGCCGCGAATCGACCAATTTCAACAGATCGATGAAGCCGAGGCTGTCGGTGCAGAGCCAATCCCAAAACCCTTCGTTGCCGGCGCACCAGGCCATCCAGGTGTTGCGCCCGATCCTCTCGCTGACGTCGAGTTCTGCCGGGTCGACCGTCACCGCCGCCCGCACCACCGGTCCGTCATCGTCGCGCAACAGGTCCAACAGTGGGTCGGGGATCGCCTGCGGCGGAGAAGCATCGTCCGCAGAGATTTCACTCCCTGCTGTGGTTTCATCCGCCGTGGTGGGTTTTTCCTCCGGCTTCACCGCGGGTCGGCTGATCGCGTCCATCCCGGCGAAGAAGTCGGGGACGTGCGGCGAATCATCGTCGTCGTCGGGATCGGAATCGCGATACGTGAAATAGCCCGCTGCGGAATCGTTGGAAACGTTTTCCGCGAGCGCTCGCTTTTTAGCGTCATCGGTTTGCGTTTGCTTGACGGGCGTGCACGCGGTGCAAAGGCACAACGCGACCAGAGCGATCGTGGCGAAGGCGCAGGATGATTTCATGGTGTCGTGTCATGAGCACAGTGAGAAGAGATCACTGATGTCAGTGTGACACCCGGCCACGACGATTCTACAGAAGACACCCGGAAGCAAACGGGAAGACCGTCGATCCAGTTGGATGTCGTTCTTTACTGGATGTCGGAATCGCTGGGAGGCAATTGATAATCCTGGGATTCGTCGACGCTGATCACGCCGGGAACCTTCCGCAATGCGGGTTCTCGTCTCGGATCGATTCGGCCCGTGATTTGGCCGAGCACTTCGAGCGACTCTCCGACCACCATCCCCGCCGCCTTGCACTGCGCCGCGACTTGTTGAATCTTGGCGACATGTTCATCGTCCAAGGTGACGATCACCGTTTTCATTTTCGACATCGTTTGTTCCCCATTGGACGATCGCGTGTGCGATCGTGACGGAGATCGTATTGTAGTGCTTCATCCAGATTTGATGTTGGGATTGCGTTGGTCGAGCGGCAAAGGGGTCAGGTACCAAAAACCAAATGGCCCGTAGGGTGCTTCGCATGTTTGGTACCTGACCCCTTTGCCGGACGCTTCCACTCGCTGCGGAGCAGCGACACTGGGCGGCTAAAGCCTGCACACCAACACCTGCGCCCGTGTCATTGGTACCTGCCCCCTTTTCCGCTGACGCGGGCGCCGCGATCAGACCGCTTCGACCAGCCCATTGCCGACGTCGGCCGAGCCGAGCGGCAGCCGTCGGACACGCCGACGCAGTTCGCGATACAGCTGGACGCCTCGCGCCGAAGGGATCTCTTGGGCGATCAAGGCGGCGATCCCGGCGACGTGCGGAGTGGCCATACTGGTTCCGCTGATCGAGCGTCGTCGTACCGGCATCGGCCAACTGGAGAGCACGTTGACGCCCGGCCCGGCCACGTTGATTTCGCCACCGGCAGGATTGATCCCGCGGTTGGAGAACGTCGCGACCGACAAGTTCGAATCGACGGCGGCAACGGCGACAATCGTCGACGCGTTGGCCGGGCTGGACACCGGTTGGATCAACGAAGGGCGTGAGCTGTCGTTCCCCGCGGCCGCCACGATCAATGTTCCCGCCTGCAGTGCTCGGCGACCGGCGACTTCGTAGTTTCGCGTCGGCCGTTCCCCGACACGCACACGCCGACCCAGTGACATCGAAACCACCTGACAACGGTTTCGCACGGCCCAGTTGATGCCGTTGAGGATCCCGCCGTCGCTACCGCTGCCGCGATTGCTGAGCACTTTGCCGGCGAAAATTTCCGCCTGGTGCGCGATGCCGTAACGCGGCCCGACGCCCGGCCGCAACGCTCCGCAGGACGTGCCGATGCAATGGGTGCCGTGGCCGTTGCCGTCTTGAACCGATTCACCCGGAATGAAGGACTGCGTCTGGATCGTTCGACCGGCAAAATCCGGGTGCCTCAAATCGAGCCCCGTGTCCAGAACCGCCACTCGAATTCCTCGGCCGGAAAACCGCGAATTGAGAACGCGGGTCGCATGCAGCCCCCACGTCGCCGCGGCGTTGTCACTGAATGCAGCCAAGGCGCCGACAAGACCGGGCGCGGCGCTGACCGCGACGCCTCCGGCCATCGATTGGATCAACGCGTTGACGCCCTGTTGGTACCCGCGCAGGTAATCGGCCGAGACGTTGGCGGCTTCGCCGATCGACGTCTCCTGGTCCACGCCGCCTTCGTCCAGCACGTCATCGTCCAGACCCACGTCATCGAACGCATAGTTCATGTATTCCGGTTCGATGATCACCTCGGTGTCGCCCGATTCTTCCATCGCGGCCATTTGCTGCATCTGATCGGCGTCCCCATCGATGATCGCAATGTTGAGCTCGTCCAGCACAATGGCCTCGGCGTCTTCGGTTCGGGCCAGCTCGAATGATTCGACGCCGAAGTCCGACATCCGCATCACGTTGGACACGCCCGCGCGGTTCTTTAACTCCGTCAGGGCACTTTTCATCTTCGCCGGCGAATCCCCCATCACGGTGACGATCGATCGACCGGTCCGCTCGGCACCGAACTCGCCGCCGAAGGTCCCCCCGTCACCGGGTTCCAACGTGAACTCATCGGCGGATCCCTGTGCCGTCAAAGACGTCCGGGTCGCTCTTTTCTTGGTGGCTCGTCGGGCGGTTTTCTTGGTCACTCGTTTTTTGGCCATCATGATTCTCCCAAGTGGTCGGCAGCGGTCCCGGTGTGATCGGTTGCCGATGATTTTGAACCGTTCATCCACGGATCGACTACGGAAAGGAATCGGACGAATGAGTCTGCGATGGCTGCTGTTTGGACGTCCGCGTTATCCGCAGCTTGCCGGCCGGCTCAATTCCCCGCTATCCAACCAGTCCGCTGAAATCAGGGTCCAAAAATCGCGCGCCAGCTGACGGCGGATGAAGGCCACGGGTAGCCAGCCGTTCCCATTGTCTCCCCATCGCCTTCCCCAAGAACGCTGCCAGCCGAACCCGAGTGGCACAAACGTTGACACGGCACACTCAATGGAAAGCGTGATGCAAACGCAAACCGGATCGTCGACGAACCACGCAACGCAGATCCGGCACGACCCCCATTGAACAAGACAGCACGTCTTTTTCAACGGAAGCCAATGGGAAGCGACGGACAAATGGGGCCACCCACTTTCTGATTTCTGGAGATGGCAGAAAAATCAGGGGCAGAAAAATGGGGTAGACGGTGGGGAGGAGCAGCCAGACAAGAAAATGCTGCCTGGAGAGATTGGGGAAAAAGCGAAAGGGGCCAGCTGGAGTTCTCAGCGGCGTCAATCACGGCCGTCGACGAATTCCCAGACGACGCCTTCGCCGGTGCCGTCGCCGCGAAAATGGACCAGCGGGTTGGTCTGCTTTCGATTGAGACATTTGATCGTGTCACTCAACCGCCGCTTGGCGTCCTGCTCGGGGTGCGGCGGTAACGGATCATCGATCCTCGGCGGCCACCCTTCTTCTTCGAACGCACACAAGATCGCTTGCTGGTTGACCGCGACCCATTTGAAACGCTTGACGATTGTGCCGCCCACGCCCAACACACGACGCTCCGAATCCCAACGCGGTCGCTGCCCGCCGCGGGGACGACTGCCGTTGACTGCTCGCAACGTGACGCCGTCGACCAAAACGACCTCGGTCGCTTCCCGCAGCGGTTGAATCGGTGGCTGTCTTTCGGGGGCACCGGCCTGATGATCGGCCAACAACCCTTGCGCCATCTCGATGCCCCGGTCGGTAAGCACAAAGCACGTTCGCTCGGGAAACGTCAAATCACCCGACGGCAAAAACGTCCGACCGTCGTCGCTCTCCAACGTCACCTCTCGCTGATGTCGGACCCAGCCATTTCGAACCAGCCAACGAAAATCATTCGGGGCCATGTTCAAGGCCGTTAACTGTTCCATCTCCACGGCAAATTGCCAGCGGTCACAGTTCGATTGACACGCATAGTCAATCGCGGTCAAAAGCGGGAGAAAAGCGAGACGTACGCGATGAGGCACGTTATCCACGTGCGATGATAACTGTTTCAATGCCATGCCCCGGCCTCGATTCAATCGGTGTTGGTGCTTCCCTTAACGGTCGGATAGCCAAACCCCCCAACGGCCACGTCTTCACTATAAGGTTGCCAGCAAAGGAATTCAATCGATTTACAACCTGATTTCCTGATTCACGTGCTGGACCAAGTTAAGCCAACTGAACGGTTGTGCGCATGGCGATGCCGGCGGCCTTCGCGCTGACCGCGAAACGGGCGGACCACGATCGCACGCACTGGCCAAAGACGCGCTGTGGCCGCTGTGTGCATGGGGCGCTGTGTATGGGGCGCTGTGTATGGGGCGCTGTGTATGGGGCGCTGTGTATGGGGCGCTGTGTATGGGGCGCTGTGTATGGGGCACTGCGAGCGGTCACTACAAGGCGGCCTGGCGGCATTCGTCGATCAGCTTGTCGGTTTAGCGAGCGATCATTGAACGTCTTTCGATCAAACGACCTTGTTTAGGTCGTCGCATCGTCACTGGCACGACTTCTGCACCGCAGTTGCCGCCACGGACAACACATCGTTGTCGATGTTTCGTTGTCAGGGGCATCCACCCCAAGGTCATTTGATGGCCTGATCGGGCAAGGGGATCCTTGTCCGGCGACTCTTCAATAGCAAATCAAAGGAGCTTTTTTAATGCGAGTCAAAAACTTACTGTGTGTCACCGCGTTGGCAGGTGCGAGCATGGCATTGCCGACCGGCAACACCACCGCGCAAGATCTCGGCCAAGCCGTTCCGACCACCCAAAACGGTCTCGGCAACGCCGTCGATAATGCGGTCCGCGGAGGAATCGGAGCCGCAGCCGATCAGATTCGGCAAGGCGGAAGCGTCCGCGGTGCGATTCAGCAAGGCGCCGACCAAGCCCTTCGGCAGGGTGCTGACCAAGTGATCCGCGACGGTGTCGATCGAGCGACTCGGCAGGTTCTGCCGAACGCGAACATCAACGCCAACACTGATCTCAACGCCAACAGCAACGTCGCCGGCTCCAACGTAGCCGCGCGACAACGCGCTCGATTGGGAATCGGATTGCAAAGCAGCGATCAAGGCATTCGCATTACCAACGTCACGCGAGGCAGTGCCGCCGCACGAGCGGGGCTTCAAGCCGGTGACGTGGTGATCAGCACCAACGGTCAAGCGATCACGTCGACCGACCAGTTGGCACAAATCGTCCGCAACGCTGATGCCAACGCCCAATTGCAAATGAAGGTTTTGCGTAACGGGCAAGAGCAAGCGGTGACCGCAGCGTTGGCGGCACGCCAACAGCAGAATGACCGCTATCGCGCGAACAAACCCGCCATGGACGGTTCGGCCAACGCGTCGGCCGCCTATGAAGCACGCATCACGGCGTTGGAAGACGAAATTGAGCGACTAAAATCGACGATCGATCAGTTGCGTGGCGAGTTCAATGTCCAAGGCGATGTCCAAGGCGACATCCAAGGCGACATCCAAGACAACGGCCAAACTCGTCGCGATCGAAACACGTCGCTCAATGCTGACGGATCGCTTGAAGCCGACGCGTCACTCGATTCCGGTCTCGATTCCGGACTCGATTCCGGACTCGATGTCGATGCAAGTGGATCGGCTTCGACCGATGCCGAATTGGACGGGGCGCTCGATAACTAATCCCGCTCGATCACTGATCGACGCGTTAATTTCAGCTGCATCCCCTCGGATGCGTTGAATCCTATCCCGCCGATGAACGCGATGCCTGGAAACAGACGTTGCGGTTCTCGGCGGGTTTTTTCGTTTCCAGCTGAAAGGAAGCGATGAAATTGCTGAAGTGAATCGTCAGCGGTAGCACACCAGCACTCTCAACGGGCTATCCATCGAAAATGACACCCGCGGATAGCAGCGCGAACCCACGGATGACAGGGTGCATAAAATCCGTGGGTTCGCGCTGCCATCCGTGGGCCCAGTAATCGTTTCGTCGTTCCGCAAGTGACAGATTGACCTTTCAAGTTTCCGCGGCAGCCTAAATCTAAAAGTTGACGGAGCAATACGGCTCCAACGACTCTTAACGTTGGGGTGGCGTGGTTTGAGCAGAAAAGTCCCATGATTTTCCGCGACCGCTTTGGTCTCGGAAATCAATCGATTGAACATCCACCACACTTTCCTCGGCCGGAAGATACAAGCGGACAACGCTAGTCCTGCCGTCGACGGGGATCTGAACGGTGATGTCTTGCCAGGATGCTCCTGGCGAAAGATCGAAGCGGACGACTTGGCCCGACTCGGGAAAGGTGTCCTGACCAGCGGTCTTCCATTGAATTCGTCCTTCACCGCCGGTCGCGCTGCGGACACGAAGCCGCAGGGTCAGCGGGCTGTCGGATTTGACTTGGGCCGTTCCCAAAAACGGCTGACGTCCCCGGCCCACGACGCGGATCGCGCCGTCCGTCTTGACGAGTTCGCAGTTACGGGCAACCAATCCCAAAGTGGTGTCGGATGATGCGGAGGTTCCCCTGGAACCCGCTTTGAAGTCTGCGTTGAAATCAGGGTTCGGTTTTGGGGTCAACGCTCCCGTGTCGCGGATGAATTGGTCGATCAAACCATCCAACTCCTCCACTTTCTGTGGCAACGCGTCAGCCAAGTTTTGTGTTTCACCCATGTCGTCGGTCAGGTTGTAGAGTTCGCGGACCGCGGGATATTGGGGATGCGGCTCGAACCGTCGAATCAATTTCCAATCGCCTTGGCGGACCGACACCGCGGGAATCAAATGCGGAAACCAGGTGAAGTAGGCTTGGCGTTTGAGCCGGCCGGTATGTTTCAACAGGGGAAGCAACGATTCGCCATCGACGATGTGTTCTTCGGGCTGCTTCAGGCCCGCGACCTGGAGGATCGTCGGGTACAGATCGATCGGTCCGACGATGGCATCGCTGGTCGAACCGGGCTGGATCTGGCCGGGCAGCCGCACCATCAAGGGAACGCGTTGTCCTCCTTCGTAGATTCTTCCCTTGCCTTCCCGTAGCGGCGCGTTGTTGGTCGGTGGTTGTTCACCGGCCCATTTCTTCCAATCTTGGACGAAGTCCCATTTCGGATGTCCCGGTTTGATGTTGTTCATCTGCCGACTGCCGGGCACGTTGCTGTGCGTGTTGCCGCCGTTGTCGCTGTAGAAGATGAACAGCGTGTTGTCGGACAACTCGAGTTCGTCGAACTTGTCCAACACGCGGCCGAGACTTTCGTCGACGCTCTTGAGCATCGATGCCATGATCGGATTGTTTTGTCGGCCGCGTGGGTCGGTCTTCTCGGCAAACCGTTTCGTGTACTCCTCCTTGTGCCCCCACGGTCCGTGCACGGCGAAGTGCCAGAAGTTCAGAAAGAACGGTTCGTCTTGATGGCTTTCGACAAATCGAATCGCTTCGTCGGTGAGCCGGTCGGTGATGTATTCCCCCGCCGGGCCATCGGTGATCGTTCCGACGTGATGTTTTCCCGAAGGCACTCCGTTGGCATGAACCCCATAGGGCGAAAAGTAGCTGGCCGGACCGGGGCTCGGTTCGGCGTGAAAGGCGACTTCAAAACCGTGCTGCTCGGGCCAGTGCTCTTGGCTCAAGCCCAGGTGCCATTTGCCGAAGTGGCCCGTCCGGTACCCCGCGCCGTGCAACACCTCGGCCAAGCTGTCCAGGTTCAGGTCCAGGTAGTTTCTGCTGTTGGCATAAATCAATGGCCGATTGGCAGGTGCCTTGGCGGGATACGGAGACGCATCGGCGGGGGCTGCCGGCTGATGACCGGTGGCGGACGTGACGCGATGGCGAGAGGAGTACTGGCCGCTCAAGATCGAGGCGCGCGTCGGTGAGCATAGCGGGACGGCGTAAGCATTGGTGAAACGCATCGATTGCTGCTGCAAGCGTTTCATGTTGGGCGTTTCGTAGTACTGCGAGCCGTAAGGCGAGCTGTCCATCCAACCCATGTCGTCGACCAGAAACAGGACAATGTTGGGTTTGGCTGCGGGTGACGCATCGGCGGCAATCGTGCAGTTTGCCGTCGACAACATCATTCCGATGGCCAGCACCGACAGGCAAGTCACTGAGAATCGTGGGTTGTTCATAAGGGTTCCGGTTCCGATTTGAATTGGTAGCTGAAGGCGCCCAGAATGTCTCCAACGCCAGCGTCGGAATGGCATTCGACACAAGTGGCGTCGGCACGGATCGCTCCGAGCATGCTGATGCAGTCGCCTGCTCGCTCGACGACCAGAGAGTCGCCCTTGATAAGTTTGTTGAGACCGGCTGTCTCGAACTCATTCAATGGCCGGGTGGCAACCGATGGGTCGGCAAGCCGCTCCATGTCGTGGGGCTCACGAAATCGACTTCGAATTTCTTCCAGATAGGCCAATCTCCGCTGCGTGCTGACCAGATGGATAAAATTAATCTTCAATTCGTCCAAATCTTTCCTCGCTAATAGGCGATCGAATTTGTTTTCTTCAGGATCCGCCGCCAGCTCTTGCGGGATGAAAAGCACGTGGGAAACAATGATCAGCAGATGAGCTTGCGATTGATCGTAGCCGAGTGGAGGCAAGCGACGCGACCGACCAAAGCCGATCGCAGCGCGAAAGCTCGTGTCGGTTTGATCATGGATCATTCTCAACCTTTCAACCGGCCAGCGCTCCGAGGTCTCCACAGGCAACGATTCCCAGCGAGACGTCTCTGGCTCGTTTGGCCGAGTTGATCTGGATCGACTGCCGACCGCATTGTCATCCTGGGGCGGTGGAGGAATCCAAACGATCGCGACCGCTATCAGCAGGAGAACGACGCCGAGAACGACACTTGGAAATTTCATGATCAATCCAACAGAACAATGGCCAAGCCTTCATCCGGCAAAGTTCACTTTGACATCCGCGCGCCGAGCGGGACGAGTTCATTGAAACGATCGATCGGCTGGCGGGCCGTCCACGCCATCGCCCGCATCAGAATTGTGCGGAAAATCGGATCGTCGAAGGTCCAACTGTAATGGCCGGGAATGCTGACAAAGACTCTGCCTGCCGAACGCTCGTACGACCACATCTGCGGTCGCGCCTCGCCGTCTTCGATGCTGGTCGCGAACAAGGTGACGTCCTGGGGCTCGCCCGTCAGTCGCCAATAGCTTTCATCATACAACTGCAGCGGCTCGATGTTGCGCATGATCGGATGGTCGGTGTTGTGGACGTTCAGGGCGAGGGGGCCGTGCCGGTACCCGATGCTGCCTCCCTTGGACGCCAATCCGATCCGTCTGGCAAACTCACCGGCCCGATCGTTTCCGTTGACCGCCCAATGGATGTAAACCGCTCCGCCACCGCGATCGAAAAACTGGTCCATCTTGCTTTGTCGCTGATCATTCCAATCGCCTTTTTGGAAAAATACCAGGACGTCAGCGGTCGCGAGTTGTTTGTCATCAGGAAAGTCCCAGGCCGCATCGACGTGCACGGCTTCGGCGGCGGCAAGCAACTGTCCCCACTGAATCTGCCACGCCGGATAGTCGTGTTCGCCTGGGCCGTGGTCCTTCTTGCCCGCCACCAAGACAATGTTGATCGGCTCCAGCGGGCTCGGCAGCGGTTGCGACCCGGCCAGGACGGTGGCGACTTCGGCTTGGGTGCGCACCGGTGGCGCTTCGATCGGCGAATCCAGCGGCATCTGCGGCGGCGGGGTCAGCAAGAACGTCATCAGGTCGCGGAACTGGTCCGGCGCCAGTTTTTCGTCGAGGCCCTTGGGCATCACTGACACGTCGGCCGGCTTGATCGTGTCGATCTCCGCTCTTGTCAACTGCGTCGTCTTGCCGTCGGCGTCCCCCAGGATTAAATGTCCTTGCTGGGTTTGCAGCGTTCCGGTCAACACGCGGCCATCGGTGGTCAAAACTGTGTTGCCCAGGTAATCCGGATTGATCGCAAAGCTAGGATGCTTGATGTCACGTTCCACCGACGCGTAGTCGCGATGCACCAGGTTGGTCAGATCGGGTCCGATGTTGGGGCCGCCGCCGTGAATCGCATGGCACTTGAAACAACCTGCCGCATCACTGTGGAACACGCGTCGTCCCCGGCCCCAGTTCCCGCCATCGAGCTCGGCGATTGCTTTTGATTCAACCGGCTCGGTATCCGAACCAGACTTCGAGGTCCACGGCAAGTAGAAACGGCGCAGTGGCAGGGCACGCAATCGCGAGTCTTCGTTGGTTGATGCGGCGAGCGACCAATCGGGCGTGGCGTTCGCGGCCACCCGCGCACGCATCGTCAGCGAAACGCGATCCGCCGACTCAGGGGCAATCTCGACGCGGGCGGTGAATCGTCCGTCAGCTCCCCGAGTCGCCGCAATGTTCCGACCGGCGATTTCAAGACTCAACGGTTGGGACGAACTGGCGGTCAGCGTGACGATTTCTTCGGGCCACTGGTAATCCAACGTCGAACCCGGTTGGACTTTCGGTCGCAGCAAATCTTTCACGTCAAGCCGTGAGGTCATCGTCATCTCGCCACCTGCCGGCAACAGCGAACGGAGGTCATCATGGATCGCACTCTCGCGTGTGAATTCGTCGGACACCTGCCAGTTGACGTGCGGTAACCAACCCGTCCAAACAACTCCCTCCGTCCCGTCATTGGAGTTGCCGGTGAACGTCGTCTCTACACCGCCTAAGGTCACGTCCACATCGATCGACCGAATCTGATCGATGGATCCATTCGACGTTTGGTCACCGGTCGGTTGATAGGGGATCGAAACGGCATAGTGTGAATTGGCCAGCATCGGATCGGTTTGCAACAGCACGTTGCGACGATCGGCGGACAACGCCACGCCGCGGATGGCGAGGTTTCGGCGCGGCGTCGCCAATTGCCGCTGAACGACGGCGTAGGGTGGTACCAGGGTTTCGAATTGATCTCCGGCGCGGACGAACGGGCCATACTGAACCACGATTTGATCGGCGACGTTTTGCAGCATTGCGGCGTCCAGCGGACGATCGAAAGCGATCTGGATTTCACGCGGCGAATTTGCCCAGGCGTGGTGGGGGCGGGCGATGTCCGGATCGGACATGCGGATGCGAAACAGTTTGCCTTTGCCCGTCGGTCCGGTGCCCCAGTCCGGCGGTCCGCTGTGACACGCGACCACTAAGTCACCGTTCGGGGCGACGCAGGCATCGATGGTCAGCATTTGCAAACACGCCAACAACTGGGTTGCTGCGACATAGCCGGATTCTGTTTTGGCGAGTTGGGTTCGCCAGATCTTGCCGCGCGACTCGCCGCAAACGATCGCGTTTTCCGCCCAACCGCTCGGACCGAAACGAGGCGCCGACACACCGTCACCATTGAAAACCATCCCGCATGTCGATTGATGTTGTGGGGCGTAATCGAACACCGACGGTTCGTCGATGACGTCTGGATTGTGTCGCGGGTGCCGCGGCGGAAAACCGTAATGCCGATCCGGGACGATCTGTAGGAGTTCATCAAACGGATTGCCGTTGGGCAACCACGTCGCCCCTTCTTGCTCGGCACAAAACAAGTCACCGTGCTGATTGAACGCGAAGGCGATCGGGAAACGAATGCCGGTGCAAACCGTTTCACGCGTCTTGAAGTCCGGCGCGACACGCTGCACCGTCCCTCGGTCGCTTTGCAGGTCGTACTTCGCAACACCTTGATCGTCGATCAAGTAGGCGTTGGCATAGTTCGCGGTCCCCAGGCCGAAGTACAAGGACCCGTCGGAGCCCATGGCGATTCCGGTGGCGTCGACGTTTTGGGGAATCTCGTCCCAACCCGTTGCCACCACAATCTCGTCATCTGCCCGATCGTCGCCGTCGGTGTCAACGATCAGCGACACCTTGCCTTTGCTGGGCGTGAAGATGCCTTGGCCGTGCGGATAGTCCGTTGGCGTGACCAACATGCCGATCGGACCCCGCAGCGACCCCTCGTTTTTCCAGAACAGTTCCGCCC
Source organism: Rhodopirellula sp. SM50 (assembly GCF_002289565.1). Lineage (GTDB taxonomy): Bacteria > Planctomycetota > Planctomycetia > Pirellulales > Pirellulaceae > Stieleria. Next base: position 11,051 of record NZ_NTFY01000019.1, on the reverse strand, counting down.
GGTCTTCCAGTCCGTCGCCGTCGCTGTCGCTCAACAAGTGGACGTCGCCGTTGTAGCCCAACGTGAACAATTTCCCGTCGTGGCGAAATCGCACGTTGTTGACGTTCGTCAGCTCGACGGGAATCTCGTGGACTTCGAAACCGGGCACCAACATCTGGATCGCCGGCGGGTTCTTCGCCGAGGCAAGTCCCGCGATGAAAATCAAGCCGAGGAGCGAAAGAGTTTGAACGATGCGCATAGACAACCGCAGCTTTACCGAAGGGGCAAATGATGGAGAGCCGATCGGGCTCGATGGAAGGCGTCCCGTATTGTAGCCTGTCGACACGTGCCACGTTGGTGCTCCGCGCCCGCATCCGGGGGGCGCAATTCGTGTTCGTCTAATGCGGTATCGCAGTAGGGCATGCTGTGCATGCCATCTGTCGGCAACGTGGTGGCAGTTGGGCTCCGCCTGGGCTGCGCAAAATCGCCGTCTCGCGCCAACGCTAAATTTCTGCCGAATCGATTCTGCGATGGACCATCGATGAGCATGGAGCGGTTGGGCATCAAGAACACAATTGACATCAGCCGATTCGCGCAAGCGTTCGGGCCTCGTCAACAACGGAGGGCCCGTAGGCTGGCGCCAAACGGCTGATCCCACGAAGCCCCCAAGGGAATGGAAACCGCCAAAATTCTGCGAAGGAATGCATGTTTCAACGGAGAGATTTTGCGCAGCCTAGGCGGAGCCTCCGGTGCAGTGCGTTACAGGGCTGAGCCTTGTAACGAGTGGGGAGAGGCCCGAACGTATCGGGGTAGGTCTCGTTGCGGTCCCCTCCTTAACTCAGCACACCGGGGATGGGGGATCCGTCACGGACCAGGGTGATCGGGCGACCGACGCTGGCTTGGTACTCGGTTTTGGGATCGATGCCGATGTTTTGGAAAAAGGTGGCGGCCAAATCGTCGGGCGTGAATCCCTCACCGGCCGGGCCGGCGGCTTTGTCGTCCGTCGCGCCGACGACTTGCCCGGCCGAGACTGACGCGCCGGCCATCAACGCGCACATCGCGCGGGACCAGTGATCGCGCCCGGCGTTGGAGTTGACCTTCGGCGTGCGACCGAATTCGCCGGTGACGAGAATGGAAGTGGATTCCAACAAGCCGCGTGATTCCAGCCGATCCAACATGGCGGAAAGACTTTGGTCGAGTTGGGGCAGTAATTCGCGACCGAGCGTGTTGAAGTTATCCATGTGCGTGTCCCAGCCTTCCAACAACACCGTGACGAAACGTACTCCGGCTTCGATCAACCGCGCCGCCAACATGGTGCTCTGACCATATTCGTGGCGACCGAAACGGTCGATCTGCTGTTCCGGTTCACGGGTTAAATCGAACGCGTCGCGCGAACGCGGAGAACTGATGATCCGGTACGCCTGCTGGGCAAACCGATCCAGTCCCCTCACCGCGTCGTCCAGGTTTTCGAATCCGTCAAACGCGGTGTCGATGTCCGCTCGCAGCTGATGTCGCGATCGGAAATCATCGACCGTCAGGCTGCCATCGAGCGTGATGCCGCGGACCCGAAAGGGCTGACCATAACGCGGTTTTTCGCCGGTCGACATCGGCCCGTATTGGGTGCCCAAGTAGCCCGGGCCCTCGACGGGGCGATCGATCGAAACGAACGACGGCAGGTCCGCCGCGGCGGGGAACTCGCGGCTGACCACCGATCCATACATCGGATAGCTGACAACGGGAGTCGGCAAATTGCCGGTCATCAGGTACCGCGTGCCCAGCCCGTGATCGGCCAAGCTGTGCGTGATGCCCCGGATGATCGCCAGTTTGTCGGTGCGCTGCGCCAACCGCGGCAGGTGCTCGCAGATCTGAATGCCGGGCACGCGGGTACTGATCGGTTTAAATTGACCGCGGTATTCGACCGGCGCGTCGGGTTTCATGTCGAACGTATCCTGGTGCGACGGACCGCCGCCCAAGAACACCAGGATGGCGGACCGTCCCGAGTCGGCGTGGCCTGCGGCCGCGCTGGAACGCAGAAACTGGCTCAGCGAAAGACTGCCGCCGAGCGCGCCGACTTGCAACAATTGCCTTCGGTTCAGAGTCATCGAGGTGCCTTTTGCGTTGTTTGTGGGATTGGAATCGTGATCGTTCAGGTTGTTTGGTGGCGTGGATCGGTTTGCTATTTCGTCAAGATGAACTCTTTCGTGTTGATCAGTGACCACAGCAAGTCGCGCATCGCCTTGGTCGTTGAGTCGCTGGCCGCAAGGTGCCGCTCGGCTCGAGCGATTTCTTTTTCGGTGGGCGGTCGGCTGACCGTTCTCAACCATGCGGTTTCGATCAGTCGTGTCGGATCCAAGGCAACACCGGCGTCTTCGCGAGCTTGGATTTCCTGCAACCAGCCGCTCGATTCGAGTTGCTGATCCACCAGCGGGTCGTTCTGCAGATAGACCGCTTGCAGCAAGGTGGGCTCGTTGACACGCTCGCAGTCGCAATTGACCGCACGATCCGGCTTGCCGAACACCTGCATCGCGTGCGTTCCGGCCAGTCGCATCGACAGGTGCCCGATGGCGCGTCGCGTCAAATCGGTGCGAACGTCGGTCAGTTTGTCGCTCGCCACGAGCGATTGTTTGATACTGTCATAGACCACTTCGGCAGGCAGGCGGCGCGGAATCGCACGGCTGAAATTGCGACGGTCATCGCGATTGGTCGCGTTGGGTTTCCAACTGCGTTGATACGTGTCGCTGGTGGCAATTTGGCGATGCAACCATTTGAGGTCGTAGTTTTGTCCGGCGAACTGGCGCGTCAGCCAATTCAATAACTCTGGATGGCTGGGCGGGTTGGCCGGATTTAAATCATCGGGCGGATCGATGATGCCGACGTGAAAGTAGCTCGCCCAAACGCGGTTGACGATCGCTTGGGCAAACCACGGATTCGCCGGGTCCGTCATCCAACTCATGATCGGCTCACGCGGATCATCGTTCCCCTGCAATGTGACCGAACCGCTGCGCAACAGAGACAACGACTCGGGCTGGGGACGCGCGTCGATGTACAGTTCACGCCAGGGGACGATGCGTCCCTGTTGGGCTTGGCGGAGGATGTCGCTGCGAATCGCGGTGCCGTCGTCGCCTCGCACCGTCAAGCCGGCCTGCTCAGCCAGTTCGCGGTACTGCGGCAGCGACGTCGGCTCGACACCGAATTCGACGTTTTCGAAGAACCGACTGAATTCGTTGAAGTCACCCTGCGTCCAAGGCGCGAAGGGGTGCTTGTGGCATTGGGCACACTGCAAACGAAGGCCCAAGAAGTTTTGTGCAAACGCCTGTGCCGCATCTTCGGGCTTTTCCATGCTGCGACGCGTCCAGTAGTGCGGCATCGTTTCGCGCTCGGCAAAGTCGGCCGGTGAATCATCACGGAAATACGCCGAGACTTGACGCGCGTATTCCTGATACGACTGACCGGATTCACGGCCCTTGGCCAAAACGATCCGGCGCACCAGTTCGTCGTAGGGCACATTCTCACGCAATCGCTGGTACACCCACATGTACCATTGCACCGATGTTTCCTGGCCCAGTTCGGCCTGTTGATTCGGGTTGCAGCCGGTGAAATCGCACAGCTTGTTCGCCCACCAAGCCGCATAAGATGGTCGTTCCAACAGCTCATCGAGTTTGCGTGTTCGTTTGTCGGCCGAGCGGTCGGCCAAAAATGATTCGACCTCCTGGGGCGTCGGCAACGTGCCGCAGACATCGATGCTAACGCGGCGCAAAAATTCCGCGTCGGTGCAGACGTCCGACGGCTGGATGCCCAGCTTGTCGAGTTTGGCGAGGACGAATCGATCCACACTGGGCGACTGCGTTTGGGCATCGTTAACATTCCTTGCCCGGTTTGGGGCGTCGTTCAACGGACGCAGCACCGGCACCGCCGCCACCCCGTTGTCATAGAACACGACCACGTGCGTATCGCCGGGGCCGGTCGACGTCAATCGACCATCGTGATCGACCGTGACGACCGAGTCATCGTTGGTGCGAAACCGACACAGCGGCGTCACGTCCTCGCGCAGGCCCTGTTCCCAGACGGCGACAACACGCAGCGGTACCGGACGCGATGGTGAGGACGCGGCGTCTGAATCAAAGACGACTTCGGCGGGCTCGACTTCCAGGTGCGACAGCACACGCGGTTGCGTGATCGGTTGGGCGCCGTCTTCGATCCAGCGTCGTATCAGGTGATGCTCCCACGATCCCTCGGCGAATCGATCACCGCCCTCGTGGTCGACCTGCAGCAACGGTTTTTGCAAGACCAGGCTTTCGTCGGGACGCTGTGGATCGACTCGTCGATCGGATTGCCGCTCGCCGCCGGTGGAGGCCTGGGCGGTCAGCGAGCGGTGATCCATGAGAAAGTCGTAACCGAACAGGGACAGTTGCAACCCGCCACGACCTTGAAAGGAACCGTGACAGGATCGACCGTTGCATCCCAATCGGCCCAGCAGCGGGACGACGTGTTGCTGGAAGTCCGGCGTCTCGTCCGTCTCGGCCGCCGCAAATCGCTCGCTGACCGACGCAACGGTTTCCGCCCGCAGCGCCGGCGGAGGCGACAGCAGCACACAAGTCACGACGCCGAGCATGCCGGCCAAGACCGTTCGAATCATCGACTCACCGTTGATCTCAGGAGGAGGTTTCTGATCACACGTCAACCGTCGATCTTCTTGACCGATTCGGCGACTGCCAAGTTATCGCTCAGCCGTTGGTGATGGACGACGCCGGAGCGAATCACGTCACCCACGCGGAGGTTTTGGTAAAGTTCTTTGCGTTTCCAGAACCCGTCCAGCATGACCCGTCTTCCGACGATCGAATCGGCATCCTTGGCGTCGCTTCCGGCCAGCAACTCGTCGACCTTGGTGACCTCCACGATCAGCCCCATCATCTCTTGGTCCTTCTTGACGACCTTTGCGGTGACCACCGCTTTGATTCCCCGAGCCGCCTCGGGCAACTCCGGATAGTCACCGGGTGATACCGGAGCCACCTTGCGAAGCACTTCAACGACTCGCATGAATGGACCACCCTCGTGCAGTGCCCCGAACTCAACGGTCTCGCCGACGCGGGACACCACCAAGACGTCAAGCAGTTTGCCGGACACACCACCGGCTTGGACGTTCTGGCCGATGATCGCCTTGGGATTGCCAACCCGGTTCTTGTTCCAGATCCGTGGCACGGCATCGACGGTGATGGTGAAGGTGCCGCGCTCGACGTCCTTTTCGACCAGGCGTCCGACCAGCATCCCACGGAAACCGTTTTGCCCCGACGCCAAGCCGTCCGCCGCAGCGGCCTCTCGATCCATCCGCCTCATGGTTTCCATGGCGGCATTTTTTGAACCGGCGTCCGCCTTGCGGACGAATTCGGCGACCGTCAGGTGCTCGCTCTGGCGGCCGATGTGCTGCATTCCCACTTCGATGCGGTCACCCGGTTTCAAGCTGTGATAGACCTCCTTGCGATTCCAGAATCCGGCTAGCATCATCGTTCGGCCTTCAATGCTGCGAGGTTCCTTGGCCGCGTTCTTGTTCCAGACCTCTTTGACGCTGCTGACCTTGAGGATCATTTCGAACGTTTCGGGATCTTTCTTCACGATATCGGCGATCACCGAGCCCTGGAAACCGCGAAAGGATTCGGGCAACTTGGGATAGTCTTCCGGTCGATAGGGGGCGACCTTGCGAAGCATTTCACCAGGGAACTTCAACCCGTCGCCGTCGTGCTTGCACTCAAACTCGATCGTTTCACCCATTCGTGTGACGACCAAGACGTCCAGGAACTTGCCGAACACGCCACCGACTGCGACCGACTTGCCGACGATGCTTTGAGGGTTTTCTGCTTGGCTGTTGCGCCACACACGCGAGACCGCATCGACGTGGACGACGAATGTCCCGCGTTCGATGTCTTTGGCCGTCAGCCGACCGACGACCATGCCGTTGAACTTTCGAATGCCTGGCGGCAAGGCGTCCGGCGTGGCCTTTAGTTCCGCCGTCGGCGGTGGTGATGCGGGGCCGGTCGCCGGCTCGTCGCCGGCAGCCGGAATGACCAAGGCGGTCGCCATCGCCAGTGCTGCAACTTGCTTCTTCATGGGTTCGTTTCCTTCGTGGGGCATCGGTGGGGGAGAGGAAGGTTCAGTCGCTAGAGCGATCGCGCGGGGCACGATCGCCGTCGCCAAAATCGATCCGGAAAGCATGACCGCGAACGCCGCCAATCGGCTCCAACGCGGCATGCGACGCAAGTCATTGTCGGTGTCCAGCAGCGTTTCGATGCGTTGGCCAAGCGTGGAGCGAAACGCCGCCATCCCGGCCGCAAGGTGCACCGGCCCGACCGGCCCAGACGTCTGGCTCATCTGGTCGCCCAGTCGGATCAGGCAATGCGCTAATCCGGTTCGCTGACCGAGCACCAGCGCGGCCTGCGCGTCGGCGAGGAAGTCCATCTCTTTACGAAGCTCTCGCCCGGCCAGCCAGTTCAGCGGCTGGAAGAAGAACACGCGGCTGATGATCTGCACGATCAGGTTCCACAATGCGTCGCACTGAGCAACGTGGGCCAGTTCGTGAGCCAACAACGCGTCACGCTCCGACGCTGAGAGTTCACGACCGCTGCTCGGGGAGGCGTCCTGGCCGTCGGCGGCTACCGAGTCGGGGCAGATGTTTTGGGGGATCAAGATGAACGGCCGCAGGATCCCGGCGGCGACCGGTCCGGGAAGATCGGCCGTCCGCAACAGATCGACGCGGCAGCGAATCCCCAGGTTGCGTCGCAATCGGTTCAACGAACGACACAGATCGCCGGTCGAAATCGCCGCGGCCCGCTCGCGAAGTTGCAACAGCCGCGTGATTTGAACGACAAGCCCCAACGCACCAACGACGATGCCGAGCAACCACGTTGCCAAGACTATTTCCCAGACGGAGCGGGAGGGCGGTGGCTTGAACAGCGAGGCGTCTGATGAACCGCCGGCTGCACCCCGGTCCGACGTGAACGGCGTCGAAGCGAATCGCTGGTCGGCACCGCCGGCCAATGTTTCCTCGGCGGTTTGCGGGCGATCGTCGTCCTTCGACGCCAGCGGCGCCGGCACCGCTGGCGCTTGGAATGCCGCCGGATTGCCGCGACTGGTTTCTCCCGCCGCGTCGCTGACCGCGATACGCACTGGAAATTGGAGCCCGAAATGGGGAACGTCCATCACCGTGACTGCGAGTGTGGTGACGACCGGAACACAGAGCACCATCTTCCATGCCAGCGCCCTCAATTCGCGATTGCGCCGGCGCCCGAGAAAATAAGTTGTTGCGGCGACGAAGCTGAACGCCAGCGTCGAGTGCAACAGATAGGTCAACAGAAAAACGCCCACGTTCCCCGTAACGCTTGTCAGGTCGCTCATGATCGACCTTCCTGCTTCTTCAGTTTCGCTTCATGCTGCTGCACGAGCGTCTTGATCCGCTGCAATTCTTTTGAGTCCACCTGATCGCTGTCGAGCAAGTGGTTGACCAATTCCGATGGTTTACCGCCAAAGAGTCGCTCGACGAATTCGCCGACCATCGTCTGGCCCGCACGCTGTTGCGAAACCGCCGCACGGTAGTAGTAGGTACGATCCTCGTCACGGTGCGTCACCAACCCCTTCTTTTCCATCCGCGCCAGCACGGTGGCGACGGTCGAATACGCCAGCGGCGACTCGACATCCAACGCACCCTGCAACTCGGCGATCGTCATCTCGCCGCGTTCCCACAGCAATTTGATGACCGCCAGCTGTCGCCCACCGAGTTTCATCGCCTTCATCGTCGCAGACTCCGAATCATCGAAAACGCTCACCCCACCGCACGGGCTCGCCGACGCGTGCGTCGCAAAAACGGACCCCGGTCTTGCTTCTACAGGGTGTAATACTACAGGTTGTAGGATAAGTGTCAAGCAGCTCTGGCGAAGAACCGTTGAAATGGCATGCTCGGCTACCGAAGGCAAACGCCCAATGCCGCGATTGAAACACCGATGAGGAGGCCGCTCGCGTTGGCGCGAACCGGCGGATGTCAATCGATGATCAGCCGTTTGGCGCGAGCCTACGGGCCCCGGTGTGGCTTCGTGGCTGCTAGGCCGCGCGCGCTGGCGCGAACCGGCGGATGTCGATCGATGATCAGCCGTTTGGCGCGAGCCTACGGGCCTTCATCTCCAGCCAGCAACTCCGCCATCGCCCAGCCCAGCGCATTGCCGACTTCCATGTAGGTTTCGGCGTTGTGGTTGTAGTGGTATCCCGCGCCGCTGGGTGAGACCGACTTGTCGCGCCAGAACGGCCGCGCGTCGATGGCTTTCACGTTGTCTTTGAATTCCGGATACTTGCCCCGCTCTCCGCTGACCGCCAGTTGTGCGTTGGCGATGGTTAAACCGTGACCTTCAAGTGCCTCGCCGCCGAACGCGATCGTCGCGAGCACAAACTTCGCATCGGGTGCGTCGAAATCGTTGCGCAGTGTCTTGATGAAGTGAACGAGGTTTTGTTCGTAGCGGCTGGCGTGCGCGGCGTTTTGGTCTTTGTGGCCCTGCCAGAAGACAAAACCGGCGACCTCGTATCCTTGCCCGTTGTAGCCGGGGTAATACTTTTCAAGGTACTTCAACACCTCTTTGGCGTGCTGCGTGTCGGCGTCGTATTGTCGGCCGGCGTACCAGGCGACTTCTTTTTTCGGCTCGCCCTCGACCCACGAAGACGGGTTGTCCTTGTAACCGGCGTACGTCTTTCCTTCGAACTCATAACGCTCGCTCCCAGGCGGCAGCAGGTCCCAGCCCAGACTGCGATTGCCGATACAAGCCTTGAGGATCAGCACGGGCTCCTCGTGGAGGTGTCCCATGATATGACCGAACTGAAGCTCCGGACCGATGTGGCCTTTCTTGACGGTCAACCATTCATTTTTGACGTCCTGGAAGGTTGCGAAGTCCGTCAGGCCGGCACCGCGTTTGTCCATCACATGAACGTTCCGCACGTCTTTCCGCTCGGTCCAGTTGCCGTCTCCGTCGATCAGGTGTGGATACTTCCCCTGACGCTTGACCAGATGAGAGAGCGTCCCGCTGGTGTCTGGCGGATCGATTCGGCCGAAGCCCAGCATGTTGGACTGGCCCAGCAGGATGAAAACCTTGACGGGTTTGTCAGCGGCCGCCGGCTTTCCGTCGGGATCGGGCAGTTGTACCGATTGCTGCGCCGATTCCTGCGCAGTGGCGACCCGCAACGCAAAAGGCGCCGACAGAAGCATCAACAGAACGAAGCAGTTTCTGAATCTCGATTTTGGCATCATCGGAGCGTTCGTCATCTCTATGGTCAGTGGCAGCGTCGAACACGCTGTATCATAGCAGGGCCTCTGGCAATGGTTTGTGCGTTCGCCGGACGGCTTCCCCGAAAGTGAAACCAAAGATCGATTCATGAAAAATACCTGCCTTGCCATCGCGGCTGTGCTGGGGATGACTGCACTGGGGATGGCATTGGCTTCCCCCGCCCTCGCCGAGCCTGAGCAACCGAACGTCTTGTTCTTGATCGCCGATGACCTGAATACATCGCTAAGTGGTTTTGGGCACCCGCAGTGCAAAACGCCGAATCTGGATCGTTTGGCGGATCGCGGTGTGAAGTTCGAGAACATGCACTGTCAGTATCCGGTCTGCGGTGCGTCGCGAGCCGCGATCATGTCGGGGCTGTACCCGTATACGAATCTGACGCTGGGCAACGCGGGCACCCTGCGTGGCAGCATGCCGAACGTGGTCACGTTGTCACAAACCTTCCGCAAGCGAGGTTACTATGCCGGCCGCGTCAGCAAGATCTATCACATGGGAATCCCCAACGAGATCATTGCCGGTACTGCCGAACGCGATGACGCGTTTTCTTGGGACGAGGCGATCAATATCAAAGCGCCGGAGCAACATGCGCCGGGGGAATCGACCAACTGGTCGCCCAAGGACAAGGGCTCGCAGAGTTTCACCGGGGTGGTGGCATCGACAGGGGATCACGACCACGCCGACGGCATGGCGGCCGACCGAGCCATCGAAATTCTCGATCGCGTCAAAGACAAGCCGTTCTTTCTGGCCGTGGGTTTTGTCCGTCCACACGTGCCACTGGTCGCCCCCGAGCAATACTTTGATCGCTACGACCGGGCGGTCATGGAAGCGCCGCGGGTTCCAGAAAATGATCTTGAAGATGTGCCGGGAATCATCCGCGGCTACAAAGCCAACGGCACCACCTACGGTGTCACGCCGGAACTGCACAAGGGATTGTTGCAGGCCTACTACGCCAGTGTGTCCTACATGGATGCCCAAGTCGGACGCGTGTTAGAAGCGCTTGAAAAAAATGGCTTGCGGGACAACACCATCGTGGTGTTCACCAGCGACCACGGCTACCTGTTGGGGCATCATCACAAGTTCCAAAAGCAGCACCTGTTCGAAGAAGCGACGCGGGTTCCATTCATCATCAGCGTGCCGTGGCTGGAGGGCCAGCACGGTCGTGGAACCGCAAAGATCACGGAGCTGGTCGATCTGTATCCGACGCTGGCCGAGTTGGCCGGTGTCTCCGCCCCTGAAACGCTGCAGGGCACCAGTTTGAAACCGCTGCTCTTGGATGTCGAGTCGCCTGCATGGACGAAGGATCAAGCATTCACGATCAGCCGCAGCGGCGGAGAATCGCTACGCACCGACGACTGGCGGTTTACGCAGTGGGGCTTCGGCGAGAAAGGGATGGAGCTTTATGATCTGAAAAACGATCCGGGCGAATTCACCAATCAGGCCCAGAACCCCGAGTACGCCGACGTGCTCAAGAGCATGCAAACGCGGCTACTGGCCAAACGCGATGCGGCCGGTTTTGCGAAAAACCGAGCCGCGATTGTCGGCAAGGGCAAGAAGCGGAAGTAGGCTCGTCGCCCAGGCATGCTACCGTTCACCGGCTGGTCCGCTCTGGCGGGGCACGCGTCCGAACAATGCAAGGAGGGATTCCGCCACCGTTGGTGTCTAGCCTTTAGCCCGGATATTGCATCCGCCCATTGTTGCCGCGATTGAGCTTGGCTGTTATCGCGCGAGCGGTATTTGGCCGCCATTTTTTTCGTTTCGGTC
>NZ_NTFY01000018.1 GCF_002289565.1 Rhodopirellula sp. SM50 | reverse complement strand
CCCAGTTCATCTGCACGAGAACCAAGTAAAGCATTCCAAACGCGACCAAGTGAATGGATAACAGCGAACACGTGCCAACCCATGACCCGCGCTGCGGCGCTTCCGTATGTGTTTCATCCATGGAGACCACCTTGGTTGATTGAAAAGCGGGCAGTGCAGGTCATTGCTTCCCCACACGTTTAACCGCATTGAAGCTGCCAAGGAGCACGCGCCCGGTCAGCCGCATCCCCCGATTGCTCGTGCCCGAAAATGGCTTGCCTGCTTCATCGACCGCCAGAACCTTGTCGCCCGTCAGGCGTGTCGGTGAAGGGACTCGATTAGAACGGATCCTGCCAGAGGGTGCCAGCGTTTTCGTCCCGACGTGATCACAGCCAGTAGCCAGAGGTCAGCGCAGCGCCACCTCCGGAACACGCCCCAAATCCGCCCATCGACCCCGAGGGACGTCAATTTTATTACTGCAAGATTCATGGCTCCCTTCTCCCCCACAAATCGTAACAAGCTTGCTTGTCGATTTGTGGGGGAGAAAGGCTGGGGATGAGGGAGCTGGTGATCGGTTTTGCAGCCCACATCGATCGTCGCGGAAGTCGCTAAGCCTTTCGCAACGCCGGCCCTCTCTGGCGTTTGCTTGCTGCGCAAACGCCGTCTCCCCCTGAGGGAGAGAATCTAAATGGTTGCAAAATCCTGCAGTAAAGGGCTTTCCAGAGGTGTCGCTTCGCTCGCCTCCGGCTACTGGCTTGGATCCCTTCGGGATGTCGATTCAGGATCAGCTGTTTGATGCGGGACCGACGAAAAAACTAAAAGATTCTCGTAAGCGCGGGCGGGCAGGTTGTCACTAACGGGGCACCAAAGCCGAACGTGTCGGCTTTTTGCTTTTCGTTTCCGGTTCGTTAGGGACGCTGCTGTGACTTCTCGAAATACTTCAACTCGTCGTTCTACTCCTTCTCGCCGTTTGCGTACTCGCCGTCTGCGGGGCGAAACCCTTGAAACCCGCCGCGTGATGGCCGCCGCCGTCGATCTGTCGCCGGACGGTTTGCTGGTCATCGAAGGCGACGCCGACAACAATCGCATCTGGGTCGCGCAAAGTCGCAGCGGCGAACGGCTGCGGGTCTCGATCGACGGCCGCAGCAAAGATTTCCCGGCGGCCAACATCAGCCTGATGAAAATCTTTGCCGGCCCAGGCAATGACGCCGTTCGTGTTTCACGTCGCGTCGAAATCCCGACCCAGATTTTCGGCGGTGACGGCCATGACCGGCTGGCCGCCGGCAGCGGACCGACCTTGATCGAAGGCGGCGACGGTCGCGACCGAATTCGGGGCGGCAAGGGGGTCAACGTGCTGTTCGGTGGCGCCGGCAATGACCGCATCGTCGGCGGTGCTTCGACCGATTACATCATCGGCGGTGCGGGCAATGACATCCTGCGGGGCGGCGCGGGCGACGACTGGATCTTCGGGGACGCCACCAATTCACTGCCCGAAGGCGAGACCGATCCGCTGGAATACGCCAGACGGACGATGGATGTGAACCGTGGTGACGACATCATCCATGGGGGCCGCGGCAACGACATGGTGTTTGCCGGACACGGCAATGACCGGATCCGCGGAGGCGTCGGCAACGATTTCTTGCACGGCGGCGGCGGGAATGATCGCATCCGCGGCGAGCGTGGTGATGACGAACTGATCGGGGGAGCGGGCAACGATGACCTTCGCGGCGGCTTGGGTGCGGACGTGATCCGTGCCCGTGACGGAGAAGTGGACGTCATCTTTGCCGATCGGCTCGATGAGTTGTTCGTCGACGACATCGACCGCATTGTCCGCCGTGGGGATGGAGATTCCACGGACGCGGGTGATGCACTGGCAGCGAGCGTCTAGAATGGCGGGCTAACGACGGGCGGCCGGGCAGGATTCGCTGTTTCTCCGCAACGACCATTCAACCGGCCCCTCGCTGCGCTCGACCCTCCCTGCGTGGGAGGGTTATTGATGATGTGTAGATTCCAATCGACCGTTGGACACCCGAGACGATCGAGCAACAACGCCTCCCAACGCGCACCGGCATCGGCTCCGGCGACCGCAAGTCGTCGGAGCTTTCGGTCGTTGATGCGGAATTGATCGACGACCTGTTGGGCGGCAGCGGCGAGGCGTGGGAAAAACTGATCGATCGCTATGGAGCATTGGTGCGAAGTCGTGTGGCGGACGTCGCGGCCGTGTTTCAAAGGGGGCGTGATTGGTCGACGATCGACGATGTGACCGCGGAGGTGTTTGCGACCTTGTTGGCTCGCGATGCCGCCGCCCTGCGGGCCTTTCGCAACCAGAGTAGCCTGGCGACCTACTTGGCCGTGATCGCCACCCGCGTGGCACGCCGCGTGATGGCAAAACTGGTGCGCCATTCGCATGGACAACGTGATTCGTTGGACGATCTGGACGATCGACCCTCGGCGGTCGATCCGGAATCGCTGCTGATCGACAGGGAAGAACGAGACCGACTGTTGACGCTGGTCGATCGCCTGCCGCAACGGCAAAAAGACTTGGTGGTTGCGTTTTACCGGGAGCAACAAACGTACGCAGAAATCAGTCACCGATTCGACATTCCGATCGGTTCCATCGGCACGACGCTTCGACGCGCCGAAGAAAGACTCCGGCAATGGATCGACGATGAAACCGAATAATTCCTTCAACCGCAAAACGCTATTGCAGCTTGTCCAGCGAAGACTCGATGCAGTCTCCGCGGCCGGGGCCAGCTCCGATGTCCGCGCCGAAGATCACGGCGACGTCCTCGGTCGCGTCGTTCGTCAAGTGATGCAACAGGTGTTCGACGGCATGACACACTCCCGCGACGAAACCAACGGCGCCGTCCCCGTCCCCCTGCACGACGTCGCGGCCTACGTCGACGGCACGATGGACGATCCGGAAAAATTGATGGCGATCACGGAAGCGGCAACATCAGATCCGGGGTTGATGATGGAGATCGTTGCGGCGGTGCGCAGCCGCGGCGAAGCGAAAACGGTGGGGCTGGCGCCAGATTTGCGTTCGCGTCTGCTCGCGCTGCAACACGCAAAGACACCGTCCGCGGAAACGGTGACGGCCGCAACGGAGCCGCCACAATCGGATCGTCCCTCGACGCCGCCGTTGGTGCGGACGACCAAGCCCGCCGCTGCCCAAGCGACGCGCGTCAACGGCGCAGGGATCGTCTGGTTCACGACCGCCGCCGTCGTCCTGCTGGCGATCGGTTGGTGGGTTCGCTCGGGAATGACACCGACGAATGATCCGATCGCCGAAGACGGCCAACGAATCGAATCACCCGAACCGGTTGTTCCCGACCAAAACGTCGACGCGGATCCATCGAACAGACAGCCGGACGGGCAGCCGGACAGACAAGCGCCCCTGTTGGCCGAACATCCCGAATCCAACTCATCCCCACAGCCTGACGTTGCACCGAAGCCTGCGATCGAGCCACCTTCGGATCGCGACCCGGCTGCCCCCTCCGACGTCGCCGTCGCACCGGACGTCCAAGCCGACGCGCCGATGGTGGCGGTGGAATCCACACCCGACAACACGCTGACGCCAACGCCGGAAACACCGAACAGCGAATCGCGACCCTTGGTTGCGCGGACGCCACAAAAGCTGGTCGCCCAGTGGAGCCAGATTGACGGCTTGTTGCTTCGCAGCGAATCGTCGGTGGGGGCGGCCGGTTCGTCTTCGGGCGAGTCCACGCCGGCAAGTGTGGCGGTCGGCAGCGCGTTCGATTTGGCCGCCGAGGGTCCCGGTCAGCTGATGAAGTTACAAACGCTTCCGCTGTGTCGAGCCACGGCCGCGTTGGCCGGCGGCGGCGAATTGGTCATCGCCGCAGACACCGAACTGGAACTGACCCCCGGCGGCACGATCCACCTGCTGCACGGTTCCATCGCGCTGCTGGGACTGCATGAAAACATGGTTGTCCGGCTTGGCAGAAGCATCGCCAACAGTGTCTCGCTGGAGGGCGTCGCGTTGGACGGTCAAGATGGCGGCGATGTGGTCGTGCGAAAGACGGTCACCGGGATGGAGGTCGATGTGACGGGAACGCCGGTGAAGGTAAACGATCAAGCGGTCGCCGATTCGCGTTTGAAACTTGAAGGCCCGCTGCTTGCCGTAGAGCCGTCCGAGGAAGCGCCCGAGCGGCTGCCGCGTTGGACGCGAGAACGCGTGGATCGAATCGAAGTCGGCCGCAACGTTCTGGCACAATTGAGCGAGAGCACGGATGTCCGAGTCACGCTGATGCAAGCCCTTGCCTCGGGCGCGGTACGCGGCGACGCGGCCACGACGGTGCGTGCCTGGCTGGTGGCGGCCAGCGGCGACCAACTGCTGCGGCTGATCGGCTCTCCCGATCCGTTGCTGCGCGAAGCCGCTTTGCGACACCTACGTACCGTCAGTCCGAAAGACCCAAGGCACCAGCTAGTGTGGCGTCGTTTGCAAGCCAATGGCAACAACGCCCGCACCTTCGCGACCGTCCGATCGTTCTTCGTCGACCTGTGGTCCGGCCGTCGACCGAACGCGACCAAACGCGAACAGCTGCTGCGGATGCTGCAAGCTTCCGATCCAGCGGCGCGGGCGACGGCGAACTATTTACTTCGTTCGTTCTACGGTCCCGGCCCGCGATTCGACTTGAATGCCTCGGCGGCGGCGCGGGCACGGGCGGCCAACGCCTGGCGGGCGGTGATCAACCGCATGGATCAACGGTGAAGTAAACGTGATGATTCACCGTTCGACAACGAAGTTGTCGTCACCCTTCCTCTGGGAGGGTCGCGGAGGAGTGTGCGCTCGGCGCGGGGAGGGTTGTCGCAACGCCAAAGTTGCTAGCCACGATGGAGCGTCAATGTCGGAAGCCCTCCCCTCGCTTCGCTCGACCCTCCCGCACACGGGAGGGTTGCTTCCTAACTTGGTGCGAATGCCCTCGCTTCGCGCGCCCCTCCCTGCCAGGGAGGGTGACTGAATTTGACACTAATTGACGTCGGTCAGTCGGACTTCGGTGCGATAGCGTTTGCCGTCGCGGTAGATGATCATTGGGACCACCGAACCGATCGGGGTCAGTCCGACTTGGGCGACCAAATGGTCGTCGTTGTCGACCTGGCTGCCATTGAATTCGACGATGATGTCACCGCGTTGCAAGTTGGCCTTGGCCGCCGGTGAACCATGCCGAACCCCTTTGACCTTGGCACCGCCGGAGGCGACCGCTTGCAAGGGTCCCAGGTCGGAAACGGTGAAATCGGGTTCCAGGGTGACGCCCAGATAACCGCGACGCAACCGTCCATGGCGGATCAGCTCGTCGGCCACTTGGACGGCCATGTTGATCGGGATGGCGAAACCGATACCTTCGCTGCCGCCACTGCTGCTGGCGATCGCGGTGTTCAAGCCGATCACTTCGCCGCGAAGATTTAGCAACGGGCCGCCGCTGTTGCCGGGGTTGATCGCGGCGTCGGTTTGAAAGAAATCTTGCAGATCGATCTTCTGGT
The DNA here is from genome assembly GCF_002289565.1 of Rhodopirellula sp. SM50. GTDB lineage: Bacteria > Planctomycetota > Planctomycetia > Pirellulales > Pirellulaceae > Stieleria. The sequence continues at coordinate 120,801 of NZ_NTFY01000018.1, read as the reverse complement.
TGCCCAACGACAGGTCACGCCGTCCCTTGGCACTGAGGATGCCGAACGTGACCGAATGACTGAGCCCAAAAGGACTGCCGATCGCGATCGTGAAGTCTCCGATGTTGACCAGATTGCTGTCGCCGGTTCGGGCCGGTGGTAGCCGCAAATCGGGGACCTTCATGACGGCCACGTCGGTGCTTTCATCGGAGAGAATGCGTGACGGATGGTACTGGCGACCGTCGGCGCTGCGGAGCAAGATTTCTGCGGGCTGCGATCCCAGAATCACGTGTCGATTGGTCAGCACCCACACCCCGTCGGCCGTTTCGATGACGACACCGCTGCCGGCTTCATCGTAGGACTCGTACTGCCCGCCCTTGGTCTCGGTCTTGTGGGCTTCGATATGAATGACACTCGGTTTGACGAGCTGAGACACTTTTCGAACGAGATTGCCCAGCCGATCGAACGCATTGAATTCGTCGGCCAATTCCCGAAACAAGACTTCACGTCGCGCCTGAATGGATTGGGCGGTGGGGACCGCGCCGCCGAGCTCGGATGCCGAGTCGATCGTCGGTGCAAGTTGAGGCGACGCGCCCGGGGACGGAGCCAGCGAAGGGCGCAAGGAACGAATGGACGTCGACCCCGATGCGCGGGGATTGCCATTGCTTTCGATCGACGCGCTCGCAGGCGTCCGCTGCGGTGTCGCGTTGGACTGTGCGGCTCGTGCGGGAGCATATCGACTGCCGCCGCCATAAACGTCTTGGGCAGACGCCGACGTGGACATGAAATGCGTTGAACACATCCAGGCGAGTGCCGCGCCGCAGAGTGTGATCGCAAGTCGTCGAGGATTGCGCACACGACATCGTGTGCGTCCGCTGGGTTGGGAGAGGTCGACCATCGGAAAAGCTTCAACAGAGAGAGGGAGGTTCGACGGGGAGGCGTCGCATTGTACGCATCGTCGTTTTGCGGCAAGGAACTTTTCGTCAGTCCGGTTCGCTATCCCTCGTCCGGCGAGAAGTCAGAATCGTCATCGCCCGCGCATCAAAAAACGGCCGAATGATTCGACGTCCATCGAAGCATCTCGGCCGTCACAGCAGGACACAATGGTCACAACCGATACGGTCAAGCCGTGTCGGCCTGGTAGGAATCAAACACCCGGCTCATCATCGCCGCGGGGTGGGACTTGCGTTTCTCGGCAAGTCGGTGACAGCCGATACATTCTCGCGCGTACGGCACCGCGCGGAGCCGTGTCAGTGGGATCGGCTTTTTACAACTCTCACAGTCTCCGTACTTGCCTTCGTCCAACCGCTGGATCGCCGCATCGATCGCCTCCAACTCGCGACCCTCGACCTCCAACAGCTGGCTGTTCAATTCGGCTTGCACCGTGTCGGCGACCGCATCGAGCACGTCGCCGGTCTTGGACGGTTTGCCCTGCAAGAGACTGAGGTCGCCGATGGCGGACCGAATCAATGCGTCGCGTCGTTTCAGGAGAGTCGCTCGCAATTTCTTAATTGAGTCTTTTCTTGCCATCGGATCACCTAAATCTCTATGTATGCCTGTCGGTCTTACGAGCCCTGCCAGCCTTTAGTTCCGCAATTCGCCTACCAATTGAACTGAACTTGGCAACCACAGCTGTGAAATAGTAGAGGCGCCGCTCGTAAAGTCACCCTTGAAAGACAAGGAATTTTCCCTTATGCCCCAGCAAGGGCGCCAGGGCAACCATTTTTGCGATATTCCGCAAATTTCGCTCGCTCCAAATCCGCTTTTGCGACGAGACAGTTTGCGTTGGGGTCCGCCTACCACTCTCAAGAGCCGTTTGAACGCCCGTTGAGAACTGAAACCGCACAGATCAGGTGATTTTGGTTCACCCCAGCGACCGGTCTGTCCGAAACTCTGAAAACGGTCTTGTCTGTCGGCAACGACCCCATCCAGGCAATTTTGCAAGCAAAGACGCAAGGAACGTGTCGTGATGAACGACCAAAACGACGGCCCCTCGAGCCCCACCGATCTGCACCCGTCCAACCACGACATCAAATTCGTGGCAGCGGCGGGACACCTGCGCGACGACGAATCCTCGCGGATCGGGATCATCCCGGATGCGTTGACCGAGTCCCTGTCGCGGCTCGGTGGTCTGACCGCTGGCGGAGCGTCGCTGGAAGGATCGCGGTCGATTGCGACGACGGGCCAGACGGCTTTGGAGTTTCGCGTGATTCGCCCCGGTGCCCCGGTCCGCCGGCTGCGACTGACCGGTAACCGCTACACCTTCGGCAGCGGCGAAGGGTGCTCGATCCGACTGGACGATGAATCGCTTCGCCCCATGCACGCCGTCCTGCTGCGTGACGCACACCGGATTCTGATGCGTGCCTATTCGGTTCCGCTGGAATGCAACGGCAACCGCGTCACCGAATCGGTGCTTCGCCTGGGTGACATCATCCGCATGGGTCAGTATCGATTCGAGTTGCTTGCCGCACCGGAATCGTCCGCACCGCGACACGCCTCGTTGGAAACCCGCGAATCGGTGTTGCACGAGCGGCTGACTCAGTTGAGCCAGCAGTGGCATGCGCGGCACGCCGAATGCGAAGTGCGCGAGAGCCGTTGCGATCAACGCGAGTCCGAATTGCACGGCCGCGAAACGGAGCTGTGGAGCCGCGCCGAATCTCTCCAGCACCGCGAAAGTCATCTGCTGGCCCAAGAAGCAGCCGTCCGCGAGATCCAAGAGACCTATGCGGCGACCCAAGAAGAACTGAAATCGCTGCGGATGCGAGAGATCGAGACCAGCGAGGCGCTGCAAGAAAAAGAAGCCGAGTTACAGCACAAGAGTGACTTGCTGCGCGAACGGCAAGCGGAACTCGAGCGACGCCAGGCCGAATGGCAACAGCGTGAGGAGCAGTATGCCGAGCATGCCGCCGAGGCGCAGCGAAAACTGGAACAAACCCAGCAACAGGCTCAATCGGCCAGTGATGCCGTCGGTCGGATGCGCGATGAGTTTTCCACGCTCAGCGAACAACTGACGGAACTGAGGGAACGACACAGCGAGTTGCAGGCCCGCGAGAAACGCGAACAGCAAGAGCACGAGCGGCTGCGGAGTGAACTGGAAGCGGCGCGTGACCAAGCGCTCGACAGCGTTGCCGAAAGCGAAGCCAAACGTGAGGCGACCGAGAGCGAACTGGAGCGAGTGTCGACAGACCTACAATCCACACGCGAAGAACTGGCCCGCATCCGTGAGGAGAGCAAACAGTGCCAGCATGAGTTGAGCGAGAAGCTGCGCGCGACCGGCCAGGAGCTTCAGGCGACGCGCGAAGACGCCGAACAATCGCGTCGCGCTGCCGAAGAAGAACAAGCGTACAACGAAAAACGGATCGCCGAACTCGAAGAACGACTCGCCAAGATTCAAGAGAATCGTGAAGAGAGCGAGCGGGCGACGGACGAGGAAATCGCCGCACTGCATCGCAAGCATGCGTCCGCCGAAGAGGCCCGGGCCGAAGCGGACGAAGCCCGTGCCCAGGCCGAGGCTGCTCGCCAAACCGCCGAAGCGGCCCGCACCGATGCCGAAGCCGTTGCCGAAGAACTGCGCGAGAACATTCGCCAGTTGCAAGAAAACGTCACCGAAGCGACGCAGGAAGCGTCCCAGTTGCGGATCGACCATGAAGGCGCCAACGCGTCCATCCGACAGCTCGAATTGCTGGTCGACCAAACGAAACATAACCAATCGGCGCAGCAAGAATCCTGGACGCAAGAATGCGACCAACTGCGGCAGACGATCGAAGACCTGTCGATCCAACTGGCCGCGGCAAACGTCGAACTCGGCCAGCTTCAATCCGCCAACGAAGCGCTCTCCTACGAGCTGGCGCAATCCTCGTCCGACGACGATCACGAAACCTCCACCCAGGCGGTGATCGATTCGGAACAGTTCCGGATCCTGGAACAGGAACTCAATTCAGCCCGCCAGGAAATCGAGCGGTTGCGAGAAACGCACGCCGAAACCGTTTCACGTTTGGAAACCGAGCGACAAGAAAGCGAGTCGGCGCTGCGTCACGAGATCGAACAACTGCGTGGTGAAATCGCCTCGGCACAGCAAACCGCCGAAGCACACCTCCAAGAATTCGCCCAGGCAACGGACTCGGAACCGGCCAACAGCCCCAGTCCAGCGACGGAACAATTCGTCGAGTCGGGTGAAAATCGCTGGCGGTTGGAGTCCGAACAATCGGTCGAACAAAGCAGCCATCTGTACGAGGAACGGGGATACGACGAAGGGTACGACGACGCCTCTGCCGCAGGCGGCGAATCAGAGCCGGAGAATTGGTCGCCAACCGAATCGCTTTCCGATGCGGCCGACCCCACGACCGACGACCAACCAGCCTCCGACCCCACCGCGGAAGCCTCGTCCGAAGGTCAAGCGGAGATCGATCCAGGTGTTTCCTGGCACGATGAATTGCCCGAGCAAGCGATCGATGGCGCGATCGATGAGATCGAACACAACGTCGAACAAGCCATCTCGGACTACGAAGCACCGCAGGCGGAATCGGTCTGGCCAGACCATCAAGACCATGGCGAACAAGACCATGGCGACGCCGATCACCCGGCCGGCGAAATGGCGGACGTCGACATCGCGCACGACTTCTCAAGTGAATCGACAACCGAACAAGAGTCGCCACTGGACTGGTCCGCCTTCATGCCCGGCGGCGAAGTCCAGTCGTCCAGCGATGACGACACTCAGTCGCCCGAGCAGGAACCCGAACAGCTGCTCGACCAGGAACCCGAACAGCTGCTCGACCAGGAACCCGAACAGTCCGAACCCGAACAGGTGGGCCTGGAAGCGAACGCATGGGACCAGTCATCCTGGCAGACCGATGCGGAGCAATCCGGTGAAGCCAACGACTATGAGGCGACGCAGCAGTGGGACGGTGTCACCGACGACGCGAATGTCAGCGCGTCGTCCGGGCTGGATTCACTGCTTCACGGCGAAGAAGACGAAGCGGTCGCGGAAGACCCAACTGTCGAGGACGCTGAACCACCCGCCGGAAGTCTGGCCGCGATGCTGATCCGCGACTTGGCCGGCGACGACGAGGCACAACAAGAACACAGCGAAGCAAACGCAGACGAAGAAAACGCTTACGAAGAAAACGCTTACGAAGAAAACGCTTACGATGAAAGCTCGGATGACGATCAGTCCTATCAGGACAACTCGTTCGCCGACGATGCCTCCGCTGAATCAACCGAATCCGCGGACGCCACCGACGAGGATCATCATGCGACCTTCGTGATGGACAGCGAGATTGAGTTCTCCGCCGATGAAACCGATGGCGAATCCGGCGGGTGGAGCCTGGAGTCTCCCGACCAGGAAGGACAACTGGCAAACGACGCGACCGGTCTGGCGGAATCGTACGATCAGGCGCAAGATGACTTCGACCGCGACGCCGCCGAAGAGGAATTCACGTCGCAGACCGCCCTGGTATCCGAACACGACACCGTGGTCGCCGCGGAAGACGGGCCGGAAGACGATTCGATCGAAGCCTACATGAGCCGCTTGCTGCAACGCGTTCAAGGCGAGGATCAACCGAAGCAGCCTGCTCCGCCGACGCCGCCCAGCGTTCCCGTCGCCGAAACCGAACAAGACGATTCTGAGATGGAGTTAGACGAATCGGACGAAGCGGAGTTGGACCAGTCACAGCCGGTCGAACCGTCGATCAAGGACAGCGTGCCGTTGGTTCCGCGTTCCCAAGCGCCGGAGCTGTCGCGCAACCTTTCGGCGATGCGTGAACTGGCCAACCAGTCGGCCCGCAATGCCGTCTCGCGCAGCATTCGAATCCAGGCACGTGACACCCAGATGAAAGCCGCACTCAAAGGCGGCTTGGCTCTCGGGTTTGCCACCATGGGCATCGCCGCCTTTATTTTCGTCACGTGGTCGGGGACAATTAAATTCGGATTGGTCGGCGCGTTCCTGGTGCTCGCCGGCGTGTTCGGGCAAGAAGGCTACGTGCTGGCGAGAGATGCTCGACGTCGTCTGGCGTTGGCGGATCAGCAAACCGCCGAGGAGGCCGACGACGAGTTGGCCGACGAAGAGCTCTCGACGGATCGCTAATTTTTCTATTGAGGGTGCATTGGTACGATGTCACTATTGATCAAAAACGGCACGATCATCACCCCCGATCAGCGTTACGTCGCTGACATCTTGATCCAAGGCGAGTCGATTTACCGGATCGCCCCCGTGATCGACACCTCGGACCTCGGCGATGTGGAGATCATCGACGCGAAAGGCAAGTATGTGTTTCCGGGTTTCATCGACCCCCACGTCCACATCTACCTGCCGTTCATGGGGACCTACGCCAAGGACACGTACGACTCCGGCAGCCGTGCCGCACTGGTCGGCGGCACGACGACGCTGATCGAAATGTGCTGTCCGGCACGCGAAGACGACCCCTGGGATGCCTATCAGTTGTGGAAGAACAAAGCGGAAGGCCTCTCGGCGTGCGACTACTCGTTTCACATGGGCGTCACTCGGTTTGACGAGACGACCGAGCCACTGCTGCGGCGCATCGTTGCAGATGGCGTCACGTCGTTCAAAGTTTTTCTAGCCTACAAAGGCGCTTTCGGTGTGAGCGACGAGGAACTCTATCGAACCTGTCGCCTGGCGAAAGAATTGGGCGTGGTGGTCACGGCGCACTGCGAGAACGCGGACTTGGTTGCCCAGCTGCAGACGTCACTGGTTGCCGCGGGCAAGACCGGCCCGGAATTTCACGAACCGTCGCGTCCGGTCGCGGTGGAAGCCGAAGGGGTGCACCATTTCTGTACGTTCCTGCAAATGACCGGTGCGGCCGGCTACATCGTCCACACGTCATGCCGAGACGCGGTCGAAGCGGCACTGAAGTTTCAAGTCCAGGGGGTCGACGTGAAACTCGAAACCGTGATCCCGTACTTGGTACTCGACAAGACCTACGCGGAACGTCCAAACTTTGAAGGCGCCAAGTATGTGATGAGTCCCCCGATCCGCGATGTCGCTCATCAAGATTACCTTTGGAATGCGCTCCGATCCGGTGTGATCTCGACCGTCGCCACCGACCACGCCCCCTTCGACTTTGTCGGGCAAAAGAAAATGGGTAAGCCGCCCGAATCCGATTTCACCAAGATCCCCAACGGCATCCCGTCGGTCGAGCATCGTCCCACGCTGCTGTACACCCACGGCGTTGCGACCGGCCGCATCGACTTGCACCGCTTCGTCGAATTACTGTCGACGTCGGCGGCAAAGCAGTTCGGCATGTTCCCACGCAAAGGAAGCATCCAACCGGGCTGCGACGCCGACTTGGTGATTTGGGATCCGGACTACCGGGGCTCGATCTCGGCGGCCACGCACACGATGGACACCGACTACGACGGATTCGAAGGTTTTCAAATCATCGGCCGCCCCGCCGTCGTCACCTGCCGCGGAAAAGTCTCCGTTCGCGACGGCCAGTTCATCGGAACCCTCGGTCACGGACGACAAGTCGCCCGCACCACCCAAGGCGGGGACGTCGTTTGAATTGATGAACCGTGACGTGTGAGCGGCGTCGGTACCGAAGGTGTAAGCGGAACGGCGCGAGCGGGCTGTCCGATGTCAACTCGTTCCCAGGCTCTGCCTTGGAACGGGTTTCCCACAGAGGCTCCGCCTGGGCTGCGCAAGATCTCTCCGTTGAAACGTGCATTCATTCGCAGAATTTTGGCGGTTTCAATTCCCTCGGGGGCTTCGTGGGATCAGCCGTTTGGCGCCAGCCTACGGGCCCTCCGTGGTTGCCGAGGCCCGAACGCTTGCGCGAATCGGCTGATGTCCATCGTGTTTTTGATGCCCAACCGCTCCATGCTCATCGATGGTCCATCGCAGAATCGATTCGGCAGAAATTTAGCGATGGCGCGAGACGGTGATTTTACGCAGCCCACCCGGAGGTTGGCGGGTCGGCAGGATCGGGATTCGACTTGAGGCGAAACGGAAATTTTTCTACTTTCGCGGGTCAGTCGACCGGACCGAGTAGTTTTCCGGGTCGATTCCCGCAACGCATGACCCGTGCGAACGATTCAAAGGAGTGATCGCCATGGTTTTTACGAATAGGCAACGCAACATCCGTTTTGCCGTTGGCTCAGCCCTTCCCGCCCAAGGCTTTTTTGCCGCCCTCGTTTTCTCTGCCGTCCTGGTCTGTTCGGCCGCCGTGTCCGTTTTGCCCGCGGCCGGCCAGGAAAGCAATTCGGTGGTCGCGGTGGTCAACGCCGATCCGATCACCCGGCAAATGCTGTCAACGGCAACGTTGGAACGTTACGGCGAAACGGTATTGGACAACGTGATCGTCAACCGCCAGCTGATTCTGCAGGCCTGCAAAGACCGCGGTCTGGAAGTGACTCAGGCCGAAGTGGGGCAAGAAATCCAGCGGTTGGCGACCAAGTTCGGCTTCAGCGTGCCGGACTATTTGGGTCTGTTGCAAGAAGAACGCGACATTGATCCGGGCCAATACGGCCGCGAAATCGTGTGGCCGATGTTGGCGTTGCGAAAACTGGTGGCCGATCAAGTGGAGCCGACCGAAGACGAATTCAATCGCGCGTACTTGGCCCAGTACGGCGAGGCGGTGAAGTGCCGGATGATCATGGTGGCCGACGAACAAACAGCACGCCAGCTGCACCAGCAAGCGACGACCACCCCGGCCGCCTTCGGTGCACTCGCCAAGGCGCACAGCGAAGACGAAGTCAGCGCCAGCGTCGGCGGATTGATTCCACCGATTCGACGCTACACCGGTGATTCACGTCTGGAAGAAGCCGCTTTTGCACTGGCCAACGACCAGATCTCGCCCGTGATGCAATTGGCCGATCAATGGATTTTTCTGCAAGCCGTTCGACGCATCCCGGCCACCACGCCGCCGATGACAGCGATGCCGACGATTCGCGAACAGATCAGCGACCGAATTCGTGACCAAAAGATGAAGGGTGCCGCGAGCGAACTGTTCGCGAAACTGCAACGCGACGCCAACCTGGTGAAGGTCCTCGGCAACGCGGAGCGGATGCAACAGTACCCCGGCGTCGCGGCGATCGTGAATAACCAACGCATCAGCATCGCCCAATTGGCCGCCGAGTGCGTCAAACGACACGGCAAAGACGTCTTGGACGGTGAGATCAATCGAAAACTACTGACCCAAGCCCTCTCCAAAGCCAAAAAGACGGTCGCCGAAGCGGACCTGCAAGCCGAGATCGCACGCGCGGCGAAAAGCTATGGTTACATCCGCAGCGATGGGTCGGCCGACTTGGCAGCCTGGACCGAATCGGTCACCAGCGACGGCGACACGACCTATGACATCTACGTCAAAGACGTCGTTTGGCCCAGTGTTGCACTGAAGAAGCTGGTCGAAGATCGCGTCGCTGTCACCGAAGAAGACATGCAGCAGGGCTTCGAATCGAATTTTGGTCCCCGCGTGGAGATCCTGGCCTGTGTCTTGAGCGACCAGCGGACCGCACAAAAGGTCTGGAAGATGGCCCGCGATAACCCGTCGGAAGAATTCTTCGGACGTCTGGCCGAGCAGTACAGCATCGAACCGGTCTCAGCCAGCAACAGCGGCAAAGTTCCGCCGATCCGCAAGTACAGCGGCCAGCCGACGATCGAGCGTCAAGCGTTCGCGCTCAAGCAAGGTGAACTCAGTGGGATCATCGCGACCGGTGACAAGTACATCATCATGAAGTGCCAAGGGCGGACCAAACCGATCGTCGCCGACATCGAAGCGGTTCGCAGTGAACTGGTTCGAGATCTGACGGAAAAGAAGTTCGCCGCCGAGATGGCCAAGGAATTCGATCGACTCAAGGACACCGCCCAAGTCGATAATTTCTTCGTCGCCGCCAAAGAGATCGCCACCGCCCCACCGAGCGGCAAGGCGACTCGGTAACAAACGACGGACGGGACGCGTTGGTCACGCGGTGCGTGACGGCAAAGGATTTGACTTGTTCCCAGGCTCCGCCTGGGAACACGCTGTCTCGGAGGCTCTGCCTCCGAAACGCGCCGGCAGAGCCGGCCAGAGTGGCAAGCAAGATGCTTACCCCACTTCATCGCGGCTTGTTGCCGGGCTCCGCCTGGCAACACGCCTGGTTGGAGGCTCCGCCTCCTGTCAGCGCACCGCGTGTGGCGGAGCCACACCCCCATTGCGTTCCAAGGCGGAGCCTTGGAACGAGAGAAGCCGGCCGGGGTGGCAAGCTGGATGCTTACCCCACTTCACTCCACCCTTCGAAAACCGCGCGGGGTTCGGCTACAGTGGGTGTGATGTGGCAACAACTCTCTTCCAAAATACGATGCCAAATCGTCGGCTCGGTCGCCGCGGCTCTCTGTGATCGATCCGACGAACTGATCCAGGCCTGCAGCTCCGATCAACGAACCGATCCGGTTGAAACGATCACCAGCGAGTTGCTTCCGCTCTGTGCGGCGTTGCGTTTTTTGGCCAAACGTGGCCCCAAGATCCTTGCGCCGCGACGTGTCGGGATCTGGCGGCGACCGGCTTGGCTGATCGGCGTGCATTCGGTCGTTCATCGTGTACCGCTGGGCAAGGTGCTTGTGCTCGGCACATGGAATTACCCGCTGTTGTTGCCGGGCGTGCAGCTGGCCCAGGCACTCGCCGCCGGCAATCGAGTTTTGCTGAAACCCGCCGTCGGTGCCGAACAAGCCTCTACCATCCTGGTCGAGTGCTTTCATGCGTGTGGCGTCCCTGCCGATCAACTGGTCTTGCTCGATTCGGACACCTCCGCAGCGGTCGATGCGATCGCCGATGGAGTGGATTTGATCGTGCTGACGGGGGCCGCGGAGACGGGCCGCAAGGTGTTGCACGGCGCCGCGGATACGTTGTCCGCTTCCATCATGGAACTGAGTGGATGCGATGCGGTGGTCGTTTTACCGGGCGTTGACGAACGGCGGCTGATGGCTGCGCTGCGGTTCGGATTGAGTTTCAACGGCAGCGCGACGTGCATCGCGCCGCGACGATTGATCCTGCCGCGCGCCCATCACGATGCGATCCTTGACCGGCTGCAACAAGCGCTTGCGGATCAACCGCCGGTGATCGTCCACCCCACGGCCCGTCCCTCGGTCGCCGACCAGATCGCGAAGGCGTTAGAGGCCGGTGCGGTTGATCCGATGGGGCGATATTGCGAAACCCGGCTGCGGGAGGAGGGAACGATGTATCCGTTGCTGTTGGACCGGGTCTGTGAAGACCACGAGATCGCGTCGGCGGACATTTTCGCGCCGGTGCTGTCGGTGATGGGTGCCGATGACACCGATCACGCGATTCGGCTGGTCAATGGTTGCCCGTACCGGTTGGCCGCCAGCGTGTTCGGGCCGAACCCGGCGGCCGCTGACGTGGCGAGTCAATTGAACGTCGGAACCGTCACGATCAACGACTTGATCGCACCGACGGCGGATCCGCGGTTGCCGTTCGGCGGACGGGGGCAAAGTGGATTCGGGGTGACGCGTGGGCCGGAAGGATTATTGGCGATGACCGCGGCGAAGGTGATCAGTCGACGCCGCGGACCGATCGCGCCGCATTTGCGGCCCCGGTCTGAATCCGACCGGCAGATGCTGCACGGTGTATTGCAGGTCATGCACGGGGGCGGAGTCCGAAAACGACTCGCCGGGTTGCGGCGGATGGTCGGGGGCGTCAAAAAGACATAAGCCACCCGTGCAAGCGCCGCAGGCTTCCTACCCGGCTATAGTCCAGGGTATCCATCCAATCGAGAGCAAAGATGATTGCAGCCGATTCCAATAGTTTGAACGTCATCGTCGTCGGTAGCGGCTTGGCGGGTTTGTCGAGTGCTTGCGTGTTGGCCGCGAGGGGACATCGCGTGACCTTGTTGGACAAGAACGATTGGGTGGGAGGAAAAGCCGCCCAACACTGCGCCGACGGCTACCGATTCGACATGGGGCCGACGATCTTGACCGTGCCGAGCGTGTTGAAACGCGTCTTCGCCGAAGCCGATCGCAAGATGGAAGACTACTTGGAAATCTTGCCGCTCGATCCGCAATGGCGATGCTTCTTTGAAAGCGATGGCAAAGGCGGCCAGGTCGAAGAAAACACCGTCCTGGACCTGGTTTCCAGCACGCCGGAGATGAAAGCCCGCCTGAAAGCGTTTACCGGCGGCGATGCCAATTCGGACGGCTATGAAAAATTCATCCACTTGAGCGAACACCTGCACGGCGTCTCGGATCGATTTTTCTTTTGGCGATCGATCGGAGGTCTGGGAGACACGATGGACGTCGGCGGAGCGTTTTCGTTGAAAGTGCTCAAGGATGTGCTCTCGCTAAGGATGGGTAAGAGCGTCGCGTCGGTGGTGCGGTCGCATGTCCCGGATGCCCGCGTCGCTCAGATGATGGACCACTTCACCCAGTACGTCGGTTCGTCGCCCTACGCCTCACCGGCCGTCCTGTGCAGCATCGCCCACATGCAGACCGAAGAAGGCATTTGGTATCCGGTCGGCGGAACCCGTGCGGTCCCCGAAGCGCTCTGCAAACTGGCCGTTGAACTGGGCGTCGAAGTCCGCACCGGCGTCGACGTGATGAGAATCCAAACCAGTGGCAATCGGGTGACCGGAGTGATCACGGCGTCGGGAGAGACGCTGCCGTGCGACGCCGTGGTCAGCAACTGCGATGCCGTCCGCACCTACCGCGAGCTGCTGCAAGACACGCCGCAATCGACGAAGTTCGAAAAGAGCAACACGTACTCCCCGGCTTGCAGCGGTGTCGTGCTGTACTTGGGGCTCAACCGACGATACGAACAACTGTTGCACCACAACTTTGTGTTTTCCAAAGACCCCGAGCAGGAGTTCGAACACATCTACGATCGCGGCGAACCGGCGCCCGACCCGACCGCCTACGTCTGTGCCCCGGCGATCAGTGAGCCGGAGGTGGCGCCGCCGGGTTGTGAGTCGTTGTACATCTTGGTCCATACGCCTTACCTGCGCGAGCATCATGATTGGAAAAAGATGCTGCCGGAGTATCGCGAAGTGATTCTCGACAAGATGGAATCCTGCGCCGGGACGAAGGGAATCCGTGATGCGATCGTGCACGAATCGGCGTTGACGCCCGAAGGCATTCACAACCGCTATCGCGTGCTCAACGGTGCGATCTATGGGCTGGCCAGTCACGGCAAATTTCTCGGCGCGTTCAAGCCAGGCAATCGCCGCAAGGATCTCCGTGGACTGTATTTGGCCGGCGGTGCCGCACATCCCGGCCCGGGCATGCCGATGGTGATGATGAGCGGCTGGATTGCGGCCGATTCGTTGGACCAGGATGTCCGCGGTGGCAAACTGACGCCGCTTCGATCCGGTACAACTTGAAATCGTCCTTCTGATCATCCCCACACCATTGCCCCCGACGGACTCCATGACGAAGGCTGTTGTGCGAGAAACGCAAGGCGACGAATTGCTGGTCAAGAAATCGGCCGCCTGGTTCCTCGGCGGTTTCCACGCTTTCTTGCGGCCTTATCTCCGTCGCCACTTTCATTCCATCGCCATCGATCGGTCGACGCACCCGACGGCCGACTTCGCCAGCGACGCACCGTTGATCGTCTACGCGAATCATCCTTCGTGGTGGGACCCGCTGATCGCGCATTTCCTGCACCGGACGCTGTTCCCTGAACGCCATTTTTTCGCGCCGATCGATGCCGATGCCCTGGAACAATACAGCGTTTTTGAAAAGCTCGGCTTCTACGGCGTCAAACTCTCCAGCACGTCGGGTGCCGCGTCGTTTCTCAAAAAAAGCGTCTCGATCTTGAATCAACCGGATTCGGCCATCTGGATCACTCCCGAAGGCCGGTTCGCAGACGTGCGTGACCACGGCGCTGAATTGATGCCCGGCCTGTCGCACCTGTGTAAACGTTTCGACCATGCCGTCGCGCTGCCGCTGGCGTTGGAGTATGTGTTTTGGGAGGAACGGCTGCCGGTTTGCCTGGTGTCGCTGGGTGTGCCGCTGCGAACGGGAGACCATCCGGAATGGTCCAAGCCGGATTGGGCCAAACACTTAGCCGGTGGGCTTCGCGACGCCCAAACGCGGTTGGCCGAATTGACCATCTCGCGATCGTGTGAACCGTTCGACAACCTGCTCAGCGGCACCAGTGGAAGTGGCTGGGTGTACGATTCTTGTCGACGTGTCAAAGCGATGTTGACGGGCAAGTCCTTCAAGGCCGGGCACGGAGACCAATTCCAATGACCCTGTTTCTGGCGATCACGGCGTTGGTGTTGACGAGCTTTCCAGCCGCGATGTTCCTAGCCAACCTGCGGCTGTTTCAATGTCTCGGCACCGATGACAAACCTCCGTCAAACACCGATCCAAATTCGGTACCGCAAATTTCGGTGCTTGTCCCCGCGCGTGACGAAGCGCCGGGAATCGGCGACTGCATCCAAGCGGCCTTGTCGAGCGACAACGTCATGATCGAAGTCGTCGTGCTCGATGACGCCTCCTCCGATGCCACGGCGGAGATCGTGACCGAGTTCGCGCAACGCGATCGGCGCGTTCGGTTGATTCACGGCAAACCCTTGCCGTCCGGTTGGAACGGAAAACAACACGCCTGCTGGCAACTCGCTGACGCCGCCACCAGCGAGCGATTGGTGTTCATCGACGCGGACGTTCGCCTGACGCCTGACGCGCTGTGCCAATTGATGCAGTACCAAGACCAAACCGACGTCGGACTACTGAGCGGGTTTCCCCACCAGATCACCGGGACGTGGTTGGAGAAATGGTTGATCCCGATGATGCATTTTATTTTGCTGTGCTACCTGCCTTTCGCGAGGATGCGTTCCCATGGTGACGCAAGTCTCGCCGCCGGTTGCGGGCAATTGTTTCTTTCCACACGTGACGCCTACAACAAGGCCGGCACCCACGAAGCGATCAAGCAATCGAGGCACGATGGGGTGAAACTGCCGCGTGCGTATCGATCGGCCGGCATCATGACCGACGTGGTCGACGGGACCGAACTGGCGGATTGCCGGATGTACCGGGGAGCGACCGAGGTGGTTCGCGGCGTGCTGAAGAATGCGATCGAAGGGATCGCCAATCCACGCCTGATCGTCGTGTTCACCCTCTTGCTGCTCGGCTGCAGCGTGCTGCCGTTGGTTGCATTGGCCGTTTCGCTGGCTGACAGGAAACCGGTCGCGATCGTGATTTCAATACTGGCGGTGGTGTTGGCCCACGTCCCGCGACTGGTCGCGGCGGCACGGTTGCGCCAGTCTTGGTTCGGAGCGCTGTGTCATGTGCCGGCGACGCTGACGTTCGTGGTGCTGCAGTGGATCGCGTTGGCCAATCACCTCGCCGGGCGTCAAGTCGCCTGGCGCGGCCGAACGGAATCAACGTAGCGGATTCATTCCAGCGGGAAGCGTCAGCGAGCGGCGCTGAACGTGCTAGCGGAACGGCGCGAGCCGTCCGGTTGCGTTTCTCTCGTTCCAAGGCTCCGCCTTGGAACGCAATGGCGGTGTGGCTCGGGACGTCGATTCTTTTACTGCAGAACTTGGCAACCGATTTAGATTCTCTCCCTTTGGGAGAGACGGCGTTTGCGCAGCAAGCAAACGCCAGAGAGGGCCGGCGCCCCGAAAGGCTTAGCGACTTCCGCGACGATCGATGTGGGCTGCAAAACCGATCACCAGCCCCCTCATCCCCAGCCCTTCTCCCCCACAAATCGACAAGCAAGCTTGTTACGATTTGTGGGGGAGAAGGGAGCCATGAATCTTGCAGTAGTCAAATTGACGTCCTCCGCCACACGCGGTGCACTGACAGGGGGCGGAGCCTCCAACCAGGCGTGTTCCCAGGCGGAGCCCTACGCCGTGAACGACTTTTTAGCGGTAGGGCGCGAGCCCTCCGGTGTGTTGGTAAAGATGCGCAAGCCGGAGGGCTTGCGCCCTACCGCTAAAACCTCGTCAAACACAGGAAATAAATCGTTCACGGCGTAGGGCGGAGCCCGGAAACAAGCCGAAAAACGCTCAACCCTGCGGTTCGGTCATCTTCCAAGGGTCCAACGCATCGGCCAGAACGTCTTCGGCCAAGATCCCTTTCTCCAGACACAGTTCGCGAATCGTCTGACCGCTCGCGAACGCCTCTTTGGCCAACTTTGCCGCCTGTTCGTAGCCGATCAACGGATTCAAGCTGGTGCACATCGACAGGCTTTGCTCGACCGCCGCGTTGCAGGATTCTTCGTTCGCCTCCATCTCGTCGACACAGAATTCGACAAACGCATTGGAGCCGCTGCTGAGCAAGGCGATCGATTCGAGCACGGTGTGGGCCATCACCGGCATCATGATGTTGAGCTGAAAATTGCCGCCGGCGGCGCCGCTGAGTGTCATCGTGCCGTCATTCCCGATCACGCGGGCGGTCAATTGCATCATCGACTCGCACATCACCGGATTGACCTTGCCGGGCATGATCGAACTGCCGGGCTGTCGCGACGGAAGCTGCACCTCGTAGAATCCGCAGCGTGGACCGCTACCCAACCAGCGAATGTTGTTGGCCAGGTTGAACAACGTTTGTGCAATGCACTTCAGTTCGCCGTGCGATTGAACCAAGGCGTCGCGTTGGGCGTTGGCTTCGAAATGATTGACCGCGTCGATGAACGCGATGCCCGTTCGTTGTTGCAGTGCGGCGGCGACACGGGCGCCGAATTCAGGGTGCGTGTTGATTCCGCTGCCGACCGCGGTTCCGCCGACGGGCAATTCCAACACGGCATCGCGAGCCACCTTGGCCCGCGCGATCGACAGTTCCACCTGTCGCGCGAATCCGCCGAACTCTTGACCGAGCCGCAGCGGGGTGGCGTCCATCAGGTGGGTGCGTCCGATCTTCATCACCTTGTCCCAGGCTTTCGCTTTGGTGACCAAGGACGCATGCAACGACTCCAGTGCCGGGATCAGCGCGGTCTGGATTTGAACGGCGGTCGCGACATGAATGGCGGTGGGGAAGGTGTCGTTGGTGCTCTGCCCCATATTGACGTGGTCGTTGGGATGGATCGGCTTTTCCAACGCCATCCGATCGCCGCCGGCGATTTCGATCGCGCGATTGCTGATCACTTCATTGACGTTCATGTTGCTGCTGGTGCCGCTTCCGGTTTGGAAGACGTCGACGGGGAATTCAGCAGCGAGTTTGCCTTCGACCACTTCCTCGGCGGCGGCCAGCATGGCGTCGACCTGTGAATCCGTCAGCGGGTTTTTGCCGCTGCCGGTCAATTTGCCGAGGTCACGGTTGGCGACGCCGCAGGCGTGCTTGACCATGCCCATGGCGCTGATCATGGTTTGCGGCAGTCGCCATCCGCTGATCGGGAAATTCTCGACGGCGCGTTGGGTCTGGGCACCGTAATAGGCGTCGGCCGGCACCTGAACGTCACCCATCGAGTCGTGTTCGGTTCGATAATCCGTCATGGCTGTTGCGATCGCGGTTGGAGTGCAGAAGTGAAGAAGTCGAAGTTTACCGTCACCACAATGAATTGAGAATTGGTGTGCGGTCACGCACGCTTGAAGAAGATCGTCTTCTTCCGAGTGGGATAGGCTTCCAGCCTGTCATTTCAGCGTCGACAGGCTGTTCACCCCAAGTTGAAGAGTTGACGATGCACTAACTGGCGGCGGCGGAATCCCCGATCGAATTGATGACGATCAGCGCATCGAGCGGAGTGACCCTACCATCGCCGTTGACGTCGATATAGTGGTGGAGCTTGCCTGGAGCAGGAGCCTTCAAAACGTCGTCCATCTGCGTGCTCGGGTCGCCGATTTGATTGATCACGATCAACGCATCACGTGGGCTGGCCAAACCGTCGTGGTCGACGTCCGTACGACGAACGGGATTCGTCCAAGGGCGGTTATCCAGCAGCATGACCTGACCACGCGTGCTGGCCAAATGATGCACAAAGCCGCTTCTCGAAAACAGAGGTGCGTTGACAGTCCAACCGCCCGTAAATTCGGGCGACGTTTCCCCAGCGACGATGATTTGCCGTGGCAGATCGGCGCTCGATTGTGCGTCGAACACAACCGGCTGTTGTGACGACTCGGTGGACACCACACGAGCGATTCCGTGGTTGACGGGTTGAATGAATTGATTTTGTTCGTCGGTTTCCGTCACGGAATTTTCCGCGTCGACGACCACTGAAAAGTAGTAATTGCGGCCTTGCGTCAGTGATTGAAGCAACCGGACCGAAGCTGTTCGATTGACCGATTGCCCAGGGGCGAGTTGGGTATCGAACGTAAATGTCGCGATCAACTTCCGGTCCGCGAGCGACGCATCGGGCGTGATTTGGGGCGTTGCATAGACGCGTTCTACCCATGGCCCGGACGCCGTTTCCGTCCCCCGGTTCGCCGTGGTCCAAGACAGCTTCAGCGGTTCGCGTGGATCAACCGAGATCGGCAACTTTGACAACACCGATTCCGCCACCAGGTCAGGCAGCGATTCGGGCGGGAAGACTGAAACGTCGAACAGATATTGGGCATCCAGTTGAGCGCCGTCGACGAAATCCAAAGACAAGCGGTAAGACCCCGATTGGCGAGCAACCCACTCGACGCGTCTGTTGGATTTGCTGATCACGTCAAAGTGCCATTGTTTTCCCTGATCGTCGAACACACGCAGGAATCCTTGGGCATCGGTCCAGGCCGTCTGGGAAACGTCCACCATGACATGCTGACCGGCATGAAGGGTGCCCAAATGAAACTCATCTCGATCCGTGCCCGCAAGCAGATGGCGGGGACTGAAAATGGATCCGGCGACGGAAGCGGATTTCTCGACCTTTTCGGCGTCCGAAGCTGGCTCCTCCGGATGCGACCAAATCTCGACCGGGAGAGTGGATTCCGCACCAATTGATCCTGTCGTTTGTCGGCCGACATGCAGCAGATAGCTCGGTGGCGTGTTCCAAAAGGGAAGTCCCGCAAGCGCCGTGACGCCGACGAGGTAAACGGTATCCAGCGGGACGACCAGCGCGGGAGGAATCATGATCTGGTAGGACGCGTTACCGCGGTACGTTTCCAAAACGATCAGATCACCCGAAAGATCGTCGATGTAGCCGATCTGGATTTGGTTGCGACTTGATTCGATGGTGCCTTCTAAAATCAGTTCGACGTGTTCACCGGCGCGGGCTTCAAAAGACCACCAATCAACATTGTCGACCTCATTAAATTCGCCTCGACCAACTTCGCTGCTCAGCCATCCGGTCCCCAGCGTGTCGGCCTGGAACCGCACCCTCGTAGCGTTTTCGGGCAAGTGGCTTGCCAGGTTTTCGAAAACCATATCGTCGGCAACCGCGTCGACATCAAAGATGCGTACAACGTCACCTCCGGGCTGCCCGTCGCCGTCTCCATCGAGGGCGTTGCCGGCCCAGTCGGAGAGCGAGTCCTTGAGCGTCAACCGATGCAGTTGATCGGTCAGTGGGCCGTCCGCGACATTGACCGTCAATGTCCGCGACTCCGCATCATCGCTGTACAGGGAATCAAACGCGTAGATCCGGTCATCGCCGGTATCGAATTGACCATCATTTCCGGCCGCTCGTAGTTCAATTGAATCCGCGACGCCCGTATTGTCGAAGGGTTCGGAAAACTCGATGGAAAATCGATGCAGTAGAGCATCCAGCACTTCGCCCTCGCCGGGCAGGCCGGTGATTCGATCGATCGCCAGTGGGGCGTTGTCATCAATCGTCACATCCAGGACATACTGGGCGCTGCGGCGGACGTTGACCCAAGGCTCATCCGGCGGAGTGCCCTGTTGATCGATCGGCTGCTCAGAGATCCAGGTCCGTTGTCCCGACGTAGCGGTCGACCAACGTCCTTGGTCTGCCAGTACAGCGTATCGCGTGGCGACCGGGCAACAACTGCTGCGGGGCTCGCCAACTTTCCAAGCCTCAAACGTCAATGGAGATCCGTCGATCCACCGAAACGTTCCGCTTTTGCTCGGATCCCACAATCCGATGAAGTGACCGGCGCCGAAGAAGTCCGCCAGCACCGCGTTTTCTCGTGCGGATCCGATCGAAACCATGGGAGCCCCTTGACGATATCCGGCATCGAACGCTTCAAACCATTGGACCGCATCGTCGGATCGCGTGTATCGCCGATCGTCAGCAATGATGGTTCGATAGTCCAGATGGGCGTAGTAAAACGCTTCGGTCTGAATGGTTCCTCGGAAGACGCCATCGTCGGGGGCCATGTCGACGACCGTTTCCACGGTGGCGTTTCTTTCGAAGGGCTCAGCTCGAAGCGTCACACGGGGAGTGACCCCGGACCAGTCGGGAACGCTGGTGACATCCAACACCACTTCGCTACCAGCATGCAGGACGCCCAAGTAGTATCCATCCAAATCTTCGGACCCGGTGAATCGGCCTGCAATCGATCCTCGCCGCCCCGATTCGGAAGGCGTGAAACGCATCGGGCTGGGATCGGGTGTGGAAAAACGATTCGGATACCAGTCGCTCTCTACTTCAATTGAATGGCTACGATTGGCCTGGACTGAAATCGTATACTCAACATCGATCGTTTCACCGGGACGTTGCAATTGAAACAGGTAGGTGGCATCGGATTCGGCGATGAAGGCGTTGCCCCATGGATCTTTACCGGAGGGTGAATTCACGGAAACGGCTTCCACACTGTGTCCATCGCTCGATAGCCTCATCAGTTGTGCCATCATGCCGACAAAGCGCGTTTTAGATTGAAGATCGATCAGGAAGGAATCACCTTCTTGTACCGAAAAACGCCACCAGTCGGTGGAATCACCCGATTGAAGTCGACCGAGTCCGATCTGGGTTCTCATCCAACCGGTTCCATCGCGATCGACGTCCTCAAACGTCAACTCGGTCGCCCCAAGAAAATCGTCGTTCCCGGCAGTTTCGAGCAGGTACGGAGCACCGAGTGACGCGATGGTGAATTTATGGACAGAGTCGCCTCCCATTTCGCCATCACCGTCACCGTCGAGCGGCCGACCGGCGAGATCACGGATCGCGTCAGAGACGGTCAATCGATAAGACTGTCCCGAAAGCCAGTCGTCACCCAGCCGAACCGAAATCGAAAAGTCGTCGGCGTTATAGTCCAGCTGGGGTTCGAATTGTTGATCGTCACCCGTTTGAAAGATGCCGTCGTCGCCGGCACCGACGATCGAAATCGCGGTGTGTAAAACGTCTTCGATATTGGTCGGCTCGCTGAGGAAAATGGTCAGTGACGAGACGGCTTCGTCTTGAGTTCCGCCCGCGGCGGGAATACCGTCCACCGAAACGATCTGGGGGGCGACATTGTCCTGCCAAGTCACATCGACCGCATATTGCCCATCGATGCTTTTCGAATCGGAAAGGTATCCATCGACGACAATCCTGTACCAACCATCGACTGGAATCGCCGCAAATAAGACGTCGTCTGTTTGAGTCTGGTCCGCCACTGGCGTGTACCCTTGTCGCAACTCGACGCGGGGATGCGCCGAGGACCAGTGTGGTACGGTGGTCGGCTCGATCGTAATCGAATCGCCGGCGCGCAAGTACCCCAGCGGAAATACGTCCTCGTCACGGTGCGAGTTCAACGTGCCGTGGAACGTCGCTGAAGCGACAAAGTCGACGCGATCCCACGCGAACGCGTTCTGGCTGAAATCGTAGTAATAGGGCGGGAAATCAAACTCCGTCGACGACGAATCGCTGGTCAAGAGTCGAAGTTCATAGTCGCCGCGTTGCCCCGCAAACAGTTGCTCAATTGCGACCAAGTACGTGCCCGACTGGGAAATGTCGTTGATCGCTTGAAACGTATCCAGGTAGTTCCCCGCGGACGGATAAACTGCGTCGGTAACTTCAGCCCTCTGCCCTTGGTCCAATTGATAGAACGTCAACTTCGGCGCATACAACGTCCCCCGCGTCGAGCTTTCGAGCGAGTAGGCAATCGCTTGGAGTCGGACGCCCGCCTGTAAATCAAACTGCCACCAATCGACGTCGTCATCGGATTGAATTTTCCCATACGCCAACTCGCTTCGTTGCCAACCTGTTCCCCGATTGTCGCTGATGAATTGCAACGGGGTTGCGAGCCCCGGAACCTCGCGATCAGAGATCTCAAAGACGCGATCATCCGGTTGATTGACGACGGAAAACTCTCGTGCAAATGCCGGCGATGCTTGCGAACCGTTTGCGCCGACCAAGGCGTTGCCCGCCAAATCTGCGACGGGACCATCGATTTGAAACCGATAGCTGCCCGGCGGTAGCGGATCAGCGGCTAACCGAACGTCCCACCGGCTTAACACATCCGATGGCGACACCTGCAGCTCGATCGGGACGTCATCGGTCGTTCCCAACACACCATCGGCTCCAAACGCGGTGAGTGTGATTCCCGACGACGCGACCGATTCCGGTGCAACCGATTCATTGAACACCACCGTGAATGCATCAATCAAATGAAAGACTTGATCGTCCGCCGTTTGAAACTGCTGGTCAGGTCCGGCGCCGAGCAGTTCCACGTCTTCGTCGGTCAGCGAATCAGGATCGATTTCGCTGTCGAACTTGATTTCAAATTGGTCAATGAAGTCGCTTCCTGTCGCATCCGGTGTGGGTAATCCTTGGACGTCTTCCACCCGAGGTGCGATTCGATCGGAGATCCCCACTTCCAACAACCAATGCGAGTCGGCTTCCCACTGGCCGACGGAAGTCGTTTTCACATAGTACTTTCCGTCTACCGGGATCGTTGCGGTCAGATGCTGAGTTGAACTTG
Source organism: Rhodopirellula sp. SM50 (assembly GCF_002289565.1). GTDB lineage: Bacteria > Planctomycetota > Planctomycetia > Pirellulales > Pirellulaceae > Stieleria. Next base: position 98,163 of record NZ_NTFY01000018.1, on the reverse strand, counting down.
GCTGTCCCGAAGTTGATTGCGCAATCACCCCGCCGAATGCATCGACCACCTGGATTTGTGGGGAGCCGGTACTCCATTCGGTTTTTCGGGTCGTGACGGTGATCGTGTCCGCAGCGTCGCGGTTGCCGAGCGCGAAAAAATCGACGTCGCGGAAGGAAGGATCGCCGAGCGTCGCGGTCGCAACGATCTGCGCATCAAGCCGCGACGTCGATTGGATCCACGGAAGCTCGACGGCATTGCGCATTATATCATTCCCCGTCCTCGTCTCCGATTCGAATTGAATTTCGTGACCGACCAAGACGGACAATTCATAGGACGTCGCTTGCAATGGGGCATCATTGAAAACCCGGACAAAGATGGGTTCGTCCGACCGGCCGAAGTGCAACCACGTCGCCCCGAACCCGACGGTCGCCGCATTGAGTGATCTAATCCGTAGGGAATCACTGGAGTTGCCCGGAACGACGGGGCCGTAAAAGATGTCCGTGGAGCGGATTGTGACAAGGACCTCATCAGCTCGATCGGCTTCGATCCGAAAAACGTCCGAATCCGATCCGGAGACTGTGCCACGGACGATGCCGCGAGAAAGCTGGGGAACCGCAATCGATTGTTCCAACGCGGGAACCTGGGCGTCGGCGATGCGGTCGTTGGGTTCGATGTCGAATGAAGCGGCCAAGACTCGTCTTCGCTCGAGCCGTTCGAATCCCAATGGTTTTTGTCGGCGGCGATCGAATCTCAAGATGGTCAGACGCTCCGGGCACTCCGAAATAAATGGATCAGGCGGCTTGGGACTTGCCCCTGAGAGACCCCAGACCGCGGCCTCACCAGAAGAGGGGCGACTTGGCTTTCTACAGCATGAACCGAGCGATATTAATATAGATCACGATGCCCAAAATATCCACGATTCCCGCGACAAAGGGGTTGCTCATCATGGCGGGGTCCAGGCCGAGTTTTTGGAAGATCAACGGCAGCGCGGCGCCGAAGAAACAGCCGACGATGATCACGGCCAGCAAGGTCAGCGGGATCACCAAGGCGGCAAACGGTGTCGGCGCCATGAAGATCGCGACCGAATAACCGATCGTCGAAAGGAAAACGCCCAACACGCAGGACACCACGATTTCACGCTGGATCACGGTCCGCCAATCCGTCAGTTCCAACTGGCCGCCGGTCAGCGCGGTGATCACCAGCGTCGCCGACTGGCTGCCCGAGTTTCCGCCGGCGCTGATGATCAGGGGAATGAACGAGACCAGCCAAATATAGTTTTGCAGCTCTTCGTGATAATGTTCCAGCGCGAACGCGGTCAGCAGCGCGGCGAAGAACAAGATGATCAGCCAGATGCCCCGCTTCCAGGACAGCGTCAACAAACCGATCCGCAAGTAGTCCTGTTCGAGCGGTTCGACGGCGGCGATTCGGTGGGCGTCTTCGGTCAGCTCTTCTCGAACGACGTCGATCACGTCATCGTGGGTGATGATCCCCAGCAACTGACGTCCCGAATCGACGACCGGGATCGCGAGCAGGTTGAATCGCTCGACTTTTTCGGCGACCGATTCCTGGTCCTCGTCGACTTCGGCGACAATGACATCGGTCTCCATCATTTCGCCGAGCGTTCGCCCGGTACGCGATAAAGATGAAACGAGTTGCCGCGTCGACACGATGCCTCGCAGCAGGTTGTCGTCGTCGACCACGTACAGGTAGTAGATCGTTTCCAGCTCGCTGGCCTGTTTGCCGAGTTCCTTGAGCGCTTCGGACACGGTCAGCGACTCGGCAAGCATCGCGACTTCCGACGTCATTAACGCGCCGGCGGTGCCCTCTTCGTAAGAACACAGTCGCAGGATGTCGCGGCGGTCTTCGACCGGCAACAGCGGCAAGATCGCCTTGACACGTGCCGGAGAAAGCTGCTGGATCAGGTCGACGCGGTCGTCCGAAGCGATCCTGTCGACCAACGTGGCGACTTCGCGCGGCTCCTGACTCTGCAACAGATCGACTTGTCGCTGTTCCTCGAAGTAGGAGAAGATCTCCGCCCGTCGATCCAGATCCGCGTACTGCAACACCGACCACAGGTCGACGTCATCGAGCCCCTCCATGAATTCCGCGGTTCGTCCGGGATTGAGCGCCGTGCAGAACTCGACCAGCTCGGCCGAATTGCTTTCGGCCAACATCTCTCGGAGTTCGGGAAGCAGGAGAGGGTTGACCATTTAGTTGCTGACGCGTTCGCTGTATTCGCCCGTTCGCGTGTCCACTTTGATCACGTTGCCGGTCTTGATGAATCCGGGAACGATGAACTCCGCACCGGTCTCGACCGTCGCCGGTTTGGTCACGTTGGTCGCGGTGTCACCCTTGGCGCCGGGGGCGCAATCGGTGACTTCCAGTTCGACCATGGTGGGCGGTTCGACGATGATCGGGTTGCTGTTGTAGGTCGTCATCGTGCAGATCATGCCGTCCTTGAGGTACTTCCAAATGTCCCCGGCGACATTCTCGGGCACTTCGTATTGCTCGAACGTCTCTTGGTGCATGAAGACGTAGTCCTGACCTTGGCGATACAGGAACGACACGTCGGTGGTCTGGACGTCGGCGGCTTCCAACGAATCGCCGCCTTTGTAGGTTCGATCCAAGGTGGTGCCCCGAATCAAGTTCTTCAGTTTGCACTTGTAAAGCGCGTTGCCTTTGCCCGGCTTGACGAACTGCATGTCCGTCATCAGGTAAGGTTCTCCATCGATTTGGACTTTCAGCCCTTTTCGGAAATCGCTGGTGTTGTAAGTTGCCATCGGTTTGTCCGGCTCCGTGATACAGACTTCTGCGGGGGCGATCAGGAGTTTCAATGACTCCCATCGGGGCGAGAGTTTACCGAGCAGGGGCGGTTTTGTCCCGACCGGGTAGAAGCTAGTTTTCTCGAACCCTCCAGAAACCGCCCCGGGATCGGATCCATGTCACCTTCTGATTGCTCGCCCACCGCCACCGCGCCGAAAAACGGTGCCCGTTTGTCCGCCGCGCCCCCCCGCCAAGTCGGCTGGCAGACCGCGATGAAACGGGCCATCCGGTCTCAAAGCGAGCTGCGGCGGTTGCTGGGCGTCGCGGCGGACCCCCAGGCGGAGCGGGCGGAGGCGTTCCCGACCTTCGTGCCCCTCGAACTTGTTTCCCGAATCACCCCCGGCGATCCCGACGATCCGATCTTGCGCCAGGTCCTGGCCACCGCGGATGAACTCGCCGAGCGGCCCGGGTTCGTGTCCGACCCCGTCGGCGATTTACCGGCCCAACGAGGCGGCGGGCTGTTGCACAAGTACGACGGGCGGGCCTTGATCGTCACACACGGGGCCTGTGCGGTGCATTGTCGCTATTGTTTCCGACGCGAATTCCCCTACCTGGAAAACGGATCGCGGAAACAGTCCTGGGCGCCTGCCTTGCAATACATTCAGCAGGACGACTCGATCAAAGAAGTATTGCTCAGCGGGGGCGACCCGTTGACGTTGACCGATGACGTGTTGGCCGACTTGATCGGCCGGATCGAAGCGATCGGCCACGTCCGCCGACTGCGGATTCACACCCGACTACCGATCGCGATTCCGCAACGGGTCACCGCCGAGCTTGTCGACCGACTGGACCGCTCGCGTTTGGCCGTCTGGGTCGTCGTGCACTGCAACCACGCTCAAGAAATCGATTGCCACGTCGTCGCGGCGCTGGATCGGTTGAGGCGTGCGGGGATCTCGGTGCTCAATCAGGCGGTCCTGTTGGCCGGAATCAACGATTCGGTCGACGCACTGGCAGATCTGTCGTTGAAATTGGTCGATTCGGGCGTCGTGCCGTACTATTTGCATCAACTCGATCGCGTCCGCGGAGCCGGCCATTTTTGGGTCGACATCCAACGCGGCAAGCAGATCCTTGAGCAACTGCGGGCCAGACTACCCGGCTATGCCGTACCAAAATACGTGATTGAGCAGGCAGGCGAAAACTCCAAGACTTCGATCGCGTAGAATGTCGGCCGTGTGCAAGCACGTCTGTGGTGCGCAAGCACCCGTCGGCATGTCCCGTGATACGGAAGTCTTTTCATCGATGTACGTTTTCGAAAACCCGGTCCTGCAACGCGAATTACTGGTCAACCTGCGCACCAAGCGAGCGTTCGTCTTGCTGGCCGTCTACCAGTTACTTCTGGCGACGGTGGTCGTCGCCGCCTGGCCCTCGGACCAACGACTGGACCTGACGTCGAATCCGCCCTCGGCGACGAAGTTAGTGAACCTGTTTTTTCTGGGGCAGTACGTGATCGCTTCGCTGATGGCTCCCAGCTTTGCGGCGGGCACGATCGCGGGTGAAAAAGAACGCAAGACGTATGAGATGTTATTGGCCAGTCCGTTGCGGCCCGGCGCGATCATCATCGGCAAGATCGTCGCTTCGCTGACCCACATCGGCATGCTGATCATCGGTTCGCTGCCGATCATCGTCTTGTGTCTGCCGCTGGGCGGCGTGAGTGTTTACGAGGTGTTGGCCGCCTACTTGGGATTGATCATTTCGGTGGTCCTGTTCGGCGCGATCGGCGTGATGGCCAGCAGCTATTTTCCGCGGACAAGCAGTGCGTTGGTGGTCAGCTACCTGGCGATCTTGCCGTTGGTGATCGGCGCCTGCCTGTTCTGGGCCTCGATGGCCAGCGAGGGTGACTTGCGGCTCAAGATCTCCGCGGTCGTCTTCCCCGCCTTCGGGTTGACCGCCGTGATCTTGATGGGAGCCGCCGCAGCCGGGCGCATGCTCTATCCGCCGGACGTCGGCAGCGAAGGCAAAGAAGTGATCGACTTGGAACGTGAAGCCGAAGAGGCGGTCGGGTTGGTGATTCAACCGGACCAATTTCCCGACCGATTGTTCGCCCCGCCACGCAAAGACGAAATGATGGCCGACGGGGCGAATCCCGTCTACGACAAAGAATTACACAGCGAGATTTTCAGTCAGGGCACGTTGATGCTGCGCCTGGTGATCCAGATCAGCATCTTGCTGGCGATCCCGATGATGGGCGTGTTCCTATTCTTTAAACAAGAACATGCCCCGTGGTTCGGCGTTTACGTGATCGTGTTCAACATGCTGGTCGGGCCATCGTTTTTGGCCAGCAGCATCACCAGCGAACGCGAACGCCAGACCCTGGATCTGTTGCTGACGACGCCGCTTTCTCCCGTCCAGATTCTGTGGGGAAAATTTGTGGTGCGGTTTCGAATCAGTTTCGTGCTGACGTCGTTTCTGATGTGGCCGTTGATTCTCGGTGCGGCGCTCAATACGTCGTTTTGGTCCAACGGCTTGACGGTGCTGGGCATGTTTTTGATCATCGCCGTGGTCTGTTTAGTCAACTGTGTGATCGCGCTGGCGTGCAGCTTGTTCACACGCAAGTCGTCGATCGCATTGCTGACGACCTATGCCGTTCTGCTGATGCTGTATGTCGCACCGCCGGCGCTCTCAACCCTGGCGAGAACGTTGGAAATGTCCGCCCCGGTGATCGCCCAGGCCGATTGGACCGGTGTGGCGAGCCCGTTTTCGGCATTGTTCGCGTTACCGCTGAACGAAGAAATCGCGCCGGAGAACCCGGAGGTGAACGCCGGCCAATTGCACATCGTGATCGGCTACTTTGTCTTTAGCGCAACGCTGGTGATGGCGATCACCGCAGCGATGGTGCTGCGGTTGAGGGCGCGGCAAGGCCTGTCTGACGGCTAAGTGGGATAGGCTTCCAGCCTGTCATGCAACACGCCGACAGGCGGGGACCCTGTCTCACCAACGCATGCGTCAGTGGTGATGGTAATAGAACATCGGCCGACGCCCGTGCCGATAGTGCGGCGGCGGATAATGTGGCAGCGTGTGTTGCTCGATGATGATCGGCGCCGGTCGATAGATCCGTTGCTCGACCACGGTTGGCGCGGGACGCGCGACCGAGACGGGGGCGGGCGAACTTGGCGGACCGACCGTTTGCAAGGCCGTGATCACGTTTTCGCTGACGCCCTGCTGGTGTAACGCAATGATATCGGCGACGACGAGTTTACCGAGGTAGCCACGTTGTCGAACTTGATTGATGATCACTTGGTCGCTCAATCCGCTTCGCGACATCGACACCACGTCCTGCAGCGTGACGGCGGATTGCTGGACCGCGGCCTGCTGCTGGGCGGCATACTGTTGTCGCTGGGCCTGGTAATACGCCGCCCGTTGTTGCTCGAGCGCCGCTTCCTTGTCGGCCGCGTTGCCCAAGATGCCACCGGCGACCGCACCGACAACGCCACCGATCGCGGCCCCCGCGCCGGCTTCATCGTTGTGATCCCCGATCAGTCCCCCGGCGATCGCGCCGGCGATTCCGCCAAACGTCGCGCCGCGCTGCTGATTCGCCTGGGCGAATGCATCGCGAGGGGTGCAGATGGCGATCAAAACCAGAGACAGAAACAGGCCGAAGGGTCGTGTGGAAGTCATCCTTGAGTATCCATAGCCGAAAGGGAAATTGGCGTGTGGAGAGATAGCAGAACGGTCGCGGCGGCGTCAATTGAAGTTTGCCGGACCGAAGGACGCGAATCGACTTCCTGTTTCGCTGCCGTGAAGGCTGTTTCGCTGCCGTGAAGGCTCGGTGAAGTGCCGAGTCTTGCCGAGGTTCCCCGGGTCGCCCGTCGAGGCGAGGAGATGGCGAGAATTTGCTCGTCCGGCCAGGCAATTTGCTCCGAGTGTTCCGATTCCAGCCGGTCCCGGCACTTCCGCCCGGGCTTTCTTGCCGGCTTCGCCTTCCCAAGATCCGCCTTGGGGGCCAGAATACGCGCCCGGAACGCCCGTTTTTCCTCCCAATTGAAAAACCACCACCACACAATCACTCCCTGGCACTCCCTGGCACTCCGCGGTGTTCAGGACTGAATCCTGGCGTGTCGAACCGCGTCAAATCCCTGCCGGTGGACTTCCCTCCATCTCAACCCAACCGGATCGATCGTGGATCGCCGCACCTACACGTTTGTCGTCGCATCGGCGGCATTCCTCTTTTTTTATCTGTCCCTTCGCGCCGTCGTCGCACCGCCACAGCCCGAGCAGGCACCACTGGCCGATCAAGCTGCTGAGGTTGCCGACGCGACCGACGACAATGCCGCGGCCAGCGATCCGGTCGCCCCGACCAGCGAAGAAGTGCTGGGGGGCGGCGATGCAGAGACCGAAGAAGAGGGAATCCAGTCGACCAAGGGTGCGACAAAGTGGTTCACCATCGGATCCATGGATCCGGCCGACAAGCACAATCTGCTGATCACGTTCCGCAATCAGGGCGGTGCGATCGAGCGGATCGAGATCACGACCCGCAACGAAGAAGGCAGGTTTGCCTACCGTCGTGTCGACACCCGCAGCGGTTACCTGGGCTACTTTGCCGGCCGGGCGAACGCTGAGATCGACGGGGTGACGGTCAACGTCGTCGGCCCGGGGACGCCCGCCGCGCGTGCCGTCGCCACCAGCGGCGAAACAGGAATCGAGGTCGGGGACGTGATCGTGGCGATCGGCGAAACCCCGATTTCCTCAGTCGACGACATTCAAGAATCGCTGGTGACCACCAAACCGGGCGACACCGTGACCGTGGAAGTCGTCCGCGGTGGACCGACGGCGAAAGCGCTGCTGTTTGATGCCACACTGTCCGAGCACCCCTTGGATCTGATCCGGCTGGCAAACTACGGCGGCGAAGACGCAATCCCGGGCAACCTGTCGCGTCTGTCCTGCCTGGTCACCCTGGCTCAAGTCGGCCGCAAGGAAATCCCCATCGGCGAGCGCTCGCTGCAAACGTTGGCCGACCCGGAAACTCAAATGTGGACGGCCAGTCAGCGAACCGGTGACGATGGAAGCGAAACCATTCGTTTCGAGACGACGATCGGCTCCAAAGCCCTCCAGCCGATCGGCGGCGAAGCGGTGCGAATGACACGATCGTTTACCCTGAATCCGCAAAGCTATGTCGTCGACATGGATGTCGAAGTCGTCAACCTCGGCGAGACCGCACAAAATCTGGCGTTGAGGCTGGAAGGCCCCAACGGGATCACGCCGGAAGGGTGGTGGTACAGCAACAAGATCAGCCCCAACTTCAGCGGTGCAGCGGCCCGCGATGTGGTTTATCGCACCACAGCCGATGGACATAGCCTGGTCAGCGGGATGACGCTGCTGAAAGAAGCACGCAATGACCCCAAGGACCCCAATTACGCGATCTTTGCCTCCGACAGCGGCGAGGCGGGGCGCGCTTTGGACTACATCGGCGTTGATGCGCAATACTTCGCCGTCGCCTTCATGCCGCCCGAGGACAAGACGTCACTGGGGGCTTACGATCGAGCCAGCGCGACGATCGTTGCCGATGAATCGGAGGTGGAGAAACACAAAGAGCGAGCCGTCAATGTCTCGTACTTCTTGAACGGCAAGACGATCGAGGTTCCGCCGGGTCAGGCGTTTGGTCAGTCGCTGCGGATGTACGCCGGCCCCAAAGAACCTGAGTTGCTAGAGCAATATGGGATCGGCGACTTTGTGTACTACGGCTGGTTCTCATTCTTTTCCAGTTTGCTTTCCGGGCTGCTGCACATTTTGCAAAGCATCGTCGGCAACTACGCCGTCGCCATCGTTCTGCTGACGGTGATCGTCCGCGGTTGCATGTTCCCGCTCAGCCGTAACGCGGCGGTCAATGCGCAGCGGATGCAAGAGCTGGCTCCAGAGATGAAAAAGATCGCGGAGAAATACAAGGACGACATGGAAGGCCGCTTGAAGGCTCAGCAGGCACTGCAAAAGCGAGTCGGGTTCAATCCGCTGGCCGGCTGCTTGCCGATGTTTTTGCAGTTGCCGATTTTCATGGGACTGTACCGGGCCCTGTCGGTCGACATCGACCTGAGGCAAAAACCGCTATGGTCGCCCAACGGCTGGGCTTCCAACTTGGCCGCCCCCGATCAATTCATGTACTGGGGCGACTGGATGCCGGAATTCATCGCCGGTCGCGGCACGGGCTGGCTGGGCCCCTATCTGAATATCTTGCCGATTTTCGTCGTCGTGCTGTTCATCACGCAGCAGAAGCTGTTCATGCCGCCGGCCACCGACGAACAGACCGCGATGACTCAAAAGGTAATGACGATCATGACGCTGTTCATGGGTCTATTCTTCTTCCGAGTCCCGGCCGGCCTGTGCATCTACTTCATCGCTAGCAGCATGTGGGGCATCGGCGAACGGTTGCTGGTCAAGAAAACCCTGCCCAAGGGCAAGCACTTTGACCTGGACGCCGACGGCGAGGTGATCGACGCGGTGGCCACCAAGAAAAAAGCGGGCAGTGGTAAGAAAACATTGACCGAAAAATTGCTCGACCAGGTGAACCAGAAAACGCCGGAAGCCCCGGTCGAGCCACCGAGCAAACGCAAACGTCCGCCGACCAAGAAGAAACGGTAGTCGGCCGCTCGTTGCGAAAGTGACGGACTTGATCGTCGCGGAAGTCGCTAAGCCTTTCTCAACGTCGGCCCTCTCTGGCGTTTGCTTGCAGCGCAAACGCCGTCTCTCCCAGAGGGAGAGAATCTAAATGGGTTGCCAAACGCTGCCGTTAAACGATCGATATCCCCCGGCAGCGACGTAACATCAACCGCTACTTCGACCAGCCGACCGGCTGGGTCCAAGCCTGTTGCATCTGGTCTTTGAAAGACGGGTCAACGTGCGGCCGGTCGCTGGTGACCAACGCCCGCACATACAGCTCCTTGCCGGTCATCTGGTAGCTTGCCGAGGTTCCTTCGTGCGAGCTGACCACGACGCCGATCCGATCGTGATCTGTTGCGTCGCCCTTGAGCGTGGCGATGAAATCCGTTCGGTAGTTCACGCCGTCTTGAGCCTGAATCTCCAGCGTCAATTCCCGAGTCGATTCGTCGAAGCGGACATCGTCCAGTGTCACACCGCTGGAGGCATAGAAGTCGCCACGCTTCATCGCTTGGATCAAGTGCTCCGGCGTCAGAAAGCGACTGCGAACCATCACCCAGCCGCGTCCCGGGCGTGATCCCGGCTTGCCGTGGTACTCGTGAGAGTCATCGGTGGCCAGCCCCATGATCGGTGCAACGCCGGCGATTCCACAGCGGATCGCGTTGATCTGGTCCCACATCTGCTCGATGCTGGGGTGGTCCTTGTCGCCGAGTTGATTGACGCCGGGGTGACCGTTGTAGACTTCAAAGAATCGCTCCGAAACCACCGCTGCCAAGTCCTCGGCGGTCATCGCGTAACCAAAATTCGGGTGATTGATGTGCGGCAACACCTCTCGCCCGTGCGCCTTTTCGTGTTCCAGGATGATTCGCAGGTTGTTCTGCATCGCTTCACGAACCGTCGCGCCGCCGGCCGGCGCGATCACTTCGGCCAGATTGGTTGCGTTGATGTGAACCGGCTTTCCTTCGGACCGATCGCTGATTTCTTCGGCGGGGATCATGATGAACCGCCCGCGCTCCTCGACCAGATGGCGAAACTCATCGAGTGGTTTCAAACGCACTTCCTGATCACCGGTTTCAGGATGGGCACGCTGTTGCACCCAATGATCCCCGAACCGTTCTCGATAGCGATCGACGATGCCGTCATCGCTGCGGGCGACGATTTTCTGGACACTCATCCAGCGTGTGCCTTCACTCAGCACATTGTGATCGGTCAGGGCAAGGAACTGGTAACCCTGCTCACGATACCAATCCGCGATCATCTCGGGAAACTGGTCTCCGTCACTCCACAACGAATGGGTGTGCAGGTTCCCCTTCCACCACCGCACCTGGTCGTTGATCACGGGGTCCGCGGCGGTCGCGATGACGGGGGACACGCCCAGGCAGGCGATCATCAAACAAAGCAATCGATTCATAGTCTGTTTCGGTTCGTAGTAAAAGTAGATTCCACTGGTTCCCAGGCTCTGGCTGGGAACACGCATTTCTTTGGAAGCTCGGGCCGTCAATTGTATAGGGGCGGAGTTGATCGTAGCGGACGTCGCCAAGACTTTCGCGAGCCGCCGGCCCTCTCTGACGTTTGCTTGCTGCGCAAACGCCGTCTCTCCCAGAGGGAGAGAATCTAAATCGGTTGCCAAATCCTGCAGTAATACAATTGACGCCCCCCGCCTCCCGATCGGTCCCTGCACGGCGTCGTCACGGCAACAGCGTCAATTCGACCGGGCAGTGGTCCGAACCAAAGACATCGTGATGGATTTTGGCACCGGCTACACGATTCCAAAACCGTTTCGACACCCAAAAATAATCTAAACGCCAGCCGATATTCTTCTCGCGTGCGTTGGAGCGATAGGTCCACCACGTGTACTTGCCGGGGCCTTGATCGAACTGGCGAAACGAGTCGATGAATCCCGCTTTGGCGATGTTGTCCAACCCCTGGCGTTCTTCGTCGGTAAAGCCTGCGTTTTTGCGGTTGGATTTGGGATTGGCCAGATCGATTTCCTGGTGGGCACAATTCACATCACCGCAAAAGATGACGGGTTTTCGACGATTCAGTTTTTTGAGGTACGTCAGGAAAGCGGCGTCCCACTGCATGCGATACTGCAACCGCACCAGTCCACGCTGCGCATTGGGCGTGTAGACATTGACCACATGAAAATCGTCAAATGTCGCGGTCACCACACGGCCTTCTTGGTCATGTTCCCCGTCGCCGATCCCCAGCACGGTCTTGTTGGGAGCGACCTTGCTCCAGATCGTTGTGCCGCTGTATCCCTTTTTCGTCGCGCAATTCCAGGTCTGGTGGTAGCCGAGCCCATCGACCCAATCCAAATTCACTTGCTGCGGTTCGGCTTTCGTTTCCTGCAAACACAGGATGTCGGGCTGATGGTCTTCGACGAATTGGCGAAACCCCTTGTCCATCGCTGCACGGATGCCGTTCACATTCCAAGAAACCAGTTTCATTGTTCAATTCTTCGAGTTCGGCGGAGCGGGCGATCGGAGCAATAACGCTTAGCTAAGCGTCGCTTCCTTAGGCCGGGGCCCGTAGGCTCGCGCCAAACGGCTGATAATCGTTTGGTACCAGCCGGTTCGCGCCAGCGTCCGGGCCTCTCCATTTGTCTTAACTTAGCGGTATTGGGCGATCGGAGCGGAAATCGGACGATGCTAAGTCAGTCTCGACGCGCTGACAAGAACCGAGCGCCGTGTTCAACGGCGATTGAGTCATCGATCGATCATCTGGCTACAATAGACGTCGATCTTCGTTTTCGCCGCTGGCCCACCTCCCTTGAATCATGACACTTGCCGGACGCCTTCCCTCGACGCGCTGGAGTTTGGTCATTCGCGCCGGCGAGACCTCGGGAGATTCGTCGGTTCGACGTCTGGCACGGCAATCGCTCGAAGAACTCTGCGCGATCTACTGGCCCGCACTCTACGGATACTTGCGCCGTCGCGGACGATCGCGTCAGGATGCCGAGGACCTGATCCAGGGATTCTTTGCCAATTTGCTTGAGCGGGATTCCATCGCGGCCGCCGATGCTTCGCGAGGCCGCTTTCGGGCGTTCTTGTACGCGTCGCTGGACCATTACGTGGCCAACGAACATCGTCGCGAAAACGCGTTGAAACGGGGCGGGGACGCGACGACGTTTTCTCTCGACCGCGAATCCTTGGACGATGTCGATCGGTTCTTTCCTGCCGACGCCCTCGCCGACCCCAGCGGTGACCCCGCCACCCTGTTCGATCGGCAGTGGGCGTTTTGCCTGATCGGTCAAACGCTTGCCGAACTCGAGCGGGACTACCAGGCCAAGGGCAAAGGGGAATGGTTTTCCAAACTTGCCCCGATGTTGACTTCGACCGACACCGACGGGCCGTCGCGTCAGCAAATCGCTTCCGAACTGGGACTGTCCTCGACGGCTTTAAAAGTCGCGATCCATCGGTTGCGTGCGACGTATCGAAAACGATTGCTCGATGCGGTCGCCCAGACGGTCGAAAACCCCGCGGATTCGGGGCGGGAGCGACAGTGCTTGTTCGATGCGTTAGGAAGCGAATAGACGGGTTTCACTCCCCATCAAAATTAATCTTTTTGTCTGTAACCCGGTCCAAGAACGCGTGTAGGAGACAACAGAGCCCCGACCGGTTTCTCCGATACCCACGAAATTAAAGATGACCGACAATCCCTGTCCACGCTGCGGCACACCGATTCCATCCGACCCCGCGTCGCAGGATTCAGGTGACCCTGTCCAGTGTCCTCGTTGTTTGCTTCGACCGCCGTGGGACAAACCGCATCCGGTGGCCATCACGCTCGGCCCCGGACAGAGTTTTACCCCGCCATCGATCGAAGAACTGTCCGAACAGATCACCGGCTATGAAGTCGAAGCGTTGATCGGCCAGGGCGGCATGGGGGCGGTCTATCTCGGCCGGCAAAAGTCGCTCGATCGCGCCGTCGCCATCAAAATCCTGCCTCCGCAAATCGCCGAACGCGCGGGTTTCCGCCAACGGTTTGCCCAAGAAGGCCGGGCGCTGGCGAAATTAAATCATCCCAACATCGTTGCCGTTCATGACTTCGGCCAAGCCGGCCCTTATGCAATGCTGGTGATGGAGTTGGTCGAAGGAGCAAATTTGCGCGAGGTGCTCGCCCAAGGCAGACTTTCGCCGGCTGAGGCGCTGGAAATCATTCCACAACTCTGCGACGCGTTGTCCTACGCACACGACGAAGGTGTCGTGCATCGCGACATCAAACCGGAAAACCTACTGTTCGATAGCCGAGGCAGATTAAAGATCACCGACTTCGGCCTGGCCAAGCTGGTCGCCAATAAGACGGCCGCCGATGCCGACGACGCGACAACGACCGACGAGGATTCCCGGGCGCCCGACCCGACGCAAGGCGTGGTGGGAACGGTGCATTACATGGCACCGGAGCAATTGGAAAACCCGCGATCGGTGGATCATCGTGCAGACATCTATGCACTCGGCGTCGTATTCTACGAAATGCTCACCGGTGAACTGCCGATCGGTCGATTCGAACCACCCAGTCAATGCCTGCAGAGCAATGGCCGCGAAAGCACTCCCAGGGTCACGATCGATGTGCGGCTGGACGAGGTGGTGCTGCGAGCGCTCGAAAAACATCCCGAGAAACGCTACGCCTCTGCCTCGGCGGTGATGCATGACATCGATGAAATCGAAAAGCATCCGAGACCGTCCCGCCGTGACCACACGCTGCCCAATGACCACCCTCGTCGCGTCCGCGAAACGATTCACCGCGCGGGTCAAACACTGGGTGAATTCGCCGCAACATCGATCGAATCGTCCGGCCAGTGGATCTCACACGCCCAAACAAGCTGGCTGCGCGATCCTCGCGTCGAGACACCGGCTTATGTCGGCGTCGGGATCCTTGCCCTCGGTATTTTCGGTGGGTTCTTCTTTGGAAATGGCCCCGGCAACGGCGAAGTCGGGGCTGCGTGGTTTGCCCTGGCTGCAATCTTGGCGATCATCTTGTCGAGAATCTCGCTGGCCCGCGAGTCGGAGTCCGAGGGCGGGCATCCGATCCTGGTCAGCCGGTTTGTCCTCGGCGCGCTGTACTTGCTTGTCGCCGTTCCGATCCTCATCGCCCCGGCCATCGCCACGCCTGCGCTTTGGATGGAGATCTACGACGATCCCAGGGACATCGGACGACTGGGCTGGCTCCGGGACTGGGTCCAAGTGGTCTCGCTGACGGTCGCGGTGACCGCGACAGCCTGGCTTGTGTTGCTCGGCGCGCACGTGGCGTTTCCACGGTTGTTCACGACCGTCTTTCGCCCCTTCGTCGGCGCGTTCTCCCGTGTGACCGCGATTTCACTGGCCGTCTTTTTGGTCATACTGATCGCTGCGGCCGGCTTCCTACTTCGCCAGATGCCCTACCAAAGCTACACGCCGGGCATTGAAGTCGCCGAAGCCGACTGGGACAAACTTTCGCCGCGAGACTTTCAAGAGATGCAACGAGAGTTAGACGATCGCCGACGGGCGGAACGGACAACCGAACCATAGCGGGCAACGCTGTGAAGCATTTTTTTAGCGGTAGGGCGCGAGCCGTCCGATGGTGCGGCAGAGACGAAGAACCGGAGGGCTCGCGCCCTGCCGCTAAAACCTAAATAGCGGAAGGGCGCAAGCCCTCCGGTGTTGTGGCAGAGATGAGAACGAGAGAGCTCGCGCCCTGCCGCTAAAACTTCAAGAACGACAGGCTGGAAGCCTATCCCACGGTCACTTGCCTGCTGCCCAAACCGTTCCGTTGACGATCAGGTTCAGAAACACCTTGTCCTCGAACGTCTCGTTGGAGTGGCCGTACGTCGTGCCGAACACGCGGGCTTTTCCGTACTGGTTGGTCCAGATCACCGGATGTTCCTTGCCGTCCTTTTCACTCTTGCTGGTCGCCAAGGCGGTCGCGCTGGGCCACAGTTTTTCGATGATGTAAAGCTCATCGAACTGGATCACGTGGCCGTCGGGAAACGACTTCATGATCGGATGATCCTTCGCTTTCACGTCCACCTTGTAGGAACTTTTGTGGTCGTGACGTTTACTGGTCACGCCCAGCAATTTGCGCCAATCATCGATCGTCGCGTCGCGATAGGTGTGCATCGCGCAGTGGATCACGACCGCGGGTAATCCTTCGAAGTGCGGTCCGGTGATGGTGCGGATGTATTCGGCATCGGTCGTCTTGGCGAAGCACTCGTTGTGAATGCAGACGTCGAAGTTCTTGGCCCAATCTGATTCCCGATAAAAATCAATCTGCGCGTCGGTGCCGTTGCCGCCCTCATTGACCACCGTCCAATTCGCCGCGACCCCGGCTTTTTCAAAGGCCAGCTGCAAGGACTTGGTTTGAAAGTCATAGTCGTGGCAGCAGCCACTGGTGATCAGCAGAATATTTAGCGGCTTAGAATCGGCAGCCTTGGTGTTGGCAGCGAGGAAAAAGAGACAGACGAGTGTCAGGCTGGTGAGAGGGGTGCGTGGCATCGCGGTTGTGGGGTAGAGAGTGGTTGGCCACACACGCGTAGTGAAAGCGGTGGGCGGATGACTTGGATCGCGCCGGAGTCGGCAGCGCGATGCGGATTGCGGCAGCGCTCCCCTCGCTTCGATCGCCCCTCCCGGGAGGAAGGGTTTTCGTTCGTTCAGTGTCGCGTCTGGAGATGACAGGCGAGAAGCCTATCCCACTTGGCCGCGCTACATGTTGTCCTTGACGTCGACCGCTTCCATCACCTTGGTGTTGCGTTCGACGGCGATCACGGTGGTCCGCTGTCGCATTCCGTCGCGGCTTTCGGCCGTCACGGGCAACACTTGGCGCTTGTCGGGCAGCTTCATCCGAACGGTAAACGTTCCGTCACTCTGCAACTTGACGGGGCGTCCACCGAGTGAGACCGACGATCCCGAGGCGGTTCGGCCGAACACGATCAGTTCCGCGTCGACTTCGAACGGCAACTTGCTTTGCCGCAACAGCGTCGGATCGGCCGTCAATTGGCCCTGTGAACCACGCGTGGGCATCGAACGATGCAGCCGCTCTTCAAAGATTTCCTTCAAGTCGCCGCCGTCGGTGTCGTAGCCACCGCTGAGCGAGTAGATTCGCTCGTAATCGTCGGCGATGTCATGCCAGTGCTCGTCCAGTCGATCGCACTCTCCCGGACTGGGTGTTTCGACGATGTTGCTGCGGCAGATCGAATGAAACTGATCATCGGAGGTGATGTACCCGATCGCGACGCGGAATCGAGTCGGCGGGTTCTGGACATCGATGTACCAGGTGTCGACGCCGCCATGAATCGGGATATCGCGTTGGACGGTTTCGGCGATGTTGTTGGCGACGTCTTCGACTTCCATCACCCGCAGCACGGGCTTGGCCGTGTGCCAACGCTCGGCCAGCGATGATTCGGCTCGGGCAACACTCGCCCGCGTGATCTCCCAGGTCGCTTGCAACCAGTAAGAATCTCGAACCATCAAGACGATGCGGTCGCGATGGGGCTCGCCGGCCCGCGTCCGCTGGGGGCCATTTTGAACCGCGGAGCCGCCGACGAGCGTGCCGGTGGAAAGGTCGCGGTGCTTTTCCGCCTGCTCTTTCTGGCGACGAAGTTGCGCCCGGATGCGAGCGGTCTTTGCCGAAACTTTGGGGGCTCGCATCTCCGGCAATGGGCGGTCGTTGAGTGAAACGTTTCGCCGCGATCTCGGCTTGACGCTGCGTCCCGGCTTGCCGGCCCCAGCCTGTGAACTGGACGTCTGCGAGCTGGACGTCTGCGAGCTGGACATCGACTTGGCTTTGGAGGCACCGCCATCACTGCTCTTGCCCGCCTGGGCCTTGGATCGCCGCACGCCGCGCGGTGAGGCGCTGCGGGCCGAACTCGATTTCGCCGACACCCCGTTGCCACCGGAGCTCCGCGACGAGGACGACGCGGAGGATTTTGATTTTCGACGCAGCCGCCGCTGAGTCTTGCTGATCGCGTCCACGAGCTCTTCCTTCCGCATGCCATGCCATCCGGCGATGCCATAGTTCTTGGCCAGAGAGGCGAGTTCACGCCGCGTCTGTGACTTGAGATCTGCCGTTTTGATCAAAGTACTATCTCCAGATGTGCTAGTCGTGCTGGCCAGCCACTCGTGAACATTGCTGCAAGACATTGCTGCGATCCACAAGTTAAGTCGGCGTTATCGTTGTGACTCGTTCGCTTTCCGGCGGGGGCAACGGTCATCGCTGCGACGGCCTGGGAAGAAACGATTGGAAAAGCACTGACCTCAAAGGATCGGCTCGTCCGCGTCTTGGTGGGTGGTCTGCTGCCCATCTGATTTCCAGAAACCGGTGCGTCTTCCCCCGTAGAGAGGGGAGTTGGCGGGGTCACCTTGCCGCTCAGGAACCATTAACGGAGCAATCAACACCGCAGTCATTATGCCAACGCTTTGAAAAAGTTCCAGAGTCGTCCGGTAGGATTGCCGGGCTTGCGACGAGATTTTGGCCGGAAACCGCAGGAAAGACTGGGAAAACGACCGCAAATTTTCTGCGGATTCCAGCCGCCAATTTAGACACAAAGTCTACTTTAAGTCGCCGCGGGGGCTGCTCGCGGCCACCGGGACCGGCATCCCGGTCACCGGCGGGTGCGGCTATCGGTCGCCCCTCCTATCCCTCTCCGGCTCACCAATCACACTCTACCGGCGTCACGTGATGAAAGCAGACTCCGCCCGGGCCGTGATCGAACAACACTTCGATTCGGCGTGGGAAAGACCGGACGACTGGAAGACAGTCAACTGGACTTGAGAACACTGAACAAAGGTGCACAATGCCGCAACACGATCGGTCGCCACAGCGACCCGACCGGCGGCGAGACGCCACCGGCGAAGTGCCCGGCACTGCATTGGGCCGGCCTCCGGTTTGGATCCGCCTGTCCGGCGCCGGCCTGGAGCTCGCCTTCATCACGATCGTGTTTGGTGCCATTGGCGCTGCGATCGACCGCCACCTGCAATCGGCCCGCCCGATCTGCTCGGCCATCGGCGGACTACTCGGCTTCACCCTTGGCATGATTCGATTCATCCGTTTGGCGACTTCGATTTCGAACCGGCAACGACAGATCGAGCAAAGCCAGCCGAGCGACGACAAGCCTGACGCGAAACCGCCGCACGATTGAAGGACGACTTCCGCCACGGCGGCCTGAACCCCATCATCCATGCCCCTACCAACTCCGACGCCGTCGGACCGATAATCCACCGATAATCCGTTGACCACCCTCCGCACTCCCATCCTGAATGCCACCATGGTCAGCTGCCGGCCTTACCTGTGCTGTCTCGTTGCGATTGCGATCGCGTGGGCGATCGGGATGCTGGCGAGTTGGGCGCTCGTTGCCAGCGGCATGCTGACGGCCAATGCGTCCTTGCTGGTGGCGATCGGCCTGGGCAGTGGCGGAGTCGCTGTTGCCGGCGGATTGCCCGGGGTTGCGACGGAGATATTGCCAAGCCGAGACGAGTCGCCGGCACGAATCACGTTCGGTTTTTCTGCCGGAGTGATAATTCGGTTGTTTGGCACTGTTGCACTCCTTGGTCTGTGTAGTTATCACTTGCCCGCCGCCAAGAAGGAAATCGCGGGAATGATTCTCGCGTGGTATGTCTACCTGACTTCGATCGACGTCGTCGCCCTGGCGCTGCTGTTGCCACGCCGAGACCGAGCGGCCACCACAAGAAGCTAAATAGCCAAGCATTCAAATCAATGAATCTGTTATTCGCATCTGCCGATGATCCACTGTCGCACGTCGTGCCCCACCCGTTGCACCACGAGCCGCTGTTTACCGTGAACGTGGGTGGTCCGGAGACGAACATTCCGGCGTTGTTCATCAAGGACGGCCAATACAGTTTTTACGTCACCAATCATTTGATGATGACCGCCGTCACGGCGATCGTGGTGATGCTGGTTTTCAGCTACGTCGCAGCGAAGATTCGCGTCAAGGGTGAAGGGCTGCAAGCCTACCAGACCAAGGGTCGCCTGGCGCAGTTGTTCGAGACGGTCTGTTGGTTCATCCGAGATGAGGTGGCCCGGCCGAACCTGCACGAGTTGACCGACAAATACATTCCGTACATTTGGACGGTGTTCTTTTTCATCCTGTTCTCCAACGTGCTGGGTTTGATCCCGTTCGGCAGCGGCCTGCACATGGCCGGGCTGATTTGGAGCGACCACGCGAGCCACTACGGCCATTTCGGCGGCACGGCGACGGGCAACCTGTCACTTAACGCGATGTTGGCGATTTGCAGTTTTGTCGCGATCTTGTTCATCGGGATCCGAGAGACCGGTGCCAAAGCGTTTTTCTCCCACTTCAATCCGATCGGCTGGGACGGCCCCAAAGCGATGTCCTTCGGCATCGGATTGCCACTCTATGTGCTGGAGTGGCTGGGCTTGCTGATCAAGTGCGTCGTCCTTGCGATGCGGCTTTTCGGGACCATGATGGCGGGACACCTGGTCGTCGCGGCGATCGTCGGGCTGGTGTTTACGGCCGCTTCGGTGTCTCACCTGCTGGGCTATGGCGTCGGCATCGCGGTGGTCATCGGCTGCATCGTGCTGACGTTGCTGGAGCTGTTCATCTGCATGCTCCAGGCCTTCATTTTCACCTTCCTGACGGTCCTGTTCATCTCGACCGTTGCGGCACACCATGGCGACCACGGCCATGAACACGAACACGATCCGTTTAGCGATGAATCGCAGATGGATCTGGATAAGTTGATTGAACCGTCGCGGCTGGCCGGATTGGCCGATGCGTAACGAATGACTAACCCTTTGACCTTTCCCCTTTTTTGTGCGTCCGTTCCTTTGCGAGAAAGACGGGCGACGAGAGAATTCTAGGAGCGAACCTGAGATGTTTGAATTCGCAATGATGCTGGCTCAAGAGGCTGCAGAATTTGGCAAGATGGGTGTCGGTATCGGCATCGGCCTCGTGATTTTGGGTGCCGGCTGGGGCATCGGTCGTATCGGTGGCGGCGCCGTCGAAGCGATCGCCCGTCAACCCGAAGCAAGCGGAACGATCAGCACGCAGATGCTGATTTCGGCCGCACTGATCGAAGGTGTGACCGTGATCGCGTTGATTTTGATGTACCTGCTGTAGTTCGCACGAACTGTAACAACTAGAGAGATCGGCCGCGTGTTTCGGTCGGTCGCCTCGCTTTCGCGGCAGTGAAGCCGAGGCGGCACTCCGATTCCGGTTGCCCACCCTTAGGTAATTTGATGTCGTATATGCGTTTTGCCTTGATGGCTATCGCCGTTTGCTTTGTTGCCGTGGGCCCGCCCGTGGCGCTGTCCCCGATGTCGGTGCAAGCCGACGAGGTCGTTGCGGAATCGCCCGAAGGCGAGGTCGATGGTGACGGTGCGCACGAAACACTGCCGCCCATTCTGTCGTTCGATCCCGGGGCGGCGGTCATCAATCTGGCGATCTTCCTGGGGACCTTTGCGGTGCTCGCGAAGTTCGTCTGGCCGGTCATTCTGGGCGGCTTGAAGGCTCGCGAGGAAAAGATCGCCGGTGATCTGGAGCAGGCGCAGGCATCCAACCGAAAGGCGGAAGCCACCCTGGCCGAGTACAAGAAGAAGGTGCAGGAGGTGGCCAACGAGGCGCAAACGATCCTGGCCGACGCGCGACGTGACGCCCAGGCGAACGCGACAAAAATTGTCGACGAAGCCAAAGCAGACGCGCAGCGGCAAGCCGAGCGTGCCCTGGCCGACATCGAAACGGCCAAGAAGGTGGCGCTGGCCGAAATCGCCAGCCAAACCTCCGTGCTGGCCATGGGAGTCGCCAAACAGGTCGTCGGACGTGAACTGAACCCCGAGGATCACGCCGAGTTGATCAAGAAAGCGCTCGAGCAAGTCCCGAGCAACAACTGATCCGAGCCAGGTGAAACACCTTTGGAATTAGCGATGGATACTCCCGACGACGTAAAACATGAAACGGTGCTGGACACCGGAGCCGAGCAACTGGGGAAGACCTACGCGCAGGCTCTCCTGGCTGCCGCCCAGAAAGCGGGGCGGACCGACCAGATCGTCGACCAACTCAACCAGGTGGTCGACCAGTACCTGCGCAAGAGTCCTCCGCTTGCCGCCGCGTTTGCTTCGCCGCGAATCGATCTTCACGAAAAGCAACGGGTCATCGACCGAGTCTTCGGCGGTGATTTCGATCCGCTGTTGCTGACGTTCTTGAAGGTGATGGCGTCGCGTGGTCGGCTCGCCCATGTCGCGGCGGTTCGCGAGGGCGTGTTGACGCTGTTTGACGAGATGAGCGGCCAAGTGCTTGCGAAAGTCAGCACCGCCGTCCCGCTGGACGACGGCCTGCGTGCGTCGATCAGCGAAAAGCTGGGGACCGCAACGGGAAAGAAAGTTCGACTTCAGGAAGTCGTCGACGCCGACTTGATCGGCGGCATGGTGATCCGAATCGGAGATACGGTTTTCGACAATTCCGTCGCCAATCGCTTGAATGGCATCGCCAAACGAGCCAGCGAGGGATTTTCGGCGAAGATCGCTGAGAAATTCGATCAATTGACCCAATAACAATCGGAAGCAGCCTCCGCCTGATCAGGCCCCGCTTCCACAATCGACCTATCAAAACCACAAACACTCTGACGCATTAGATTGCCATGAAATTTAGCAGCGATGAAATCGCATCGGTCTTGCAACAGGAGATCGAAAACTTCGACAGCAAGATCGACGTCCGCGAAGTCGGTACCGTCCTGGAAGTCGGTGACGGGATCGCGCGTGTGTATGGTCTGTCCGGTGTGATGGCCGGGGAGATGGTGGAGTTCCCCAACGGTGCGATCGGCCTGGCGTTCAACCTGGAAGAGAACAGCGTCGGGGTGATTATTCTCGGTGACTACCTGACGATTCAGGAAGGCGACGAGGTCAAAGCGTTGGGCACGCTGTTGAGCGTGCCGGCCGGCGATGCGGTCATCGGACGCGTCCTCGACCCGCTCGGCAACCCGCTCGACGGCAAAGGCCCCGTGCAATCGGACGTCACCCGCCCGGTGGAAATCATCGCAACCGGTGTCGCCGAACGGCAACCGGTGACCCAGCCGATGCAAACCGGCATCAAAGCGATCGACGCGATGACGCCGATCGGTCGCGGTCAACGGGAGCTGATCATCGGCGACCGTAAAACCGGTAAGACCGCGATCGCCATCGACGCGATCTTGAACCAAAAGGGTCAAGACGTGAAATGTTTCTACGTCGCCATCGGCCAAAAGGACAGCTCGGTCGCCGGCGTCGTCGACGTGTTGGAAAAATACGGTGCGATGGAATACACGACGGTGGTCGTCGCCGGGGCCAGTTCCCCCGCCCCGCTGCAATACGTCGCGCCCTACGCCGGGACCGCGATGGCCGAACACTTCATGTTCAACGGCGGCCATGCCCTGATCGTTTATGACGATTTGAGCAAGCAAGCGGTTGCCTATCGTCAAATGAGTCTGTTGATGCGTCGCCCGCCGGGCCGCGAAGCATTCCCCGGTGACGTGTTCTACTGTCACAGCCGTCTGCTGGAACGCTCCTCCAAGCTGTCCGACGAACTCGGCGGTGGCTCGATCACCAGTTTGCCGATCATCGAAACGCTCGAAGGCGAGGTGTCGGCGTACATCCCGACCAACGTGATTTCGATCACCGATGGCCAGATCTACGTCCAGCCCGACCTGTTCTTCTCCGGCGTTCGCCCGGCGATGAACCCCGGGATTTCGGTCTCACGCGTCGGTGGTGCGGCCCAGATCAAGGCGATGAAGAAGGTCGCCGGCGGTTTGCGATTGGACCTCGCGGCGTTCCGGGCCTTGGAAGCGTTCGCCCAGTTGGGCACCGACCTCGACCCGGCCACCCAAGCCCAGTTGGATCGTGGTTACCGGATGGTCGAACTGCTCAAGCAACCCCAGTACCAACCGCTTTCGGTCGCCGAACAGGTCGTCAGCTTGTACGCCGGCACCAAGGGTCACCTGGACGATGTTGACATCAAGACCGTCCAACAATGGGAAAAGGACTTCTTGCAGTACATCAACGACAAGCACGCTTCGTTGCTCGATTCGTTGATGGAACAAGGCGATTTGACCGACGACGTCGTCAATACGCTGGAAACTGCCATCAAAGAGTTCAAGGCCGGTTACACGCCGACCGCCTGATCTCATTCACTGAACCTATTCCGTCACCGTTTAACGATTCATGGCCAACGCAAGAGCGCTTGATAAACGACGCAAGTCGATCCGCAACATCCGCAAGATCACGCGGACGATGGAGCTGATCGCGACGGCGCGGTACAAGAAAGCGATGGACCGGGCCCAAGCCGCGACCGCCTACACCGAACAGATCACCCGGATCGTCGGGCGTCTCGCTGCCGCCGGCCTGGATGTCCAGCATCCGTTGCTCGAGCAACGTGACGAAATCAAGAACGCACGCGTCCTGGTGCTGACCAGCAACCGCGGCCTGTGCGGCGGATACAACGCCTCGATTTTGCGTGAAGCGATGCCGCGGATCAGAGAAATGAAGGAATCGTTGCCGAACGTTGATGTCGACGTCAGCGGAAAACGAGGCGTCGACGGGCTCGCATTCCGAGGCGTCACAATCGACGAAAAACACCTCAATTTCGAAGACCAACCGGCCTACGCCGAGGTCGAAAAAATCGCCGAATCGTACCTTTCCCGGTACATCACCGGCGAGCTGGACCGGCTGGACGTGATCTACACCAAGTTCATCAGCACGTCCAAGCAAATCGCCACGGTCGAAACGCTGCTGCCGCTCGGTTCGCTCGGCGATGACACCGATCAAGACGATGCCGGCGGCACCAACGTCGAATACGAATTCCTGCCCTCGGCGGAAAGCATTCTCGAAGAAGTCGTGCCGACCAGTTTTAAAGTCCGCCTGTTCAAGTGTTTCTTGGACGCCGCGGTCAGCGAACAGGTCGCACGGATGATCGCCATGAAGGGCGCCACCGAGAACGCCGGCGACATGATCAAACAACTCTCGATGACTTACAACCGGGCCCGACAGAGCCAGATCACCGGCGAGATCATGGAGATCATCGGCGGCGTCGAAGCTTTGGAAGGTTAATCCCACACACTCTGGTGACCGGTCGCACCAGGCGGCCCGCCCCACAACACGTTTTTAGCGAAGAAGAATAGCATGTCCACCGCAACCGAAACTCGCGTCGTCGGCAAAGTCACGCAGGTCATCGGGTCGACGTTCGACGCCGAATTTCCCGAAGGCCAAATGCCGGCGATTTACAACGCCCTAGAAGTCAAGAGTGAGCACAAAGGGGTCTCGATCGACCTGGTCGGCGAAGTCCAGCAGCACCTCGGCGGCGGACGTGTCCGTGCGATCGCGCTGGGCAGCACCGACGGCATGATGCGTGGCATGGACGTCATCGATACCGGCAAACCGGTGTCGGTTCCGGTCGGAAAAGAAACCCTCGGTCGCGTCTTCAACGTGCTCGGCGAACCCATCGACAAACGGGGCGATGTCAACGCCGAAGACTACTGGCCGATTCACCGTCAAGCACCGCCGGTCAACGAACTGTCGACCAACACCGAATTGTTCGAAACCGGGATCAAGGTCGTCGACCTGCTGACCCCCTTCGTCCGTGGCGGTAAAGCCGGGTTGTTCGGTGGTGCCGGTCTGGGCAAGACCGTGATTTTGACCGAATTGATCGCCCGGATCGCCAGCAGCCACGGTGGTTACTCCGTCTTCGCCGGCGTCGGTGAACGGACCCGCGAAGGCACCGACCTGTGGCTGGAAATGCAAGAGACCGAAATCGGTCAAACCGGACGCAAGGTCATCGAGCAAACCTGCATGGTGTTCGGCCAGATGAACGAGCCGCCGGGATCCCGTCTTCGCGTCGCCCTGTCGGCGTTGACGATGGCGGAATTCTTCCGCGACACGACCGGAGCCGACACACTGCTGTTCGTCGATAACATCTTCCGTTTCTCCCAGGCCGGTTCGGAAGTGTCCGCCTTGCTCGGACGGATGCCTTCGGCGGTCGGTTACCAACCGACCCTGGCGACCGAAATGGGTGCCCTGCAAGAACGGATCACGTCGACGAAGAAGGGTGCGATCACGTCGGTCCAAGCCGTCTACGTTCCCGCGGACGACCCGACCGACCCCGCCCCGGCAACCGCCTTCGGCCAGTTGGACGCGTTCATCTATCTGGAACGATCGATCTCGGAAAAAGGGATTTATCCCGCGATCGACCCGTTGGCGTCTAACTCGCGGATCCTCGATCCGCAATACGTCGGTGATCGCCACTACGCGATCGCGCGACGTGTCCAGACCACGCTGCAACGCTATCGCGAATTGCAAGACATCATCGCGATTCTGGGTGTCGACGAATTGAACGAAGACGACAAGACGATCGTGCACCGTGCACGCCGAATCGAACGATTCCTATCCCAACCCTTCTTGGTCGCCGAAGTCTTTACCGGAAAGGCCGGTGAGATCACGCCGCTGGAAGATACGATCCGCAGCTTCGAAGAAATCTGTGACGGCAAGTGGGATCACCTGCCCGAACAAGCCTTCATGTACGTCGGATCGATCGAACAGGCCGAGGAACAAGCCAAGAAGATGGAGAAGAAATAAGCCATGGCGATACGCTGCATCGTAGTCACACCCGAACGCACCGAAGTGGATTGCGAAGCCGATTCGGTGACGCTGCCTATGTACGACGGATCTGTCGGCATCCTGCCCGGACGCGCCCCGATGATCGGTCGGTTGGGTTTCGGCACGCTTCATCTGGCTACCGCGGCGGGTCCGCAGCGGTACTTCGTCGACGGCGGCTTCGCCCAGGTCGAAGGCAACGTCGTCAGCTTGCTGACGTCACGCTCGATCTCCGTCGACCTGCTCGATGTCGGCAAAGCCGAGGAGGCGCTCGAAGTCGCTCAAGAGATGCCGGCTTCGACACCCGAGTTGGCGCAACTGAAGGACACCGCCGTCCGACGCGCCCGCGGACAACTTCGCTCGGCACGCTAGTGCTTTGTCCAGGACGAAAAGTGGGGTAAGCTTCCAGCTTGCCGTCTCGTTTCACTCGACAAACGCAAGCTGGAAGCTTACGCCACTTTCTTGCTGAACCGGTAGGGCATGCTGTGCATGCCTGCTGTCACGTACAGCGTGACCTACGCGCTCAGCGCCGAACGACCACGGCCACGATCCCGGCGATGTCCTGGTGGTGCTCTTGTCGTAGCGTGCACTCGTCGAACACCTCGATCTGCCAACCCGATTCGGCGATCACGCTGCGAACATAGCCCGGCGAGTGGAGGTACCGATGGTTCCGTGAAACGACCACGTCATCGCAATCGCTGCATTCAATCGTGAATGCGAAATGGCCACCGCTCCCGATTCGGCTGCGCGCCGCCGAGAAGACCGGCTGCAAATCGCCGAAATAAATCAACACGTCGGCGGCGATGATCAAGTCATACTCGACTTGCTGCGACAAGAAATCCAGCACCTCGGCACAATGCAGCTCGTCATAGAGGTTCTTGTCCTTGGCCTTCTCCAGCATCCGCGGTGACAAATCGACGCCGATCAACTGTCCTGCCATCTGCCGGAACGGTTGACCGCAAAGTCCCGTGCCACACCCCAGATCCAGGACCTGCAAGTCGCTCCGCGATTCACAACGGTTGACCGCACGGTACAGCAATTCGGGCCCTGAATACTGCAGCGCCCCCAGGTGGGTCTCGAACCTATCCGCGTAATCATCGAACGTTTGGGTGACCATTGTCGCCGGCGTGGCCGGCGGTGGATTCTTTCCGGTCAGTGACGACAAGTTGAAACGATTTTCAAGATTGTCGGGCTCGCGTTTGAACAGAATCTTGCGCGCGGTGATGGCGTCATCGAGATCCCCGTGTCGCTCCGCCGTCTCGGCAAATTCCAACAGCAGCTCGCTGTGATCGATTCCCGCCACGATCAGCTCTCGATAACACTCCAAGGCCCGAGCCAGCTGACCCGATCGTCCGGCGACGGCGGCCAAACCGCGGAGAGCATCGAAATACTTGGGACGCAACTCGATGGCACGTTCAAACGCAGCGATCGAGTCGTCGAGGTCTCCAGCATGGGCACAGATCACCCCGAGTAAGTAAAACGCTCGGTCGAACGAAGGATCAAGGGTGGTTGATCGTTCGCAGCAGCGGCGTGCTTCATCCAGATCGCCGCAGCCGAGGTGTGCTTCGGCCAAGGCACGAAACGCTGCCGCTGATTGGGGCGACAACCGCACGGCCTGCTGCAATCTCGCAATCGCGTCTGGGTACCGCCCCGCCGACAACAGGTCGAGACCTGTTTGTAGAATCGCGTGTTTGGATTCAGGCATAGCAGGCTGGGTTAAACGAGGACGGCGGCCAAGACCAGGATCACAATCAACAGTCCCGCAACCACTTTTCCGAGCGTGCCGAACGTGCGTCCCCAGAAAGTCGAATGTCCGACCGACCAGTTTTCTTTCCAGGACTTGCCGTCGGACCACTCGCCGTACATCGCCCCGGCGGCCGCGCCGATCCCGCCAAACAGAATCGCCGCAATGACCGATCCGACGACCGGCACGGGGACACCCACGACCGCGCCGGTGATCGCGCCCGCCATCGATCCGATGATCGAATACAGCGTCGATTTACGACTCGCCCCGGCACGCTTGGCGCCGGCGGCACCGGCAAAAAACTCAAACAGTTCGCCGACCAATGCGATCCCAAATCCGGCCAACACCGGACCGTAACCGATCGCCAAACGCCCCGTCGCCGGTCCCAGCCAAGCGTACAACGCGATCAACAACACACAGATCCAATTGCCCGGCAGCGCGATCAGGTTCGTGATCCAGGCCGCCAAGCAACCAAGAACCAACCCGATCGCCAACAGAATGACGCCGGTCGTTTCCAGCCACGGTGTCCATCCGTCGGCGGTATCAGCGAAGAGCAGCGCAGTGGCGGTCATGAAACCTGATGGAAACGTAAACGGTGAAGAGGTTGGAATCCTGGCACGTATTAGACACCGATTCGTCCACCGTTCCCAGGCAAGCTGGATGCTTCCCCCACACTAAAGCGGTACAATAGTGGACGTAGTTTATTCCTCACCACGCACGCGTTTGGGAGCCGGCACCATGTTCACTCAATTCAAGGCGACGTTCGCCATCGCATTGCTCGCGATGGTCGTCGGATGCGGCGGCAAGCAAACCGTCGTGACGACCGAAGACGGAGAAGAGGTCACGGTGTCGCAGTCGGGCGATGCGGTGGACGTGACGGTCGCGAACGATTCAGGCGGCCAAACCCGAATCAAAGCCTCCTCGTCCGGGCTCAGTCTGCCCGACGAATGGCCCGACGACCTGGAAACGCTGCCGGGAATCAAGGTGATGACCACCGCCACCACCCCGCAAGGCCTGGTGGTCTCGCTCGAGTCGCCGAAATCAAGCAGCGAGACACTCGCCTTTCACGAACAAAAACTGCGCGACGCCGGCTGGGAAATCCAAATGAACATGAAGCTCCCTGACGGAGGCATGCTGACGGCGACCAAGGGAGAGCGAAGCGCCAACGTCGTGGTCTCATCCAACGATGGCAAGACCGCCATCAACATCGTTTTGGGATCGAAGTAACAGTGGCGTAAGCTTCCAGCTTGCGTCCGGCATTGAAGATTTGCACACATCCCACCTTGATCGCGGTATGCCGTTTGCACGGTATCATTGCTCCATGGCGAATGATCCCGCGTCGGATCCAGCAAGAGAGGTGATCGGTGGAACGCTCAACGAATCAACAACCTGACGACTTGGTCCGACTGGATGTCAGCGTTCCGATCTGGGATCGCTTTTTCATGGTCGCTCCATTGGTGGTGATCGGCACGCGGGAACAGGACGGGGACTATGACTTGGCCCCCAAGCACATGGTGACGCCGCTGGGTTGGGAAAACTATTTCGGTTTTGTCTGCACGCCGGAGCACGCGACGTATCAAAACATTCGCCGCGACGAGGTGTTCACGGTTAGCTTTCCCACCGCCGATGCCGTGGTCCTGGCCAGCTTGGCGGCCTCGCCCCGCTGCGGCGATCATTCCAAGCCCGCCCTGCTCGCCTTGCCGCGATTCAAGGCGACCACCATTGACGGCGAATTCTTGACGCAATCGACGTTGTTCTTCGAATGCAAACTTGATCGCATCGTCGATGGATTCGGCGACAACAGTTTGATCGCCGGTAAAATCATTTCGGCGATGATTTCTGCGGCGGCGCTGCGATCGATGGATGTCGATGACCAAGAAATGATCGCCGAGTCACCGCTGTTGGCTTTTCTTGCTCCGACACGCTACGCAAGCATCAATCGCAGCCACGCGTTTCCGTTCCCTGCCGGCTTTCAGAAAACCAGGGACACCGAATCGTGAACAAAGCAACCGCAGGAAAGATCTTCAGCTGGTTGACGGCACGTCAGGATTCCATGGTGCGGCTGACCCGCGAAACCGCGCTGATCGAATCGCCCTCGGCCGACCCGGCGACCCAAGCCGCAGTGTTTGATCGGTTCGAGGCCGAATTGAAATCCATCGGATTCCGCTGCCGGCGTTATCCGGGCAAGATCTCCGGGGGGCAGCTGTTGGCGATGCCGGGCGACCCGAGTTCGCACACCCACCGACAACTGCTGCTGGGACACTGCGACACAGTTTGGCCGGTCGGCACGCTGGCCAAAATGCCGGTGGAGTCACGTGACGGACGGCTGCATGGTCCCGGCGTGTACGACATGAAAGCGGGTCTCGTGCAAGCGGTGTTCGCCATACGTGCACTGCGTGAACTGAAGGTCATTCC
Organism: Rhodopirellula sp. SM50; assembly: GCF_002289565.1. Classification (GTDB taxonomy): domain Bacteria; phylum Planctomycetota; class Planctomycetia; order Pirellulales; family Pirellulaceae; genus Stieleria. The sequence continues at coordinate 68,048 of NZ_NTFY01000018.1, read as the reverse complement.
GTCGGTGGCGCCGGTGTTGTTTATCAATTCGGACGAAGAAATCGGCAGCGGCGAATCAGCCTGGCGGATCCAAAAGCTGGCCCAGTGTGTCGATCGGGCGATGGTGATGGAGCCATCGTTGGGGCCGGAAGGGCGGCTGAAGACGGCCCGCAAGGGCGTCGGCCGATTCGTGATCACGATCAGCGGCAAAGCGGCCCATGCCGGTTTGGATCCCGACAAGGGGATCAGCGCGATTCTGGAACTCTCGCACGTCGTCCAGACGCTGCATGCGCTCAACGATTCGGAAGCCGGCACGACGGTCAATGTGGGGACCATCGATGGCGGTGTCCGCCCGAATGTGGTTGCCGCCGAAAGCCGCGCGGAAGTCGATGTTCGAGTCCGCACCGAAGCGATCGCGCGGCGGGTGGAACAGGCCATCTATGCGATTGAGCCGACCGTGGCCGGAACGCAGATCAAGGTCACCGGAAAAATCGGTCGACCTCCGCTGGAGCCGACGCCACGCAATCGAGCGTTCTGGCACCGCGCCCAAGCAGCCGCCGATGCGCTGGGGATTGAAATTCGCGAAGGCGCCGCGGGCGGAGGTTCCGACGGCAATTACACCAGCCTGCACACCGCGACGTTGGACGGTTTGGGCGCGGTCGGTGACGGAGCCCATGCGCTGATCGAACATGTCATCGAAGACAAGATGCCTGAACGCGCCGCGCTGTTGGCGTGCTTGCTGATGGGGGCTCCGATCTCGGATCGCGACAGCCCACCGGACCCCAACGCCTGGGCCGAATCGGTGGCGCTTGCGCCCGAGGATTCCAGCAACGCAGAAGTGACTTGAATGGACCGACGACGAGGTGCCGGCGATGTGTGAAACAAAATATACGTTCGGATCGCTGACCCGAATTTCGGACCTCGCCGAAACCCCGTTCGACGTAGAACTCCTGTCACGCGATGCTTGGGCGACAGGTGACTACGTCGTCGGCGAAGTGACGCAGACGTCACCGAATCGCAAGATCGAGCTGACGACGGGTCGGATGATCGAGGTTTCGATCGGTGATTGGATCGTCGGTGCGTTCGGCTTTCGCGCAGCCACGCTCGAATCGGTCGGCAACTGGCAAGCGATTCCCTACGACGGTCAGATGCACGCAATGACCGCCGCGGGGTTGATCGGCACGGTGACGTCACGCTCCAGCTTTGTCGGCGAACCGATCCATTTGCTCTATCGGGGGCATGTCAAACGCGGGGGAGAAAAAGTCGTGATGCAAGACTTTGTCGGCCCGATCACGCCGGCCAAACTGCAATGTCCGATCGTGCTGTTGATCGGAACGTCGATGTCATCGGGCAAGACGACATCGGCCAAAATCATCATTCGGCGTCTGAAGAAGATGGGCTTGCGTGTCGCGGGTGCCAAGTTCACCGGTGCCGGACGTTATCGAGATATTCTGTCGATGTCCGATGCGGGAGCCGACGCGGTGTTTGATTTCGTCGATACGGGGCTTCCCTCGACGATTTGCGAAGAAGACGTCTATCAGCGCGCCTTCGACACCCTGGTCGGACGAATTGCCCAAACGCATCCCGATGTTCTGGTCGCCGAGGCCGGCGCGTCCCCGATCGAACCGTACAACGGACAAGTCGCCGCGTCCGGGCTCAGCCAGGGACGGCGATTGACGGTCCTGTGCGCCTCCGACCCGTACTCGGTGATCGGCGTCACCAAGGGGTTCGGGTTTCAACCGGACCTGGTGACCGGAGTCTGCACGAGCACGTCGGCGGGTGTCCAAGTCGTCCGCGGACTCGTCAACGCCTACGCGCTGAATCTGACCAATCCACACACGCTGGAAGACTTGGACCGATTGCTCAAGGACAAACTGGAAATCTAGCTGTCAAACCAGCAGTTCATCACGCATCCTGTCCACCGCCTGCCGGTGACCGATCAAGGCGTGCCGGTGGGAATCGTCACCACGATCGACCTGCAGCGTTTGATCGACGACGGACGACTTTGAATCACTCGGCGTCGTGCAGAATCCGCTGGACCGAACGCTCGAGCTGGTCGGAAAAGCTCGGTGTCCACCACTCCCGAAACCTCTGCTCCGCCTGTTCCATCAAACGCCCTTCCTCTCGAGCGAGTTTCCGGATTTGTCTAGCACGACTGGACTTGGTTTCCCTTCGCGCCAACCGTTTCATGCGTTCACGGGCAATCGAATGGTCGTGCAGCTCACCGAGCACCTCTTGGACGTTGCAAACGACCGGATAGATCCGGGTGCGAATCTCGGCGGGCAAGACGTCACCGAGCAGCTCGACGGTGTATCGGAACCGCTTCGCCTGGATGCGAAATCGATGCAGTTCGTCGACGCGGTCGAGATCGCGTTTGGCGTGCTTGAAGAAACACTGCGAACGACGGGCGAGTTGCATTTTTGCGAACGCATTCAAATCCTGTTGCGACTGGCAGCGGATCGACCTGAGCAGCTTCTTCACGCGTCTTGCCAAATGGTCCTTGTCCATCAGTGCGCGATTCAGGTCCGCGATCGATCTCCGAGCCTTTCGCCGCAACGGTGTTAATCGTCGCACCAACCGCTTGTGTTTTCGCGAATCCGAGTCGCGATAGCGCAGGGCAAGCACGTCCAGATCACGAGCGACACCGGCAACTTGGCGAATGCGTTTCATCTGCCGCTCCATCCGACGCGCCAATTTGCCAGGCAAGACGTCCTGGTACAGTTGCAACACTGCGATGACCCGTCGCGTGCTGACGCGTAACTGATGCACGTGCTCGATCGACGCGTCCGACCGCGAACTCGCCCGGGGCAGATAGTACAGCACCGCCGCGAGCCGGCTGGAGAGGGTCAGACGAGCGGCGGTGGCGACGCAGCCTTCGGCGGTGTCAAGACGTACCCATTTCCCTGAGTCCAGAGCGGGCAGACCGTGTTTTGAGTTGTCACGCTTGGAAGACATGGAGAAGATAAAGATCGCAGTTTAGGATTCAACATCGCGTCGTCTCTCGGGCCCCATTGTACTCCATCCCATCCACCCCCTTCCGGAATCGGGGAGTTGTCGACGTCCCGAGTCACTGGAGGTCCGAAAATCGCTTTCGAATCCGGTCCAACTCGCGGCGGTACCCCTCCGCGTCACCGAATTGGCAAAACAGACATTGCCGAGTATGGCAGCCCTTCGCCCGCCGCGCATGCTTGATCGGGCACCAGTATTGCTCGGTCCGGGAAGCGATTTCCCGGGCATAGGCCAGCACGCCATTGGAGTAACCGCAGTACACGCAGTTCAGTTTTTCGATCCCATTGAGATAGGCCAACTGGTACCGATCGATGACCACGTACTCGTGTCGGTAAACGCCGGGAATCCGATAGACCGGAAAGCAAACCCACTGGTAGACCGTCACGAATAAATCCAGCATCGCGATCGGGATCAACAACGCATAGATCACCGGCGCGGTGAGCACCGTCATCACCGTCGAACCGAGCAGATAGCGCCAAAGCGAGGTTGCGAAGGCGCGATGGCGACGGCGGAGATCCGCGTCGAAGACCACGTTTTCACGATGCCGTTCGTCGGGAGGTTCACCGGCCGAATGGTGGATTTTCTCCGCCACGCTGCGCTCAAGTGTCTGGATCTCGGCGATCAGCTTTTCGAGGGGGTGACTCATCCGCGTCGGACTGCTGGTTAGAAGGGGGCATTGATGGAAGGACGCGGAGCCTGCAAGACAATGTGCTTCCAGGCAGAACCCTACGCCGTGAACGATTTATCTCCTGTGTTTGACGAGGTTGTAGCGGCAGGGCGCGAGCCCTCCGGCTTGCGCAACTGTGCCAAAACACCGGAGGGCTCGCGCCCTGCCGCTAACAAATCGTTCACGGCGTAGGGCGGAACCCGGGAACAACAAGACCAAAAGCGTGCCCGAGGGCACGCTCTCGTCTTGGTCACGTATGGGAACGTGCGATGACGCACGCCAAGTGATTGCCATTCAATCCATCATCGCCATTTTTGCGAATTGGATCCTCTCATATTCTTCGTCGGGCGATTGCAGCAACGCTTGCACGGACGGATCGATCAAGCTTTCCAGCCACTGCCCCGGCGGAATGTCATGAGACCGTTCGGCGAAGCAATCGAAGGCATTGAGGAAGACTTCTTCGACGATGTCGGACACCTGAAAGGGGTGCTCCAACCGCGAGCCGATTTCGGGGTAGCGTTCGATCCAATGGCTGATCCGCGAGGCCAGCGAGGACTCGAAGACATCCATTTCACGGCGGAACTGCTGGTAATCGTCATCGCCCACGGCTTGGACGATGGACTCGACATTGATTTCTCCCAGCGGGGCGACATCATGTCGGGTGCCCGCGGCGAGTTTCTCGGCCTCCTCGCCGACCCGCATCTGGCGTTTGTAGGCGCGAACCTTCTTGGTCAGTTTTCGGATACAGCTTTCGAATGCCGGGTGCACCTTGTGGTGACGTTCGCCGGTGAACAGCATTTTCCCGGAGAGCCCTAGACTGGTTTTGACGTGGTAGTCACGCGCTTTTTGATGATGGACGACCGTGATGTGCAGATCTGACACAGGGAAGTCCGCCACCAGGTTGCGCAACGTGTGGAGATCGAGTTCCATGTCTTCGATCTCGTCGGCCGACAATTCGCAGCCTTTGGTGTCCAGTTCAATTCTTAGGTTGTAGCTCTCGTCGGAAAACGTCATTGTTTAGCTCCTCTGCAACAATTGGATGCGATCGTGTACCGCTCAAACGTCGTCGAAGTTGCACGCCTGATCCGATACGTCGCGCGACAGCAACGCCTGCTGTCCGTGATCGCACTCAGGTAAGCAAAGCCTGTGCCGCGTTGGGCGAAACCGCACGCTTTAAGAGCTTTTCTGGATCGGGCGATTCCGATCGTGATGGCGGTATCGCGATTGCACAGGCGGGCCAGTCGTCGAGTCCCGCGCGTCAGAGAGGTCGTGGACCAGACGCCGAGTCCTGCGGCACGACTTGGCGCAGGTGCGGTTTGCCCGGCTGGCTGGAGTTGCTCGGCGCGACGAGATCGACCCGTTCCAGATTCTTGGTGCCGGTGACGATATAGGTGTCCTGGGCGTTGACCTCGCGTTGATAGCGGCGGCGATACCGGTCGCCGTAGCCGTAGCCGATCGACTGGTAGCTTCCACTCGCACTGCTCTGGTAAGACGCCATGGAACGGGGCGCCGTGAACTTGTTGATGACCACGCCCATCACCCGTGATCCGGTCCACCGCAGCATCGCGACGGCTTCTTTCGCGTTCGGTTTGCAACGACGTTGGATCCGCATCACCAAGATCGCGGCATCGACATAGGTGGTCACGACCGTGGGGTCGCTGACCATCAGCAGCGGAGGCGTGTCGACGATGATAAAGTCGTAGTTGGCCCGCGCCCATTGGAAAACGTCAGCCAGTTCGGCCAACGTCAACGCTTCGGCGGGGTTGGCCGGCAGCGGACCGCAGGGCAGGATGTCAAGGTTCTCGATCGGCGTTTGATGGACCGCCTGGGCGGCACTCAATTCACCATTGAGCACGTTTGCCAAGCCGATCTTGGTCTCCAGATTAAAACGCAGGGAAAGTCGCGGGCTTCGCAGGTCCAAGTCGATCAGCAGGGTTCGCTTTCCCGACTGGGCGATGGAGCAGCCGACGTTGGCCGCCAGCGTGCTTTTTCCGTCACCCGGCAAGGGGCTGGTGATCTGAAACACCTTGCTGTCGGTTTGTCGACGATCCAACAGCATCGCCGTCCGGACGGCGCGCACCGCTTCTGCCGCCGGTGAATGCGGCCGATGGATCACCGCCAGCTTGGGATCCAATCGCGCGATCGAGTTGGTGGGCATTTGCTTTCGATTCTGGCGGCGTCCCCCGTCAAAGGGAATGTGCGTCAGCACAGGGGCCTGCAATTCCTGTTGAATCGCTTCGGCGCTGCGAAAGGTCTTCGCGCCGGCTTCGAACAGCAGCGCCAACAGCCCGCTCAAACCGAGGCCCAGCATGGTGAACACGGCCAGGTCTTTTTTCAAATCGGGGCCGGTCCGATGGGCTTTGCCGGTCGCCAACAGCGGTTCGACAAGGATCCCGCCGTTGATGTCGATCAATTCCAGTGCGGCCAGTTGCTGTTCGAGTTGGATCAACATGCCTTGCAGACTGGCGATGCGTCGACGGAACGAGGCGTCGGTGTCTTCAAATTTCTTCAGCTCGTCGGCGGCCAGTTTTTCGGCCTCGATTTTCCGATCGACTTCGGCGAGGTCTTCGTTGGCGACACGCAAACGTTCGCTCAATCCGCGAATGTAGGCGTCGACCGCTTCACCGGCTCGCACCACCTGGGCTTGGGTCGATCCGTCTGCGTCAGCGCCCTGTTGACTCTGCTCGCTCAGTTCTTTGCGGCGTCGGTCGACCTGGGCGATCAACCCGTTCAATTTGCTTTGGGAACTTTCGATCTGCATCGCGACCGATTTGACTTCGGGGTGCGATCGACCATAAGCCATCTCCAATTGTTCACGCCGGATCACCAGCGGAACGAGTTTCTTTTCGACCTCGATCTTTTGCATTTCCAGATCGTCCGTTGCCAGACTGTCGGTTGACTTCCCATTGAGCATCAAACGCGAGTCTTCGAAGACATCACTGAGTTGGCCGATGATCATCGCCACCATCAGCGGATTCTTGTGACGGCTTCGCATGCTCTCGGCGAATCGCAATTCACCGTCGAGCTGACGCTGCTTCTGCTCCAGTTGATCGCGAAAGGATTGCAGCTGAAACTGACGGTGACGGTGAGGATTGACGACCTGGCCATTGGGATCCCATTCCAACGGAGCGCTTTCTCGAAATGACTTGTAGGCTTCTTCCAGTTCAGCCTGTTGCGGCAAGAGTTTTTCTTGAGCTTGGCTGACTAATTGCTCAAATTCATTGACCCGCAATTCACGTTCTTCTTGGAAATGTGAGCGGATCGAATCGCTGACCGCGTTGACCGCGGCGACGCAGACCTCTGGATCGTGTCCGTCAAAATGGACCGCCGCGATCAGACGGTCGCGCGAGTCTTTCAGATCTGTGATCGTTTGAAATTGAATCCCGCGCCGCACCAAGGCGACGAACTGATCGTCGGTCAGTTCCCGCAAGGCCGGAATCGATCGCAGTTGTTCGCTCAAGTGGACCCGCCCGGCGATCGCATCGGAACTGATCAGTGATTGCATCAGATTCCCGCTGGGGATTCCACCGCGGACGAGACCGGTGGACGTGTCGAGCGTCAACGGCGTGTCGGTCTTGAACATCAACCGGGTCGTGGCACGGTAGGTCACCGGTTTGTGCCGGTTGACCCAGTATCCCAAGAGTGTTCCGATCGGCAGCAGAATCCCGATCAGCCATTTGTAACGCCACAATACCGTTCCGATCGCCTCCCCCTGTAATCGTCCACCATCACGTTCCATTGCATGACCGGTGTCAGAATGAACGTGTGGAGGCAGTTGTTCCAACATGGAGGGTGGCAAAGGCTAGAGACAGCGAGGCGGGATGTGAACAAATGCAATGATCTGGTTGACTCTAGGGCGAAATTAGTCAAAACGACGACGCCCGAACCTCCCGATCACTGTCGGACTTCCCTCGCCGGCCATCGATCCTCTGTCCCGCCAATGGTTGATCAGTCGAACGCGTCGACATCGACATCGCAGAGCACGAATGGCCGAGTCGCCTGCCCGCGGTCGGCTTTGAGCCACTGCCCGCGTTCTTGCGCGATTTCGCTTAAGATTCGCTGCGCGTCGGCTGGGGTGATGGTCCCCGCTTCGCCGGCGTAGGCGAGTTGAACACCACGCCAGCCCAGCGCTTCCAGGGGACGATGGAGTTGTTGCAGCAGTTCGGCGAGCTGCGACAACACTGCGGCATCACGTGTTTCCACCGATGCCATCGCGGCGCCGATCGTGGTGGTTTTCCGGATCGTCTCGGCCCTGCGGCTTGTCGCCTCCGCATCGTCGATCGCCCCTAACTCACGCAGCGACCGGCTCATCAACGCATAAGCTTGGTGATCGGTTTGATCGCGAACCACACATTCGGCAAGCGCTTTCACGGCGGCGGCGTGCTCGCCCCGAAGCGCCGCGGCGACGCCTCTTGCCAGCCAGGCGTCGGGGTATCGATCAACCGCGTCGGTGCTGCCGGCGATCCAGTTCCCCAGCGCCTCGCCGTCGTTGAGTTGGGCATAGGCTCGTCCCAGCAGAGCGTCTTCTTCGGCGTTGCGAGCTTGAGACGCTTCCAGACGCGATCGAACCGATGCCCACTGATCGCGGCTCACATCCACCCGCGCCTTCCCCAAGGTTCCGATCGGATCAAAGCTGTCCTTGGTCACGTCACCGGGGAAGGGATGCGAGATCGAGAGCAGCGCTCGGAGTTCGTCTTCCATGATGTCGCCGAGTGAACAGAGCCGGATCAGGTGCTCGGCGGCTTCGATGCGTCGCCCTTGCCGCAGCAGCAACCGTGACAAGTTACGATGCACCAGGGCGGCATCGGGCACTTGGTCCAGCAACTGTCGATAGCGTCTTTCGGCTTGGGAGTACTGCCCGAAGCGGACCATCCATTCCGCCGTCTGCCCCAACACGGGCAGCCGAACCTCGGGAGTCGTCGTCGCCAATTCGTCGAGCATCTTGATGGCCTCCGGAAAACGCTTGCGATTGCCCAAGACCAGCGCCATCAGAAAAACCACTTGCGGGTCATCGGGGGCCAGTCGCATGGCCTGCCGCGCCAATTGGAACGCCTTTTCATCCTGTCCGGCTTGCAACGCCAGCATCGCTTGACGGTGAAGTGTTGCGGGATCCGGCACGGGGGGCTGGTCCGCCGCCGCTGTCGCCATCGGCTCGGCGGAATTCGATGTCGCCTGATTCGACGGTGCGGGTGCCGTGTCCGCCGCCTTCGGATTCGCCGCGTCAGTGGGAGCGGCCTGCGACGGCTTGGGTGACGCTTGCTTTTTGTCACAACCGCCCCACACGGCAGCTGACAGGACGAGGCACGCGGAAACAACGATGCTCTGGTGAGGTCGCACTTTCAATCGACTGTTCCCCTGCGCTGGTATACTTGGTTTCTGGCGTTTCATTGATTGTCGGTCGAATCGCCTCGCGGCACAATTGGGAAGTTCGTCGTCGACTCGGCGGATGAACGTTGGCCGTGACAAAACACTGGTGCCCCTTGGGAGTGAGACGGGTGAATCGTGGACTGATCGTTCCCATCGCGGGTGTGTGCATGATGTTGATCGCGTTTGCGGCGTTTCACGGATCACAGGATCTCGCGGACGTCGACGATCAAATGACCGTTGCCGCGGAGGATGCGACGGGAAAGCCGTCACCCGCCCCCACGCTCGTCGGTCGTCAGGTCTGTCGCGAATGCCATGCCGAGAACTTCGCCTTGCATGCCGAGCATGGTCATGCATCGACCTTTCATCTGGTTTCGCAAACCGATCTTGCCGAGACGTTTGACGGCCAGTCGTTCGACGCCGGCGAGCCATACGGGACGTACCACTATCATGCCGAAGGACAGGGCAGACTCACTGTCTCGCTACCGGAGCGGTTTGAACAGGATCGTTTTCCCCTGCAATACGCGTTGGGATCGGGACATCACGCCCAAACGATTCTAACGTTGACCACGGCGGTCGACGGCGAAACCGAGGGAATCGAACACCGTGTGACCTGCTATTCCGATCGCCGTCTCGCCCTGACGCCGGGACACACAAACAAAACTCCCCGCGATGCGCTGGAATACTTTGGCGATTCGTCGCGGGGCGAACCACTGCAGCGGTGCATCTACTGCCACACGACGAGCGCGAAAATTGTCGGTGAAACGATCGTCGACCTGATCTCAAGTATCAATTGCGAGAAGTGTCATGGCCCGGGCAGCGAGCATGTGCGTGCGGCGCGCTTGAACCCCACCTCGCCGCCACCGTATTCGGTCGGCGAGCCGGACTGGGACACGGAGTCGGAATTTCAGCTGTGCGGAGATTGTCACCGATTGCCACGCAGCATCTCCGAACAGGAGATCCGAGACTACCCGAAACTGTTGGCGCGGTTTCAACCGGTCGGACTGTTGCGCAGTCGCTGCTATCTGGAATCCGATCGCCAGCTGAAATGCACCACCTGTCACAACCCGCACCAAACCATCCACGCCATCGAGCGATCCGAGCACGAGCAACACTGCATCAATTGCCACCAGCCTGAAGTCACCGAGCATGTCGCCTGTCCGGTTTCACCGACAACCGGCTGCATCGAATGTCACATGCCGGCCGTCGAGCTGGACGAGGGGCTGCAGTTCCACGACCACTGGATTCGAGTGCAGGACCCCAAGCCGCCAAGCAGCGAAACAAGCGACTGAAGCTCAATACCAGCGCACGTTGGTGTCCAGCCCCCAGGCGCTCTCCCACTCGCTGCGAGGGATGTCAATTGTCTAAATGACGGATTCCTTGTTCCACCGCGGCAGCGGTTTCACGCCAGCGGCGTGCCACACCAAAGCTTGGGGTCGCGCTAGCGCACCCCAAGTTCCAGCCACCATTAGGCCACCAACCCCAGCGGGGTTGAACAAGGCGTTTTGCCGGATTCACGCAGTTTGCCGCCCGGCTCACATCGCGTCGTTTATTGAACCCCGCTGGGGTTCCAGTTCCCATTTCGACACAACCCGGGGTGCGCTCCGCGACCCCGGGCTGTGTTGTGGAACCGCTCTGCGGTGTGGCGTTTCGCTAGAAACGCAAACACTCAGTAATACAATTGACGTGCGGAGCAACGCCCCCCGCAAAAAAAAAATCCTCGCCCATGTTTGATGGGCGAGGATGCGATTGAATTCGAAGCGAACGTGAAGCCGCTTACTGGTTCAGTTGCTCTTGGATCGTTTCGCCGGAGGCTTTGGTTCCCAACGCGCCCCACAACCCGTAGGGGCTGACTTGACCGGGACTTCTCGGTCCGCCGCCTGCATTGCGTCGCACGGCACCGGCGTGAGAGTCACCCGCTTCGACCGAATCGGTCATGAAGACCACGGCACCATCGACCATCAAGATGTGAGCTCCACCTTGGTGGTTGCTGCTCGGCGGCATCGTCCCGGGACCATCGATCCACTGCCCGACACAAACCTCGCGGTTAGGTGGCAACACCGTGAACACCTGCGTGCAGTGGGCACGAAAGTTCGCCCAAGCGGCACCACGAGCTTCGTGGTTGTTCTGGCTCAGCACTTCGGGGTTGTTGCAGTCCGCACCACCGTTGCACCAGAATTTGGGGCGATCCGGGTCGATTTCGTTGTTGTCCGCACACAACGACGGGTTGTTGTTGACCTGGTTCCCGCCACGACGGTTCCAAGAGGCCGCGGTTCGGATGTCGCGGTCCCCCAAGTCGGTTTTGATTTCGCCCATCGCGATGGTGTTGGACAACCCGTCCAGGATGTCACGGAACTTCGCCGCCTTGCGAATCATGAACGCCCCCCGGCTGACAGAATTAAAGTTCCGGACTCCACCGGATCCATTCGGCGTCAGATCTCCACGCTTGAAGTTATGGTGCCAGGGACTCGGCGAGTCGCCCATGCAGACCGCATAGTTGGTCCGCCCCAAAGCCGGCAGCCCGGTGCCGGGGTCGCTGGGGCAACGCAGCGTCGGAATCTCCGTCGACCACGGGATGTACCCAGGGTTTCGGGAAAAGTTGCGTGGGTTGGGCCCCATCGCAGGCCAACGCGGCGGGTTGGTCAATCCGGTGGTGCCGGGAGGCGCCGCGCCGGTGACCGTCTTGGTGCTGGGGTTGGAAACTTCTGACCAAATTCCCTGCTGCTCGAAGAACGCCGTCAGCGGGACCAAGGCACTCAAGCACTCGTGGTTGGCATCGTTACCCGTCCGCCACCAGCGATTGTTTTGCAAACCGATTCCCGTTCCGCCGCCATGCACGGGTAACTGTTTGAAGGCCGAATGATAGTTGTGAATCGCAATTCCGATTTGCTTGAAATTGTTACTGCAGCTCATCCGACGAGCTGCTTCACGGGCGGCTTGGACTGCGGGTAACAGCAATCCGACAAGAATACCGATAATGGCGATGACGACGAGGAGTTCGACGAGCGTGAACCCTGCAGTCCTTCTGAATCGTTGATTCATAGACCGTTCCTTTAGATAAGGGAGTAAGAAAAGCGATGGCGCCAGCGTAACAAAGAAATCCAGACCGTTAGCTAGAAAATCTTGTTTTTCAGCGAAACCCACCCCCCGGAATAATGGAGGGGGAGACCGGACCGCCCCTCACCAGCACATCTGTCTGTTCGACAAGGGGGAACGGCTCGGGCGCCGCAGCGGCGGCTGCACATGGGTGCAGTGTCAAGAGAGGACGCGTCAGGCCCCGTCGATTCCCGCCCTTGGTCCGGAATGAGCGAGCGAACGGGGCGACGCGAACAGGACGACACGATCGTGGAATGCCCCGATCGACGTCAGGACAAGACGTGGCGCCTTTCGCCCGGGACGCCTTTCGCCCGGGACGCATTCTCCCGGGACGCATTCGCCCGGGACGCAGCATCGGCACCGCGGCGCCGACGCGGTTCATCATCAACGATTCAGAGCGACGTCGCAGCCTGGCAGCGACATCCAGCCCTGAATCACTGCATCGATTTTTCCATTTCAGCGCTGTATTCTTCTTCGCTCATCCCCGCCATCGCTGGGTCTTCCTCTTCAACGGCAGGAGCTTCAATCACTTGAGTTTCGCCGCTGCCACCGCAACCGGTCAGCGAAAGCGTCGTGAAACACAAAGCAGCCATCCACAACCAAGCAAACTTTTTCATCGGTTAAACCTTTCAGAATAAAATGAGTCAGAACGCGCGTGCAGGGCAGTGGGGCGTCCTTGAACGGATGCCCTCTGCGTCAGCCGCGTTTGCACTCACCATAACCCACCGCCGGCCGCAACGCGAGCAGCGTGCCGATTCGTCCGGGACGATTTTTTTTGTCGCGGCAACCGGACAGGTTCTGACTGGCGCCAAGCATTGTCGCCGCGTGGTCGCGCCGTTTCGGCAATGTCAGCCCGCCTTGAGCAATTGCTCGGCGGCATCGATCAGCAACGCCTTGGCCTGACGGATCGTTTCGCCCACCGATCGGCCCGGGTCGTGAATCTGTCGCACTCGGGTCAGCCCGAGGTCTTCGACCGATGCATTCTCAAGCGCCAACACGCCACACAGCGCCGCAACCGGCACGTGATACTTTTCTCCGACGTCGGCAACCCCGCGAACCAGTTTCCCGTAGGCGGTTTGATCATCGATCTTGCCTTCGCCGGTGACGATCCAGTCGATGGTGCCGCCGGACAACAATGATTCCACTCCGGTCAGCGAGAGCACAAACTCGATCCCCGAGAGGAACTCGGCGTGCAAAAATGCCTTCAATCCGTACCCGGTTCCTCCGGCAGCGCCGGCTCCCGGAACGTCGGCGACGTCCAATTGCAACGCTCGTTGGACGATTTGCTGCAGTCGATCCAGGCCGCGATCGAGTCGAACGACCATCTTTTGATCGGCACCTTTTTGCGGCCCGTAGACGGCTGCCGCACCTTCAGGACCCAATAGAGGGTTGGCGACATCGTTGATCGCAACGACGCGCGCCGACGAGAGTTCAGGCAGCACACCGGACGCATCGATCGAAGCGATTTGCTCCAGCGCCGCACCGGTCGACGGCAGCGTTGAACCGTCGGCATCCAAAAACCGATAGCCGAGGGCTTCGGCGATTCCGATGCCGCCGTCATTGGTCGCGCTACCGCCCAGTCCGATGTAAAGCGTTTTGGCACCGCGGAGCAAGGCGTCGGCGATCAGCGTGCCGGTTCCCAGCGTCGAGGTCCGCGAGGGGTCGCGTTCTTCGGCCGCCAGCAGTTCCATCCCCGAAGCCCGAGCCATTTCGATGTATGCCGTGCCGCGACTGGCGTCCCACCCATAGTCCGCCTGGATCGGACGACCGAGTGGATCGGTCGTCTGGCAACCGATCGCTTCCACCGACGCATCGCTCTTGCGAATCGCATCGAGAAACCCGTCGCCACCATCGGACGCCGTGATCGAATGAGTCTGGATCCCCGAGTCGAACCGCCGCAACCCCGCCTCGATCGCTTCGATGACTTCGGTTCCCGTCAGCGAACCTTTGAATTTATCGGGGATGATCAAGACATTCATGGGAGCCCACACGGCGGAGACGGACAATCAGATTTCAGGTTTCAGGTTTCAGGTTTCAGGTTTCAGGTTTCAGGTTTCAGGTTTCAGGTTTCAGGTTTCAGGTTTCAGATCGCCAACAGCGAAGCTCACCGATACCGCATTTCACACGTCACACCACCGGCGGCCCAGACGTAGGATTTCGCGGTGTAATCGGCCACCATGCGATGGCTGCTGAATCGCCACGCCAGCGTGCTGATGCTGTTCATCATGCGTTTGATCCAAAACTTCGGCAGCCCGTCACTGTCACGCGTGTAGAAACACGGGATCACTTGTTCTTCCAGCGTTTTGTAGAGGGCTTCGCCATCGCGTTGATCGGTGATTTCGTCACTGACGTGTGACCGGCCGTTGCCGATGGCGAATCCGTTGGAGCCGTTGAAGGCTTCGCCCCACCAGCCGTCCAGGATGCTGCAATTGAGACCGCCGTTGAGCACGACTTTCTGGCCGCTCGTCCCGCTCGCTTCCAAGGGGCGACGGGGATTGTTCAACCACACGTCGACGCCTTGGATCAGATGACGGCAGACGTTGATGTCATAGTCTTCGACGAAGGCGACGCGGCCGGCGAAGCGGGGATCGTGTCGCAGGTTGGCGATCTCTTGAATGAATTTCTTGCCGGGTTCGTCTTTCGGGTGTGCCTTCCCCGCGTAAATCAACTGCACCGGACGGTCGCTGTTGCCGAGCAGTTCGGCGATCCGATCCATGTCGTTGAACAACAGATTGGCACGTTTGTAGGTCGCGAACCGGCGTCCAAACCCGATCGTCAAGATCCGCGGGTCCAGGATGTGTCGCGCCGCCTCGACCACGCTGTCACTTTCGCCACGCCGTCGGCATTGTCGGCTGAAGCGACGTCGCACAAACGAAACCAGGTTGTGTTTGAGTGAATTGTGCGTTTCCCACAGTTCGCCGGGGTCGACGTCGTGGATCGCTTGCCAGGCATCGGGTTCCTGCAGCCGGTGCTTCCAGTCGGTGTGGAAATGCTTGTCGTACAACGTTTGCATTTGAACGGCTAACCAACTGGCCACGTGCACGCCGTTGGTGATGTGTCCGATCGGCACTTCATTCTCGGCGCGGTCCGGCCACATCGATTGCCACATGCGGCGTGAGACGACGCCATGCAGACTGCTGACAGCGTTGGCGCATCGGCTCATCTTGAACCCGATCACCGTCATGCAAAATGATTCGTTGTCGTTGTCCGGATCGACGCGGCCCAGGGCGAGCAACTCTTTTTGGCTGATGCCCAAGGAATCGCGGAGCGGCCCCAAGTGTTCTTCGACCAAGGCGGGCGGGAAACGGTCATGTCCGGCGGGCACGGGAGTGTGCGTGGTGAAGCAGGTGGCCCGGGCCGACAATTGGACGGCGTCTTCGAACGTCATCCCGTCGTTGTCCATCAACTGTTTGACCACTTGCAAGGCGCCGAAGGCGGAGTGTCCTTCGTTGAGATGGTAGACGCCGGGGTCGATCCCGAGTGCGGCCAATGCCTTGACGCCGCCCACGCCCAAGACCAGTTCCTGACGGATTCGCGTGCGTTCATCGCCACCGTACAAGCGGCTGGTCAATTCACGGTCTTCCGGCTTGTTGCCATCGACGTTGCAATCGAGCAGATACAAACGCACCCGCCCGACGTGCATCAGCCAGACCTTGGCCAGCAGTTGTCCGTCGCGGGTGTCGATCGCCACCGTCAACGGTTGGCCGTCTGAATCCAACGCCGCTTGGATCGGCAGATTTTCGATCTTCGTTTCCAGGTAATCTTCACCCTGGAAACCTTCCTCGTCCAAGTACTGGCGGAAATAGCCTTGGCTGTAATACAGCCCGACGCCGACCAACGGAACGCCCAAACCCGAGGCACTTTTGATATGGTCGCCCGCCAGCACGCCCAACCCGCCGCTGTAGATCGGAATCGATTCGTGAATCCCAAACTCGGCCGAAAAATAAGCGACCGGCTTGGCTCCCAGCACGCCGGCGTTGGTCGACGCCCAGGTTTGAGAGGAATTGAGGTACTCTTGCAGGCGACGGTAGGCGTAATTGATGCGGCTGTGGAGCACCAATTCTCCGGCACGGTCGGCCAGTCGCTCCGGCGTCATCTCACGCAACAAGGCCACCGGGTTATGACCGAGTTGTCGCCAGCGAATCGGATCGACGTCACGAAAGATCGCGTCGCATTCCGGATGCCAGCTCCACCAAAGGTTGTTGGCGAGCGTCCAGAGCTTGCCATACAAGTCGTCTGCATGACTGAGTTCGCTAACGAAACCCGACCCCCCCGCTGCAGGGCTAGACGAGATGTTTTTGGTCGGCGGTAATTCGGTTTGGCTCATAGCGATCCCGTCGCACGGTGAAGCGAAGTCGGTGAAGCGAAGTCAGTGAAGAGAAGTCGGTGTCGCAGTTAGCGAACGTTCCTGAAGGGCTCAGGACTCTGTTGTCGACCACTTGCCGCGACGAATCAAGCAACGGTCGTCGCAGTGGCGGGCAATCTTCCAAAGTTTCCGATCAGGGGTGTCGTCAATCCGTTTGGTTTTCCCCGGCAACCTTGCCAACTCGCCGCAAAACGTCCAACCTAACGATCTCCGTCCGGGCAATCTCGGCCCCTAGTTCCTTTTGCAACACTCCCGACATGCGTCATTCCACCACAAGCGACCAATTCGAGTCTCTGTTGGAAACACTTGCCTCGCAGGCATCCAGGTGGCAGACGACGAGTGATTGGCCTGCAGAGTCGCTGTTGCGTTGTGGTGAGCACGGTATCTTTGCCGGCCTCAGCGGGATCGCTGTGAAGCATTTTTTAGCGGTAGGGCGCGAGCCCTCCGGTGCTTTGGCAGAGATGAAGAACCGGAGGGCTCGCGCCCTGCCGCTAGAACCTCAAGGGATCGCTCCGACCAATAACGACCAGCGGATTTGGACCGCGGTCGATCAAATCGAGACGCTGATTGGTCTGGCCCGGGCGGACTTGTTGACCACCTTTGTGATCACTCAGCACGTCGGCGCGATCAAACGGATCGCGGCGTCGGATCGGTCGGCCGAAGGCGGCAACGCTGCCAGCGTCTTGCAAGAAACCGTGCTGCCGACGCTGATCGATGGCACGTCGATCGCGTCGGTGGGCATCAGTCATTTGACGACCAGCCGTTTGCACTTGGGACGTCCCGCCGTCATCGCGACGGCGGCCCAGCAGCGCGGCGAACCGGGCTATCGCCTGTCGGGTACCATTCCCTGGGTCACCGGAGCACCCGCTGTCGAGTACGTCGTCGTCGGCGCGACCTGCGAGGACGCGACGCAGATCCTGGTCCTGATCCATCCGTCAGACGAAGGCGTCCAACCCGGCCGCGGTGCGGAAATGGTCGCCATGTCGGCGAGCTGCACCGACGCGATCGAGCTGAACGATGTCTTCGTCCCCGAGGGACACGTGCTTTCAGGTCCTCGTCAAAACGTCTTGGCTCCGGCCAAACAGAACGGATCCGCCCCGACCGGGGCCGGCGGATTGCAGACCTCCGCACTCGCACTCGGTTTGTCCTACGCGGCGCTGGAGTATTTGCGAGAGGAATCCAGCCGGCGAAGCAACCTGATCCCGATTGTGGATCGATTCAATGACGAACACCAACGGTTACACCAGGCGATTCGGGCGGCCGCGGGAGGAGACAGCGGTCAGGATTCGGCAGCCATCCGGAAACTGGCCAACGGCTTGGTCCAGCGAACGACCAGCGCCGCCATGACGACCGCCAAAGGAGCCGGCATGATGATCGATCATCCGGTCGGACGCTGGTGCCAGCAGGCGCTCTTCTTTCTCGTCTGGAGCTGCCCCCAACCGGTCGCCGACGCACACCTCTGCGAATTAGCGGGGCTGGAAGAGGTCAGAGAGACAGGGGAAGGGTTGGCAGAATGATTCGGGGCAGAATGATAGCTGGCCGAATGAGGGCGTAGCAGCGCGACCGGTTGCCGCCCTCTCTCCCTCTCTCCCTCTCTCCCTCTCTCCCTCTCTCCCTCTCTCCCTCTCTCCCTCTCTCCCTCTCTCCCTCTCTCCCTCTCTCCTTGTCTCCCTCTCTCCCTCTCTCCCTCTCTCCTTGTCTCCTTGTCTCCTCCTCTCCCCTTCTCCTTATCTCCCCCTCTCCCATCATTCTGCCCCGAATCGTTCTGCCTCCCCCTGTTCTCACCCCATCCCTCTCTACTTCTCAAAACTCCGCACTCCCCGGCGTCCTGGGAAACGGGATCACGTCGCGGATGTTCGCCATCCCGGTGACGTATTGAACGGCGCGTTCGAGCCCCAGGCCGAATCCGGCATGCGGGACGGTTCCATACTTCCTCAGGTCCAGGTACCACCAATAGTCGTCTTCGCTGAGTGATTGTTCGGCCATGCGTTTGCTGAGCATGTCCAGGCGTTCTTCGCGTTGGCTGCCCCCGATGATTTCGCCCACGCCCGGCACCAGCACATCCATCGCGGCGACTGTTTTTTCATCCTCACTGACGCGCATGTAGAACGGTTTAATCGTTGCGGGGTAGTCGGTCAGAATCAACGGGCCGCCGACGTGCTTCTCGGTCAAGTAGCGTTCATGTTCGGCTTGCAGGTCACTACCCCAGGCGATGTCGTAGTCGAACTTCTGCCCCGACGATTCCAACACCTTGATCGCGTCGGTGTACGTCATGTGCTGGAACGGTTGTTCGATCACCCCGCGGATCTGGTCAATCTTTCCCTTTTCGATCCGCTGGTCAAAGAACTCCATGTCTTCCCCGCAACACTGCAAGCATTCGGAGAACACTTGCTTGAGAAACTGCTCGGCAAGTTGCATGTTGTCGGCCAAGTCAAAGAACGCCGCTTCGGGTTCGATCATCCAGAACTCCGCCAGATGCCGACTGGTGTTGCTGTTTTCGGCGCGAAAGGTCGGGCCGAAGGTGTAGATCCGTCCCAGCGAGGTCGCATAGGTTTCGCCTTCGAGTTGCCCGCTGACGGTCAGGAAGGTCGGCTTGTCAAAGAAATCGAAGGAGAAATCGACTGGCCCGCCGGACTTGGCCAATCGTTCCAAGTCCAGCGTGGTGACGCGGAACATTTCACCGGCACCCTCACAGTCGCTGGCGGTGATGATCGGCGTGTTGACGTACAGGAATCCATTTTCGTGAAAGAAGCGGTGGATCGATTGACAGATTTGGTCGCGGACTCGCATCACCGCGCCGAGCGTGTTGGTGCGGGTACGCAGGTGTGCCCATTCACGCAGTTTTTCGAACGAGTGCCGTTTTTTCTGCAGCGGATACGTTTCCGGGTCGGCCCAGCCGAGGACGCGGACGGCGCTGGCGTGCAGTTCGGTGGCTTGCCCCTTGGCCGGGGAGGCTTGCAGTTCGCCGCGGACGACGACGCTGCAACCGGCGGCCAACTTTTGGACTTCGCTGGCGTAGTTGTCGAGCTCTCCCGGTGCGACGACCTGCAGGTTACCCAGCGAAGATCCGTCGTTGATTTCGATGAAGCTGAAACCGCCTTTGCTATCGCGGCGAGTCCGAACCCAGCCGCGGATCTCACAGGGACGGCCGGCCGACTCGGCAAGACGAGCTTGTTTGACGGGAATCCAATCACTCATTGCGGCGCACTTCTATGGGAAAACGGGTCGTGACAGGCAACGCTGTGAAGCATTTTTTGCTCGCGTTTTGCGAGGCGTTAGCGGCAGGGCGCAAGCCCTCCGGTTCCTCATCTTTACCAAAACACCGGAGGGCTCGCGCCCTACCGCTAAAAAATGCGTCACAGCGTTGCGTGACAGGGCTGACAAATCGGCTGGGGAACACTACCGGCCCATCGAGTCGAAGGCAATGTGGGAATCGATCTTGCGTCGATTTCCCCGCCCCACCTATGTTGCCAAAGTATTTTGTCGCACACCCCTCCACAAGATGATTGCGCCATGGACGGCAGTTGGAACGAAAATCGAACTCGTGTTTCGAATTCACGTCATTCACTTCTTCGTCGGCGACGCACGGGCATCACCTTCGTCGCGCTGATTCCCCTGGTCGCGTCGCTGGTTCTGGCCGGGACCGGCGACCTCCGTGCCGACGAGGCGGAATGGATCTGGGCCCACGGCACGACGGCGGAGCAGCCGATCGCCTTGGGCGCGCAGTGTTTTTTCCGCAAACCGATCAACCTGCGGGTGCCCGCCGAAGCCCGGATCGAGATCGCGGCGGACGACCAGTATGAACTGTTCGTCAACGGGCATGCGATCGGCACGGGCCAATCGTCTCGAACCGTCGACGAATATGACGTCAGCGAGTATTTCGAGGTCGGGCGGAACATCGTCGCGGTGAAGGTCCGTAACCGTCGCGGCGACACCGCCGCCCTTGCCGCACGCGTTTCGGTCCGGCCGGAAAATAGCGACAAGTGGTTCACCTTTAGCTCCGACGCCTCCTGGAAAACCAGCACCGACGACAGCGAGCTGTGGGAAACGGTCGTCTTCAACGATCGCTTGTGGGGATCGGCGGCGGCCTTCGGACCGCTCGGCGACACCGCCCCTTGGGATCGCGTCGAAACCGCCCCCGAACGCTCCGTTGCCGCCCCCTCGAACCCCGCCCCCTCCTCGGCTGCCACTTCACCAACACCGATCGCCGCCAACGCCGGCCGATCGATCATGGCGTCCGGTGGACTGGCCGGGCCAAACCAACCGATCCAAACGCCCCCTCCGGCCGCACCCACGACCCAACAGCGGGAACGGTTTCAAATCCAAAAAGGCTTCGGCGTCCAACGCATTCTGTCCGACGATAAGATCGGATCGGTGATCGCGATGACCTTCAACGAGTTCGGTCACCTGTTGATCTCTAAAGAAAATGGGCCGCTGCTGCTGGCCTATGATGACAACGACGACGGCGTCCCCGAGACGGTTCGCACATATTGCGACAAAGTCAAATCATGCCAGGGCATTCTGGCACTCAACGGCCAGGTGTTTGTCACCGGCGATGGCCCCGAAGGCCCGGCGTTGTACAGGTTGTCCGACAGCGATCGCAACGGAACGCTGGAGAAGGTTGAAGCGATCGTCAAATTCGTCGACGCGGCCGGTCGCCCGGCACGTCCCGGTGAACACGGTCCGCACGGTTTACGATTGGGCCCCGACGGCATGATCTATGTCGCACTGGGAAGCCACGTGCAAGCGGTCGGCGAAATCGGCGACGGACAAACCTATCGAGATGCCTATGAAGGCGACTTGCTGCCGCGTTACGAAGACCCCGCCGGTCACGGTCAAGGCATCAAGGCGCCGGGCGGAACCATCGTTCGAACCAACATCGACGGCAGCGTCATTGAGCGCGTCGCCGGCGGACTGCGGAATCCCTACGACATCGTCTTTCACTCCGGCGGCGCCATGTTCGTGCACGACGCCGACATGGAAGCCGACGTCGACACCGCATGGTATCGCCCCAACGCCGTCTTCGATGTCACCGAAGCGGGTGAGTTTGGTTGGCGAACCGGCTGGGCGAAATGGCCCGAGTACTATTACGACCGCCTGCCCGACATGCTCGACACCGGACGCGGCAGCCCGACCGGAGGCGTCTGCTACGAACACTACGCGTTTCCCGTCCGTTACCAAAACACACTGTTCCTGGCCGACTGGAGCGAAGGACGTATCCTGAATGTTCGTCTGAAACCGCGTGGGGCAAGCTTTGTGGCCGACAGCGAGGTCTTCCTGCAAGGCCAACCGCTTAACGTCACCGACTTGGAAGTCGGCCCCGATGGCGGGTTGTATTTCTGTACCGGAGGCCGGTCGACCGCCGGTGGCGTCTACCGCGTCATCTACAAGGGCGAAGTCCCCGACCGGATGAACAAACTCGGGACCGGGATCGCCGCCGCCATCCGCCAACCGCAAGTCGAATCGGCATGGACGCGTCAAAAGATCGCCTCGATCAAAAGCGAACTCGGTGACAGCTGGAACCAATTGGTCGCCGGAGTTGCCTACAGCGATGACAACCCACCGGACTACCGTGTCCGGGCGATGACGCTGATGCAACTGTTCGGCCCCATCCCCAGCGAAGACCTGTTGCTGGAACTCAGCCAAGCCGAAAGCGAACTCGTGCGTGCGAAGTCCGCACTGATGCTCGGCCGAGCTCCGGGGCCGCGCGGTGAAAAACGCCTGGAAGAACTTTTGGCAGATGACGCACCGGCCGTCCGACGGGCTGCATGCGAAGCGATGCTGCGAGGCAACATCACGCCCGAGAACGTCGACGGCCTGTATGAAGTGATCGCAAGCGGTGACCGGACGTTAGCGTTCGTCGGCCGCAAACTGCTCGAACGAATGCCCGCCGAAACCTTCCGCGACGAAGTGCTCGGCACCGACAAGACACGCGTCGCCATCGTCGGCATGCTCGCCTTGGTTGACGTCGACCACAGTGAAAAAACAGCCTTGGCGGTCTTGGAACGCTGCAGCGAAATGATGACCGGATTCCTCAGCGATGCCGACTTCATCGATGTCCTGCGGCTCTGTCAGGTGACGTTGCATCGCAGCGGCCTGGATCCCGCAAAGGTGGCTCCGCTGGGCGCACAGATCGCCGAAGAGTTTCCTGCGGGCGAACCGAGAATCAATCACGAAGTCATTCGGCTGGCCACGTATCTCAGTTCCGAATCCTTGGCCGATCGCGCGATCGAATACCTGGAATCCGACGCGCCGCACGAGACCCGCACCCTGGTGGCGATGTGCTTGCAATCGATGTCTGACGGATGGAACGCGAAACAACGCTTCGCGATCCTCAAGTTCTTTGAAAAAGCCGCCAACCGATCGACCGCAGGCTCGCTGCCGATGTACATGACCAACGTCACCCGTGACTTTGCATCGACGCTGTCCGCCGATGACTTGCAAGCCATCTTGGAACAGGGACACGTTTGGCAGAACGCGGCCTTGGCGGCGATCTACAAGGTCAAACAACCGATCGATGCACTCACGACCGAAACCTTGATGTCGCTGGACAAGAAGATCCGCGATGACCAAAACGGCCGCGACGTCCAGCGACGCCTGCGGACCGGAATCGTCGCCTTGTTGGCCTCGTCCGAAGAACCCGAAGCCCAAGAGTACTTGCGTGAACTTTGGCGCGATGAACCACAACGCCGTGCCGTCATCTCGATGGCCTTGGCGGTCCACCCCGAAGGCGAAAACTGGGACTATCTGGTCCGCAGTCTGAACATTCTGGACGATGAAGCCGGTGAAGAAGTCGTCGGTGCGCTACAAAAAGTCGACGTCGCGACCGATGACCCGATGGCGCTGCGTCACCTGATCTTGCTCGGTGTCCGCGCCGAAGCAGACGAGCGGCCGTTTGAAAAAATTGAACAGCTGCTGGAACACTGGACCGGGATGGAACGCCCGGCCGGCGGAAAGAAATCCATGCGTCCGTGGCAAAAATGGTACGCCAGTGTCTACCCCGATCGCCCGCCGGCTGTCTTGCCCAAGGCCGATGAATCACGCTGGGACTTTGAGCAATTGGTCACGTATCTCGACAGCGACAAGGGTCGCGTCGGAAACCCCGCCGCGGGCAAGGCGGCGTACACCAAAGCCAGCTGTGCCCAATGCCACCGCTTCGGCAACTACGGCGAATCGATCGGCCCGAGCCTGTCGGGCATCGCACGGCGATTCACCAAACGGGAAATCGTCGAATCGATCCTCTACCCGGCTCACGTCGTCAGCGACCAATATGCCAGCAAGAAAGTCTTGACCTTGGACGGCAAAATCTTTGTCGGGATGGTCAGCGAACAATCCGATGGCACGCTGGTGGTGCGTGACGCCAGGAACAACACCGCGATGATCGAAGCGTCGGAAGTGGACCAAATCCTGCCGAGCACCAGCAGCATCATGCCCAGCGGGCTGATCGATGAGCTGACGCTGCAGGAGATCAGCGACATGATGGCCTACCTGGGAGTCGTCCCGTCGGCCGAAATCGCCACCCGCCCGTAGCGGAACCTGAATCAACGCACGGAAAAGAAGTGGGATAGGCTTCCAGCCTGTCGAGGCTGCAATGACAGGCTGGAAGCCTATCCCACTTAAATCGTTGACATCTCCTTCCGCATCCGCCAACATAGACATGCTGACTTAATTGTGGCGTGAGTTTCAAATTCTGATTCTTTCTACTTCGGGGGCAAGCATGGCGACCGCAACGAAGCTCGTTCTGTTTCTGCTAGTGTGTCAGGTTTCGGAGGTTGGAAAAGTCGCCAGCGTGAGCGACAGTGCGGACGAACGATTGGCTTACATGCAGAAGACGGGCTCGTCGTACCAGGTGACCGTCGGAGAAAAATCGAGTCGACAACCGGTGACGTTTCGCAGCAAGCCGGTGCTGCGCTTCACCAACCCGGTCAGCGGCGTCGTCGACGGCGGGTTATTCGTTTGGGAAGACAACGAGAAACGCCCCGTCGCCGCGGCACAGATCTTTATCATCCCCCAAACCGATGATGTCTGGTTGCACGAATTTCAGTCACTCTCCACACGACCGGTGAGGTTTGAATACAACGGCCGTGCGGCGTGGGCGCCCGCCGCGGCCGGCGTCAGCTTCAAACCGATTCCCGCCGCAGCGAGGCCTGCGGCGACTGAGCCGGCACGTTTGCTGCAAATGCGGCAACTCGTCCGTCGCTTCTCGGCAAGCGATGATTTTGAAGGCGGCGACGAGGACCGGTTGCGAATGATGACGACACCGATCGCACGCTACCGTGACCCGACGACGATCGACGGCGCCGTGTTCGTGTTCGCCCACGGCACCGACCCGGAATTGTTCGTGATCATCGAAGCACGCCCGCCGCGGGACGACCAGGCAGCGACTTCGGACGCCACGTGGCACGTGGCGATGGCCCCCATGACCTCCTACGCGCTACAGGCCCAGTTGGATGGAAAGCCCTACTGGAGCGTTCCTCGTCGTCAAGAGCCGATTCCCGTCACCGCGACGTTCAAGAACTTCGTCTTCCCACCGACACACTGATCCACCGCCGTAAGACTCCCCGGTGACTGACAACGTTTAGTCCGAGGCTGTTTTTTTAACGGCGCGAGCCGTCCGATGCGGTGAGACCGCGGGGCTTGCGCCCAATTCCGCTAAATCGGCGCGGTTTTGCCCACGATCGTGCCCGTAGGCTAGCGCCAAACGGCTGATATTCGATTGACATCAGCCGGTTCGCGCCAGCGTCCGGGCGCCTCCATCGAACTCGATTTAGCGGTATCGGGCTTGCGCCCCTTACCGCTACGATTTGCGTTGGTGTGAACGCAACGGCGCGAGCGGTTCCGGTGCGGTGGGACCGGCCGGCTCACCCTACCGAACCATACTGCGGCGGGGGACTGGCGATGTCGATGACTTCGGCCACCGGCAGGACGAAGATTTTTCCGTCACCGATCTGGCCCCTCGACCCGGTCAATGCGTTGCGGCTGATCACGTTGATCACCGTTTCCAATTCGTCCTCGTGCACCAAGACTTCCACCGCGACCTTGCGCAACAAGTCGACCTTGTATTCGTTGCCGCGGAACAGTGCCGATTTTCCATGTTGGCGGCCATAGCCCATCGCATCACAGACGGTGATGTCATCCAGCTGCAATTCGCGCAGGGCGTCACGCACGGTGGAGAGTTTGGTGGGTTGGATGATCGCGACGACGACTCGCATGTTGAAACCACTCAGCGGTGTATTCTAGATCGTTGGTGAACGATTCAGCGGGACGGGGAAGGGGCGTCGGGACGCACGTCACACTCTACCACGACCGGCTGCTTTCGCCGAGCCGATTCGGCCAGGGCATCCAAGACCGTTTGCGTTTGTAACGCCAACTGATTGAATTCATCCAGTGGCTGCTGGCCGATCAGTGCCTGGATCATCCGTTGTTCTTGACGATCGGACGATTCGTGGGACTGAACCTCGCCGTTGGCGTCATGCACCCAAAACCGAGTCGGTCGTTCCACCCAAGGCCGAGTGAAGTCGTCGCAGATGACCGCCGCGTCACTGCCGGCGACTTCAAACCACTTTCGGGTCGCCGTATCGTAGCCGCATGAAAAACTGGCTGTCAGATCGTCGTCAAACCAGAGCATGGCGTTGGTCCGCAGCGGCACCCCGTTCTCTTCGATGCAATCGGCGAAAACTCGGTTGGGGCCGCGACCGGCAAAGTAACACGCCAGTCCCGCGGTGTACCAACCGAGGTCCAACAAGCAGCCGCCGCCCAAGGCGGGATCCAAGCGATGCTCGCCGGACTGAAACGGTCGATAAAACGAAACCGCGGCGGTGATGTGCCCCAACCGTCCCAGCCGCCCGCCGCTGGCGAGCGCCCGCATCTCTGCGGTTCGTCGATGGTGCAGCCAGCCGGTTGCGTCCAACCAGCGGACGCCGCCTCGCTCGCATGCTTGGGCGATCTGGTGGGCTTGGTCGGCCGAGGTCGCCAACGGTTTTTCGCACAGGATGTGCTTGCCGGCCTCCGCCGCTCGCACGCACCAGTGGGCGTGCAAGGACGGTGGCAGTGACAAGTAAACGGCATCGATGTCGTCGCGGTCGAGTAACGCTTGGTAACCCTCGACTGCCGCGGGGATGCCGTATTGCGAGGCAAACCAATCCGCCCGCTCTTGCGATCGACTGGCGATCGCAGTGACGGACACCGCATCGGTCGACTGCAGATCGGCAACCAAGCGACGCGTGATTCGGCCCGTGCCCATCACGCCGAAGCGGGTGGGAGCGGAGTCGGTGGGAGAAGCAGTCATCAAGACTTGGAATCCGTGGTGCGATGGTTGCAATCAGACAGGTGCGATCAGACAGGGACGGGGATGCTGCGCAGCAGTTCCGCCATCAGCTGTTCGACGGTGTCGCGACTGGAATTGGCGGAGAAGTCATCGACGAGCACGCGGTGGGAAAGCGTGGTCACGGCCAGTGACTTGACGTCATCGGGGGTGACAAAGTCGCGTTGCTCGGTCACCGCGCGGGCCTGGCAACCGCGGTAAAAACTGAGCGCCGCGCGGGTGCTGACCCCCAACCGAAACACGTCGGTCGTCCGCGTCAGTGCGACGATTTCCAACAGGTAGTCTTGCAGCGATTCGTCGACACGCACCGAACGGACGGCCGCTTGCGCCGACACCACCTCATCGGCCGTCACGACGCTCTTGATCGAATCGACGGGTTCGCCGGTGCGGTGCGATTGCAACACCATTCGCTCACTGTCACGCTCGGGATAACCGATGCTCGTCCGCATCAAAAACCGATCCATTTGACTTTCCGGCAACACGTAGGTGCCCTCGAATTCAAACGGGTTCTGCGTCGCGACGACGATGAACGGTTTCGGCAGGGGGTACGTGGTTCCGTCCGCGGAGACTTGACCGTCACTCATCGCTTCGAGCAACGCCGACTGGGTCCTCGGTGGGGCGCGATTGATTTCGTCGGCCAGGACCACATTGGAGAAAATCGGCCCCCGGGTGAATTGAAATTCACGGGTATCGCTGCGATAAATTGAGCTGCCGGTGATGTCGCTGGGCAACAGGTCCGGTGTGAACTGAATTCGGCTGAATTCGGTATCAATACTGCCCGCCAACGCCTTGGCGGCGAGCGTTTTTCCCACGCCGGGGACGTCTTCGAGCAGCAGGTGTTCCCCGGCCAGCAACGTCAGGACGATCGAACGAACCGCCTCGTTTTTCCCCAGAATGACCGTTTCCATGTTTTCCCGCAGCCGTCGAGCGGTCTCGTAAGCATGCTGCATCATCGATAAAACAAGATCGGGGAAGGGACGGCGAATCAGTGGTCGCCCATATTAACCCAGGTGTGACCGGTGGCGGAACCCACGGCCGAGAACGCTGCTGCCGAAATGATTTTTGGAGAAAAGAGCCCATGGCGGAGTCAATTCAACAGGCCCCGGACGAAAATCGCGACGATTCATCGATCGAACCCGATCCGCCCGGCGAGGTGCCTGCGACCGGAAAGCCGAAATTGGTCAACGCCGCAATCGCGTTCGCCCTGGCCGTCGTGATCACGGCCGTGGCGCAATACTTTGCACCGTCGTTCGATCACCAGAACGCCAACTTGATCGGATTGGCCTGTCTGTCGCTCGCTTCGCTGTACGTTTTGTTTAGTTTCCATCGGTTGGAAAGCTGGTCCGGTCACCGCTGGCGAGTCCCGACCGTGACCGTGGCCGCCGTCGCGGTCTTTTGGACGACCTTTCAATTCGATGGTTTTAGCGGCGAAATGCTTCCGCTGTTTCGCTGGCGGTTCGCCGGCGAGTCGCCACACGAATTGAAATCGGTCACGCCCGGCGCCGTCGACATCAGCGAAACACAGAGCGCCCCCCCGGCGTCCCAAACACCGACCGAGACACCGGACACCGTCGCTGCGTCACCCCAGTTTTTGGGGCCCAACCGCAACGGCGTCTATCCCGAACGCAAGTTTTCCACGCCGACGTCCGAATCCCAGGTCGATGTGTTGTGGGACCAGGGAATCGGCGAAGGCTGGTCCTCCTTCGCGGTGGTCGGCCAGGATGCGATCACGTTGGAACAACGCGACGACCAGGAATGCTTGACGTGCTATCGGCTGTCCGACGGCGAACTGGTTTGGATGCTGCAACACGCCGGGCGCCATGAAAACGCACTCGGCGGCATCGGACCTCGCTCGACCCCGACGATCCAGGGCGATCGAGTCTACGCGACCACGGCGACAGGGTTCTTGTGGTGCGTGGATCGATCGACCGGCGCAGAACATTGGACCGCCAACCTGTTGGAACTGGCCGGCTGGGACAACCAACCGGCATTCGAGGCCGCTGCACCCTGGGGCTATGCCTGCTCGCCGTTGCTGGTCGACGGTTTGTGTGTCACCAGCCTCGGCGGCCCCGGGATTGATCAGCCGGTCCGATCGCTGGTGGCACTCGATGCCGAAACCGGTGCGGTGGTCTGGCAGGCCGGTGACGACCAACTCAGTTACGCGTCGCCGATCGTGGCGACACTCGACGGCGAACGCCAAATCGTTTCGGTCAACGAAAAAACCGTCAGCGGACATCGAATTCACGACGGATCAGTGCTGTGGACCTTTGCATGGCCCGGCTCGACCAACACGGCAGCGAATTGTTCCTCGGCGGTGCCCGTCCAAAAGAACCGCATCTTGGTGGGAAAAGGCTACGGCGGAGGCAGTGCGTTGGTCAGCGTGACCAAGGACAGCGTGACCAAGGACAGCGCCGACTGGACGACGTCGGACGTGTGGCGAAGCAACCGTGTGTTGAAAACCAAATTCAATCACACCTGTGTCGTCGGCGACGTCGGCTATGCCATCAGCAACGGCTCGCTACAGGCGGTCAGCTTGGAGGACGCGACGACGTTCTGGACGCAACCGAGACGAAGCCGCACCGGACAGGGACAAGCCGTGCTGGCCGGTGACGTGTTGGTCGTCCAGGACGAAACGGGTGACCTGGTGTTCGTCGACGCGTCCATCGATGACTATCACGAACTGTTTCGCATGCCCGCACTGGACTCGAAGACCTGGAACATCCCCACCGTCGCCGGCCGCCACGTGCTGGTCCGAAACGACCGCCAAGCGATTTGTTTCCAATTGCCGGAGAAATAAAACAGTGGCGTAAGCTTCCAGCTTGCGATTCGAGCTGCAAACGCAAGCTGAAAGCTTACGCCACGAGTTGCAATCGCAAGCTGAAAGCTTACGCCACGAGCTGCAATCGCAAGCTGAAAGCTTACGCCACGAGCTGCAATCGCAAGCTGGAAGCTTACGCCACCGGGGGCCGACATGAACTCACCAACCGCATCTGACGTCCCGTCGACGCCCTGGCTGTTTAGCCGCTCGGTCGACCTGATGACCTTCGGTGGCAGTGCGTTGCTGGCCCTGGCGATGCTCGGTGTCGGCGGTGTGTTTGGCTGGCTGCACCAAGACACGCCCGGTTGGGCCTGGGTGGTCGCCATCCTGTTGATCGATGTCGCCCACGTTTACGCGACGGGATTTCGCGTCTATTTCGATCGCGCCGAACTGGCGCGGCGACCCTGGTTGTATGCGTTGACGCCGGGATTCGCGTTCGCCATCAGTTGGGCCCTGTACAGCGAGAGTGTCGACGTGTTTTGGCGCTGTTTGGCCTATCTGGCGGTGTTTCACTTCATCCGCCAACAATACGGCTGGGTGGCACTGTATCGCAACAAAGCCGGCGAAACGAATCGCTGGGGCCGCTGGATCGACACCGCCGCGATCTACTTGGCGACCGTGTATCCGCTCGTCCATTGGCACTGTCACCTGCCCCGAGAATTCTGGTGGTTTCGCCCCGATGACTTCGCCTCGTTTTCGCTGGACTGGTCGGCCTACCTGGCACCATTCTACTGGTCCGCGATGGCGGCGTATGTCGTCAAAGCGATCGGGTTGGCGGTGACGAAGCGTCAATTCAACCCGGGCAAGGATCTGGTCGTGGCGACGACGGCATTGTGTTGGTACCTGGGAATCATCACGTTCAATTCTGACTATGCCTTCACCGTGACCAACGTGATCATCCACGGGATTCCCTACATGGTCCTGGTCTACTGGTACCACCAGACATCCACACCAACGCAATCACGAACGCTGCCGTCGGTCGGGATGCGACTGTCGCGGTTCATCGGATTGATTTGGATCTTGGCCTACGTCGAAGAACTGGTCTGGGATCGCGGCGTTTGGCATGAGCGATCCTGGTTGTTCGGTGCGCCGTGGAATCTTGAATCGGTGGAATTGATTCTGGTGCCGCTGTTGGCCGTTCCGCAGATCACACACTACGTACTGGACGGCTTCATTTGGAAGCGACGAACGAGCACGAAGTTCGCGACGTTGGCGAGCCCGACCGGGAAACGATCGGTACGTTAGGACCGTCGGAAGAATAAGTGGGATAGGCTTCCAGCCTGTCATGGCGAAAACGACAGGCTGGAAGCCTATCCCACAATCGCCTCGGGAAAGAGGCCAGGCACCAAAAATGCGAAGCACCCTACGGGCCATTTGGTTGTTGGTACCCGATCCCTTTTCCGCTCGCCCACGACGTCGGCAATCCGTCGATCGTTTGACGCAGGATCGCAAGAATGGACGCACGGTCGTCCGAACTCAAGTGACGATACTCGTCGGAATCGTCTTGCCCGCTCAACACCCGCCACAGCCGTTGATAGACCTTCGCTTTCAATTGCTCATCGAGCGCCGAGAACGCCGGCGAATAGATCGTGTAGCTGCAGGGAAAACGGAACAGACGTTTCTTCAGATCGAACTGTCGCAATGATTTCCCGTCACCGGTCGTCGGGCCTTTGGCGACAAAGTCCTGCTGAAACCGCTCCGAACCTTTGATCTCGGATTCCAACCTCGCTTCATCGACGAACAACAGATGGTCGACGACCAACTTGGCCGATTCATCGATCACCGTGTCCAACCGCGCCCGTTGACCCGGTGAATCCGTCGACGTGTAGCGTGCTCGCCTCACGGCATAGTTCGCGTCGGTCAACCGATTGTGCATCTCCACCTGATGCTCCAAGACCATCAAGGCCACGATATCGCTGCCGGCGACCGGCCACCGCGAAAGGTCAAACTGGCGGCGAAGGGTGCTCGCCGTCGACTCGCCCAGTGAAACGAGTTCCTCGCCATCGAGAAACGCGTTGCCCATGTGTTTCATCGATCCGTGGTGGCCGGTCACGTACCAACCGCCCCAGCGTTCTTCGAGGGGACTGGTGTGATCGGTCACGTACGTCTCGAGCAACAAATTAATCTTGCCATTGCGACGCGCCATCACACTTTGAACCGTGTGCACGGGGATCTTGCCGTGATCGACCGTTTTTTCATGACAGCCCAAGCAGCGAAAGTTCTCGCGCCGCATGTACGGTCGTCGCGGAGCCATCTGGATCGTGTAATAAACGGCACCGAGGTTGGGGTCGGCCACCGAGAGTTCCAGCAACGAACTGCCGCGAACCCAGCCGACGTAAACTTCATCCCCAAAGTAAATCGCTCGGGGGTTGGTCGGTGAAATTCGTCCGGTCTGTAAACTGGTCTTGGAAAAGACGAGTGCTTGGGACGAAATCGGAACGTCTAACTCGCTGAGGATCGATCGCAGGTAGCCGTAACCATCTTCGTAGACCAATTCCAGTTCCCCCGAATCCACTTTGTCGATCATCGCCGTCACGCGATTGTCACCCTTGGTTTCGGTGTAATTGATCGGCGGCTCATCCAGGCGTGACTGGGCGTGGCAGATCGCAGGGGCGGCCACGAGCAACGCGAGCGTCAGAAACCGTCGTTGAATGAAGTCATGCATCGGAGGTGGGATCGACTGGGACCGAAAGGCGGAGGGGGGTGCCACACGAGGGCGAGTTCTCAAGCGAGTCTACGCCGGTTGCCGGGCACTCGCCAGTCTATCTTAGCGACACCGTAAATCGCGTGGGCGGAAAAGCAGGCGAGGGTCAAAATCACGGCGGCGGAAATGAGCACGAAACGCTCAAGCGTCGCAGCACACTGGATCGCCGCACAGATGGAATGGTCAAAAGATGGGTTGGTCAAAAAGATGGGTTGGTCAAAAAGATGGGTTGGTCAAAAGATGGGTTGGTCAAAAGATGGATTGGTCAAAAGATGGATTGGTCAAAAGATGGATTGGTCAAAAGATGGCGGCAGCTCGGACGCGCCGTCTGCCACGGGCTGAGTTCTCAATTTTTTGACCACCCCATTTTTTGACCAATCCGATTTCCGTGCAATTCAACAACCGGTACGCCAACTCCCTTCGCGTTCATTCCGGCAACCATCGCTTGGCCGCCGCCGCGATCAGCACCGGCAGCCCGATCGAGACGCCGAGCGCGAAGGGCAGCCATTGGTGCCGCTGGGCGTACTCGCCGAGTGCGGAATAGGCGATCGCGATGCCCAGGTTGCTCAACAGGATCGCCGGCAGGAAGCGTTTCCATGAAAGCCGATGGATCCCCGAGATCAACACACTCGCTTCGGCGAACACCGGCATCGCTCGCGTCAGCACCAACACCAGCGGACCGTAGCGTTCGCTGACCTCGTGCATGCGATCGAGGTCTTTGCCGCTGGAAAACCACAACGCGAAGGGTTGTCCCCAGCGTCTGGCCAAGCCGAATCCGATCACCGCGCCCAGATTCATCCCGACCCAAGTCGCCAGCGTCCCCCGCCACCATCCGAGTTGCCAGCCACTCAGCGTGCTGATCACACTCGACGGAATCGGCAACAAAATGTCCGTCGCAAGCAACGCGACCACCAACGACGCGGTCACGGCGACCGAGGGCGGATCTTCGGCGACACCCCGCAACCAGTCTTCAACGTGCCCGCCGAAAAATAGAAACGGCAACACCGGGACCAACAAGACGACGCACATCAGTGGCAACGTGCGAAACAACTCACGCATCGGCGTCCTGCCGGAAATCCACGTCGTGATACTCCAACGCCCATTCACGCATGAACCGAACTTGCACCGGGTCGATGCGATAGACGATCAGGTCGGGATTGTCGATCGATCCGAGATAATTTCGCAACAATGGATTGTCATCCCAGATCTGTTGCAGCAGTTCTCGGTCGACCAAAACATTGGCGACGCCCGTGATCCGAACCTGATCGTGGCTATCACTCAGATAGCACAGTTCGACATGCGGATTGGCCGCGATTTCACGTGTTTTATGATAGCCGCGGAGATTGGCGACATAGACCGTGAAGCCGTCGGTGCGGACCGGCGAAACCGGTCGAACACGGGGCTGATCGCCGTCGATCGATGCCAAGTAGGGAAATCGGTCCTGTTTCAAGACCGCTTTGGCAAGGTCCGTGACTTGACCGGGCAGGATCGGCTCGGGCTTGGGTTTGCTCATGAATCGAGTATAGCGAATCTTTCTCGAATTTGGCGGTGCAGTTGAGAACGCGCCTTGGTCAACTTATGATGCACCCTGGCACCGCCTTCCGACTCTCCCCACCCGATCGCTCTGGATCACCTACTGATGCGCTACCTCGTCGCCATTCTCTTCGTGGCCGGTTTCACCGTCACGTCCTTCGCTTCCAATTGGCCGGAATTCCGAGGGCCATCCGGAGACGGTCATGCCGCTGACGCCAAGTTGCCCGTGGCGATCGACGAGTCGGTGGTCAAATGGAAAACACCGATCCACGGCAAAGGCTGGTCTTCGCCGGTGGTTTGGGACGACCAGATCTGGCTGACGACGGCGACCGAAGACGGGACGCGGATGTCCGTGATCTGTGTCGATCGCAACAGCGGCAAGATCGTGCACGACAAGGTGCTGCTGGAAAACCAATCGCCCGCGTTCTGCCACCCGATGAACAGCTATGCGACGCCGACGCCGGTGATCGAGGCCGGACGGGTCTACATCCACTTCGGCAGCTACCTGACAGCCTGCTTGGAGACGTCGAATGCGGAAGTCATTTGGAAACGCGAAGACCTGGAATGTGATCATCACCGCGGCCCCGCGTCATCGCCGATTTTACATGACGGCAAGTTATTCATCGCCTATGACGGATACGACGTTCAGTATGTCGTGGCACTCGATAAAGAAACCGGCGAGACGATTTGGAAAACGAAACGCGAGATCGACTATGGCACCAACGACGGCGACCGGATGAAAGCCTACTGCACCGGCCAGGTCATCACCGTCAACGGCCAAGAACAATTGGTCTACCCCAGTGCCGTCGCGACGATCGCCTACGACCCATCCAACGGCCAACCCCTATGGACCGCCTACCACGAAGGCATGAACGCGTCGGCCCGACCGCTGTACGGCGAAGGGCTGGTGTTCATCACCAACGGCATGGGGTCGATGATCGCGGTCAGCCCCGATGGGAAAGGAGATGTGACGGGCACACACATCGCATGGTCGGCTACCAAGAGCGTCGCCAAGAAATCGTCCCAGTTGCTCGTCGACGGTTTGCTGTACATGAACAGCGACGATGGCGTGATCTCGGCGCGCGATCCAAAAACCGGGGATGTCCTCTGGCAAGAACGGGCCGGCGGATCCTTCGCCGCCTCACCGATCTATGCCGGTGGCCGGATCTACGCCTTCAGCACCGACGGGGACATCTTGACGTTCAAACCCGGCGAGACCTACCAGGAACTGGCAAAGACGACACTCGGCGATGGATTCATGGCCTCGCCGGCGGTCGTTGGAAACCAATTGATCCTCCGCAGCAAGTCTGACTTGTACCTGATCCAGCAGTGACGCAATGAGCCGGATGACTCGTTGAGGCTGCAATCCTCCGGTGCAGTGGAAACCGGCGGGGAAAAAGATTTGTTGGTCAAAAGATTTGTGGGTCAAAAAATGTCTTTGGCGGTGGTTGCTGCGTCGCCAGGGTGGCGTCATTGTTGATCCGCCAGGTCTAGAAAGACCATGTGTGATGGATTGCCGACCGCGGCGTAGTGGCCGGTGAACTGCAGCTCGCCTGTCTCGCGATTGACGTTGAAGATCGCGAGGTGGTCGGCGCGCTGATTCAGGCAATAAAAGAATCGCCCTGTCGGATCAAAGCTGAAGCTGCGCGGGTAATTCCCTCGCGTCCACTCTTCGCCCACAAACGTCAGCTCTCCGTTGTCACCGACGGCAAAGATTCCCACGCTGTCGTGCAGCCGGTTGCCGGCATAAACAAACCGGCCATCGTCGGAAACCAAGATCTCTGAACAGAAATTGCTACCGACGAACTCCGGCGGCAGCGTCGAGACGGTTTGTCGCGGGGCCAAACGCCCTGCGTCGGCATCGTAGTCAAACAAGACAATCGTCGAACCTTCTTCCTGGATCGAATAGAACCAACGGCCGTTGGGGTGAAAATGGAAATGTCGCGGTCCATCGCCCGGTGGCAACGAAATCGCCGCCGGATCGTTGGGGGTTAAGATTCCGGTTTGTTCGTCAAACCGCCACACAAAGATCTTGTCCAACCCCAGGTCGGCGTGCAGCACATACTTTCCCGAGGGATCGGATTGGATCATGTGGGCGTGGGTGCGATCGTGGCCGCTGATGGCAAAGCTGCCCGCCGGCGCGTTGGTTGCCTGTGTCGGCCCGATCGTGCCGGCGTCCTGCTTCACTTGGACCGGTTCACCCAACCGCCCGTCCGCGGTGACCGGCAGCACCGCAACGCTACCACCGAAATAGTTGGCGACCAGAACATACCGTCCGCTGGGATGAATGCTGATGTAGGTCGGACCGGCACCGCCGCTGCGGACGGTGCCCATCAAGGTCAACTTGCCGCTGGATCGATCAATCGAAAACGTACTGACCGAGCCTTCCTTCTCTTCTCCGACCCGATCGGTTTCATTGGCCGAGTACAGCCGCGTTCCCGCAGCATTGACGGCCAAACAACTGGGACTTGTCCCCATCCGCTGCGTGCCAATCTCCGTCAACTCTCCCGTCCGACGATCGACTTGAAACAGATGGATCCCCCGCCCATTGCCCGGCGGCAGATCGACTTGCGTCGGCAGCACATCCTGAAGCGGCGAGCTGAACGTGCCGACATAGGCGATCAACGGTGGCGCATCAGATTCTGCTCGGGCAACACCGTTGGCAACCGGGCCGACCGCGGCCAAGGCGACCGAGGTCTTCAAGAACGAACGTCGAGATCGGGAGAGTTGATTCATCTTCATAACTGGCAGAAGGGCGGGAAGGTTGCAAAGGCAAGGCGATCATTCTGATCGAAAGTAGGAACGCCGGCATGCACAGCATGCCCTACACGGATGCCCCCATGTTTTGACCACCCCATTTTTTTGACCAACAAATTTTTTGACCAACAAATTTTTTGACCAACAAATTTTTTGACCAACAAAATCTTCCTACCCTCAAAGCCTATCGCTCAGCGCCGAACGCAACCGTTCGACCTCGCCGCGATCCAGTTCCGGTGGATCTTTCTCCAACAGCCATTGGACATCTTCCAACCCCAGATTAATTCTGCCCGTCATCCCGCGCAACTGGGCGCGCAGCATGCGGTATCGGGCCTCTCCGGGATTGACCGCAACGATGGCGTCACAGTAGCGGAGCATTGCCTCGCCATCGTTCTGGCGCCCGGCGACGCCGATCAAGTTATTCAGGATTCGGCTCAGGATTTCGATGTCGGTGGTGGCTTGTAAATCGGAGGGCCGGAGTGCTCGCCCGCCATGCAGCGCGACGATCTCGACGGCGTCGGCGCGGCTGAGCAACTTGCCCCGTTCGAAGACGTCGATCAACTGTTCGTTCTCGTCATCGACCACGTGCTTGGACAGGAAGTGCCCGGGCAAGCCGACGCCTTCGACCTTCATCCCTAGCCGACGTCCGAGTTCGATGTACAAGACGGACATCGTGATCGGCAGCCCTTCGCGATCGTCGATGACTCGATTCAAGTGGCTATTGGCGGCGTGATAGTACTCGCTTCGACTGCCGTGGTATCCGTTCTCTTCAAACAGATACCGATGTAGGGCGTCGCGTTTCTCGGTCGCCGACGCGTCTCCCTTCAGGGTTCCCTGGATTTCTGCTGCCATTTCGTCGACGCGAGCGCGATAGGCATCGACATCCAAATCGGGGCTGTCCAGTTTTGCAATCAACAGCGAACCGACCAGCAGGCGTTGATCGGCGTCGGTTTGATCGAGTCGACTCAAACGATCGATCGTCTCGGCACGTTCGACGTCGTCGGCAAGCTGATGAAGTCGCTCAGCTTGTTTTTCAAGCTCGATCGCCCGTCGAGTCAATTCGCGTGATGCCAATTCGCCCGACTTGCCGAGTTCGCGAATTTGATCGGTCCCAATCGAATCGAGTGGCAGCGTGCCGACCTCAAGTTCCGCGAGCGTGTTTTCGGCGGCTTCGGACAACATCGGTGAAGGCAAGGCGGTGCCGAGCTGAAAACCGGAGAATTCCGGCTCGGTCTCGCGGAACTTTGCCAGCCCGACTTGGCCTTCGGTGAGTTGTTGATCGTCGGATTCAATCACCATGCGTCCGTTGACAAAGCACGTGATCGAGTCCGTCTCGACACGCACCTTCAATTGGTTCCATTGTCCGGGCAGATAGTGTTCCGTTTCCACTTCTTTCAAGATGTCCCAGGAATAAACCGAGGCGCCGCGAAAGCACGTCAATCGCAACCGTCCGGCACTGGCGTAGAACCCGTAATGTTTGTTTTGGCCGTCGCTGTGAAACGCCAATCCGGCGGCGCCGGACTCGTCATCCAGCCGAACCATCACGGCGACTTCAAAGGGGCGCTGGGGGACCTCTCGCTTGGACAGCAGCAATGAACGTCCGCCGAAACCATTGCCCTGACCCAAGGCGACGATTCGTCCGCCGCGTTGCTGCCAGCGCGATCCCATCACGGGAGTCCACCGGTCCGCGTTGATCCGGCCGATTCGAACCCAGCGATCGATCGCGACGGGATTCGGGTGCTCACGCAACGCGACCAGTTGGCTGACCGGGATGGCGAAACCCAAGTTATCATCGATGGACGATTTCATATTGATGATGCCATGCACTCGGCCCTCCAGATCGACCAGGGGGCCGCCACTGTTTCCCGGTTCGATCGGCATCGCCAACTGCAACAACTCGCGGCCTTCGACTTCGCGTCTGGCCGACACGATGCCTTCGACCACGCTGTTGCGCAGCCCCAGCGGATTGCCGAAGGCCAGCACGCGGATGCCTTGCTGAGAGGTTTCGTCTTCGGCGAAAGGGAGCGCCGGCAGCTCGCTCGATCCGGGATCGACGCGAATGATGGCCAAGTCACTGGCCACGTCGGAGGCCTCGACACCGAGCACTCTCAATTTTTTTCCGCCGGCGGTCTCCACCGTAAACGGGCGTCCCTCGTTGATCACGTGAAAGTTCGTGGCCACCAGTCCGTCGGAATCGATGATGAATCCGGTGCCGATTCCCAGCGGTTCACCGTCGCGTCCCCGAACCCGAATCGTTGTGACCGAAGGACGAATATTGGCAATCAGTGATTGGTGGGATTGGTCGTCGGCCGGCAACGGAGACGCCGTGAAAACCTCGCTGATCGTCAGCAGCGTCAACAGAATCAAATCGAATCGGTGC
Source organism: Rhodopirellula sp. SM50 (assembly GCF_002289565.1). Taxonomy (GTDB): domain Bacteria; phylum Planctomycetota; class Planctomycetia; order Pirellulales; family Pirellulaceae; genus Stieleria. Next base: position 29,051 of record NZ_NTFY01000018.1, on the reverse strand, counting down.
ACTGTCACTCCTTGCAAAAATGAATCGTTCATGCCCTATGATAGCGGGATGCCAACGGATCATCAGGATTCGCGTTAGGAAAAACAGCGGCGCGGACCGATTCAGCATGCGTTGCTTCGTGAGCACCGACAAGTTTCAGGAGGTTGAGGATCGATGAGCGAGTTTCCCAAAGAGATGTTGCATCGGCTGAAAACGTGCGGCGTTGTCGCCGGTTTTTCGGTCGACAAGGTGCAGCATGCGGTGCCGCTGACCAAAGCGTTATTGGACGGGGGGATCAACGCGATTGAATTGATGCTCCGCACGCCGGCGGCGATGGCGGCGGTGATCGAAATCTGTGCCGAGGTGCCGGAGATGTTGGTCGGGGTCGGGACGATCTTGAGCCCGGCATCGGTGCGAGAGGTCAAAGCCGCGGGCGCGGACTTCGGCGTCGCGCCGGGAATGAATCCGCGCGTGATCGGTGCGGCGCAGGACATCGGCCTGCCCTTTGCCCCGGGGATCGCGACGCCGACGGATTTGGAAGCGGCCATTGAGCTGGGCTGTCGCGTCGTCAAATTCTTCCCCGCCGAAGCGATGGGAGGCGTCACGTATCTACGCAGTTTTGGAGCTCCCTACAAACACCTGGGCATCCAATATTTCCCGCTGGGCGGAATCAACGCCGACAACATGTCAGAGTATCTTCGCGAGCCCAACGTGCCGGCAGTCGGCGGATCGTGGATCGTCAAACAAGCATTAGTAGACAACGAAGACTGGGCGGGAATCAGCTCCCGTGCCGCCGACGTCGTTGGAAAATTGGAAAAGGATCAACGAAGATGAATCAAGTGGTCGTCAGCTTTGGAGAAATCATGGGGCGTTTGGCAGCTCCGGGGCATCTGCGGCTTCGCCAAACGCGGGAGTTGGAAGTCACCTATGCCGGGGCGGAAGCCAGCGTCGCCGAATCGATCAGCAACTTCGGCGGTGCGGCCCGCTTCGTCACGGCGCTGCCCAAGCACGCCTTGGCCGACGCGACGATCGATTCGATCCGCGCCCTGGGCGTTGACACCCGCTATGTGTTGCGGACCGACCAGGGGCGGCTGGGGCTGTATTTTTTAGAAACCGGCGCCAATCAACGTCCCAGCAATGTGATCTATGACCGCGCCGATTCGGCGATCGCGATCACCCCGGCCCGGTGTTACGACTGGGACAGGATCTTTGACGCAGCGCAGTGGTTGCACTTGACGGGGATCACACCGGCACTCTCCGAGAGCGCCGCCGAGGCGACGTTGATCGCGGCGCAAAAAGCCCAAGCCGTCGGTGCGACGGTTTCCATCGATCTCAACTTCCGCGGCAAACTGTGGAAATGGAACGCCACCCAAACACCGCGCCAGCTGGCTCAGGCGACGATGCGAACGATTTTGCCTTACGTCGACGTGGTGATCGCCAACGAAGAAGATTGCCACGATGTGCTCGGCATCCAAGCGGGCCAGACCAACGTCCACGCCGGAGCGCTGGACACGTCACGCTATCCCGACGTGGCGCGCCAGGTCGCGACGCAATTCCCCAACGTTTCCAAGGTCGCCATCACGCTTCGCGAAAGTCTCTCGGCGACACACAACAATTGGGGCGCGATGCTGTATGACACGGCATCCGATCAGCCCGCGTTCGCGCCGCTGGATGCGGACAACCACTACCAGCCCTACGAAATCAAAAACATCGTCGACCGGGTGGGCGGTGGCGATGCGTTTGCCGCGGGACTGATCTTTGCGCTGACCACACCTGATTTGAGCGAGTCGCAAACGGCGTTGAACTACGCCGTCGCCGCATCCTGTCTCAAACATTCGATCAAAGGCGATTTCAACTACTCCACGCGAAACGAAGTCGAAGCCCTGATGGGCGGCTCTGCGTCGGGACGCGTGGTCCGATGAAACGGATAAATGGCCCAATGAGAAAGGCTTGCTTCGCATTCGATTCATCCCGCCTTTGCTGTGCCTGCTCCAGATCGTAGTACGCCGACATCCAAATTCGTGCCCTACTTGGTGTGGTCCAACCGAGGCAGAAGCGAAACGACAGTTTGGAGGCCGCTGGTTTGAAATGGGGTCCTAGGTATGGCACTCGTGCTGGTGTGCAGGCTTTAGCCCAAGACCGCTAAGTTAAGCGTGGTTTCCTCAGGTCGGGGCCCGTAGGCTCGCGCCAAACGGCTGATAAACGATTGATATCAGCCGGTTCGCGCCAGCGTCCGGGCCTCGCCGTCGAGTTTAACTCAGCGGTATTGGGCTTTAGCCGCCCACCATCGCTGCGAAGCAGCGTCAGGGAATCGCCTGAAGGCTACACACCAACGGGTGGAAAAAGATTTGCCGGTGGATCGAAATGGGGGCGCAAAGCCCTTTCAGTTTTTTTACCCCAAAGTTGAACGAATTCGTATCCCATTCGATTGACGGGTTCATCGTCCCTCCAGATAATCTGCTTCGTGGTGGCCATCTGTCGATTGGTCACTGGCGTTCAATCTGAGGTGCCGTGCTATGGGTGCTGTTGTAGGGTTGGGTACTTCTCTCACATTGCCGAGGCGGCAGCGAGCAAGCAAGCGAAAGAGTTGTTCGAAGATTCGCCGTTCACGGGCTCTACATTTAGAGCGGCTTGAATCACGGCAACTTCTTGCCGCAGTGATCCAGGACGCGAGCGTCTCGGGCAGCGGTTGGAACTCGGTGTTCCAGGATCACCTCAGCTCACAAGGACTCGGAACCATTGGGTTTCGTCTGCTGCCCGGCCAAACGTCCCAGGTTTTGCCATGGAAAAACCTGAATCAGTTCAAGTTCAAGTTCAGCGAACACGTCAACGTCCAATTCGATGACCTTCGCATTCAAGGGGTCAATTCCGGCTTGGCCATCGTGCCCAAAGCGGAGGACTTGCACTACGACGGCAATACTTTCATTGCAACCTGGACGCTTCCGAGCGAGCTGGGTAAGGACAAGTTTGCGATTCGGTTGAGTGATCGCATCACCAACGGCATCGGAACGTCCCTCGATGGAGACTTTCTGGGGGCGTATCCGACGGGAAATGCCTCACCAGGCGGGGACTTCGTCTATACCTTTGATGTCGTCCCCGGTGACGGGGATCGCAACGGTGTGACCAACGTGATCGATGGGATCGGGCTTCGCAGTCGACTGTTTGCCCGCCCGGCCAACACCAACTATTCCGCCTCCTTCGACTTCGACGGATCCGGGCAAATCAACGTCTTGGACGGCTTGGGACTTCGCGATAATCTCTTCGCGCGTCTGCCGGATGGATCACTGGATTTGACCGGGCCAACGCTGCAAGCCGCCCTGCTGAACGACACCGCACCGGGAGGGCTGACGAACACCGATCGCCTGACATTCGATGCAACCATTTCGGGAACGGTATCGGATCCGTTGGGGTCCCTTTCGGTCGAAGCCCATCTGGACGGCACGACGACGATCAGCGTCCCGGTCAATCCTGACGGCACGTTCTCCTTCGATCCCACGACGATCCCGGGGTTTGCCGATGGCGGCCATCAGGTTCGCATCGTCGCCCGCGACGGTTTTGGGAACCCGACGTCCCTGGATCTTGATTTCATTCTCGACACGTTGCCACCCGCGGCGCCCGCGCTCGATCTTTCCGCAGGCTCCGGCGCTGTCGGACCGCGCACCACCAACGCATCACGCGTCACCTTGGTGGGCAGTACCGACCCAAACATCTCGGTCTCGCTAGCCCCGGTTGCTGCGACATCGCTGAGTTCCAATACCGGTGCCGTTCAGTTCGCGTCCGTTGAACTTCAGGTCGGCTCGAACCCATTCACGGCAATTGCCACCGACGCGGCCGGCAACTCGACCGTCTCCCAATTCAATCTCGAGCGAGTGATTCAGACCGGTCCACAGGATCCGGTGTTGCGTTGGAATCAGGTGACCCTCGATGCCATCACCTTTGACGCAACCGCGCCGACGTTCGCGTCACGGGCGGCGGCGATGGTTCATGCGGCGATCTATGACGCGGTGGCTTCGTTGGAGGGACGTCCCGGATACTACGTTTCGTTGCTGCCGCCGGCGGGCGCCTCTTTGGAAGCGGCCGTCTCCGGCGCCGCCTACAACGTTCTGAAATACCTGTACCCGGGACAACAGGCCTTCTTGGATGCCAATTTGCAGGCGGCACTGTCGCACGTGCCCGATGGAATCGGCGAGACCACCGGCGTCGCGTTCGGCCAGTCCGTCGCCGGGGCGATCATCGCCATGCGGGCGGCTGATGGCTGGAATGCGTTCGTCGACCACGTCCCCGCCGCCGGTCCCGGTGCCTGGGCTCCCACCGGCCCGATGTACGCCCAGGCGCTCGATCCCCAATGGGCACACTTGACACCGTTCACGATGACGACTGCCGATCAGTTCTTGCCGGCCGGGCCGCCGGCGCTGACCAGCCAAGCGTGGGCGACCGCTTATAACGAAGTCAAGTCACTCGGTCAGCTGAACAGTCCATCTCGAACCACCGATCAAACCGAGATTGCTCGTTTCTGGGCCGACGGCGCAGGAACGTCGACCCCCGTCGGTCACTGGAATGTGATCGCCGGCGACGCCGCACTCGCCGAGGGCAACAGCATTTCTGAAAACGCAAGACTGTTCGCTGCGCTCAATCTCTCGCTCGGTGATGCCGCGATCGTCGCTTGGAACGCAAAATACCGGTATGACTTTTGGCGTCCCGAGACGGCGATCCGTGCGGGCTCCAGTGACGGCAATCCCGACACGCTCGCGGATCCGTCGTGGACGCCGCTTGTGATCTCACCACCGTTCCCCGAATACGTTTCCGGACACAGCACCTACAGCGGCGCCGCAGCAGCAATTCTGACTGCGACGTTCGGCCCCGGCTATGCCTTCATCGCCACCTCGGAAGGCTTGCCCGGCATCAGCCGCGCATTCAACAGCTTCGACGAGGCGGCAGAGGAGGCGGGCCGCAGCCGCGTTTATGGCGGGATTCACTACGACTTCTCCAATCAAGACGGGCTGGAGGCGGGCCGCTCGCTGGCTTCCTATGTGCTGGGCACGTTCACGACCTCGGTCGATCAACTCGCTCCGACGGTCATTCTTGTTTCGCCCAACGACACGATCGCAACCCAACAAAACATCACCGTGACCGGTCGGGTGCTGGACAACCTTTCGGGTGTCGCGACGTTGGAGGTACAACTGGACAACGGTGCGTTTGGCCCCTTGAGTTTCGATGCCGATGGGAACTTTTCCTACCAGACAACTCTACCACTGGACGGCACGGGAGACGGCGTGCACGCGTTGAAGTTGCGCGCGACCGACTACGCCGGCAACACGTCCGGCATCAAGCAGTTGGACTTTGTGCTGGACACCATCGCCCCGGCCCTGACGGTTGACCTGCCGCTGGGCGGCGCGACCCTGGCCGCCGGGGCCAGGCTGACCGGCAGTGTTTCCGGTACCGGCGCGGCACTCGTTTCGCTGACCTACAACTTCGACGGCGGGGCCGCCCACTCATTCCTGACGTCGACGGCGGGTGGTCCATTCAACACGGCGCTTGATTTATCAACGTTGACCGCCGGGGCGCACACGTTGAATGTGATCGCGCGCGATGCGGCAGGGAACGTCACCAGCGTTTCTCGTTCGGTGACACTACCGGAGTTGATTCCGCTATCGATCACACAAGTCACCCCCGCGGCGGGCTCGAGTGATGTGGGTTCGACCTATCGACCGCAAGTCTTCTTTTCACGGCCCGTGAACGTTTCCTCGCTGAATGCGAATAATTTTTACGCCACCGACACTACCGGAACCAAGCTACCGGCAACGATCGTTCCCGCCGCCGATGGCCGTTTCGCGTGGCTGTTCTTCACCAATCCCCTACCCGGTGCATCGACCGTCACGGTGCATGTCGTCGGTGACACGATCTTGGCGGCAGATGGCGGCCAACCGCTCGATGCCGACGGAGACGGAACAGCCGGAGGGACGTTTTCCTATCGCTTCACCACGGTCAGTCTGGTTCCACTGGCGGGCACCAGCCTGTCCGGACGCGTATACGATCCGGGCGTCGATTTGAAACCGATGACCTATGACGATTTTCGTGCCGGTCCCGACGGTGCGTTGCATACCGCGGACGACGTCTTTCTGAATCCGCTCGCGGGCGTCAAAGTCTTCATTCTCGGTCTCGAAAACCAAGCGGTTTACACCGATCCGCAAGGTTTTTTCAGTTTCGCCTCGGTTCCTGCGGGGAACATTAAGTTGGCGATCGACGGCCGCACCGCGACCAACGCCCCGGCAGGATTCTATTTCCCTGAAATGGTGATGGATCTGGAAATCCTCGTCGGACAAGCGAACACGGTGATGGGGACGATGGGCACACGGGCGCAGCGAGAGGCGAACCTGGATCGGTTGGAAACCTACCTGCCGAGAATTCAGTCTTCGATCCTGCAAACCGTCAGCGACACGGCGATCACGACGATCGCTGTCGGTGCCGAATCCGCGCCGAATTTGACCGCACAACAGCGACAGCACTTGCAACTGGAAGTCCAACCGGCAAGTCTGATCGGTCCGGACGGACAGCCGGTCGCGGGAGGACAGGTCGGGATCAGCGCCGTCCCACCGGAACTGGTCCGCGACATGTTGCCCGCGGGACTGTTGCAGCACACCTTTGACATCACGATCCAAGCCCCCGACGCGGCGGCGTTCGCGACGCCGCTGCAGATCACGTTCCCCAACGTGTTCAACGCCGCTCCCGGCACGAAGCTGAACTTCTTGAGCTTCGATCACACCACCGGGCGACTGGTGATCGAAGGCACGGCAACCGTCTCTGACGACGGCCTCTCGGTCACGTCGGATCCCGGAACGGGAATCACCAAACCGGGTTGGCATGGGCTGACGCCGCCAATCACACGTCCCAAGGTGCCCGATGACTGCACGCCTTTGCGAGGATACAACGCAAATATCGTTTGCGCGAAAGTTTATTTTTCAACCTTCGCTTCACATTTCAAAAGCACCTTCAACTACGCATCTTCCAAGCGTGCGGCGGAGGCAGCGAGGGACGCCTGCGTCAAGGTCGCGGAATTGTGTGCAGGCGGCGGCACGGACGGCAATGAACCGCCGCCGTTCGAGTTTGGCATTCAGTCGCAGTCCAGTCAAGCGATCAGCGATCCTCTGTGGCAGTTGATCGCGGACATGAGGGGAATCCAAGACTCCATCCAGAATGATCTTGATCTGTCGGAGGACATTGCAAACCAAATGGAGCAATTGATCGGCAGCGCTGAGAGTGAAGAAGAACTGACTCAACAACAGCGTGATCAATTGGCAGCACTGGAGTCGAATCTGATCGCTCTGTTTGAGGGGCAGACCCCTTCGGAGAGATTCGCAGCAAGACTTGTCGAATATCAAAACTTGCTTTCCGATGCCGAGTTGGAGTTAAAAGACTTCGTCCGTGAAGAGTACTTCTACTACTTGGAGAATCTGGAAAACGGCTTTGTGATCCGAGGGACGACGGAAAACGACGGATCAATCACGGAGATCGCACTGCAACCGAACTCGCAGTACCTTCTGCGCCTCGTCGGTGCATCCAGTTTCCAAGTCCGTGAAACGATCGTGTTTACCGCTTCCTCGGGAGAATCCACCTCGATCTGTTTCCGACCGATCATCGTCGATTCGAGTGCTGATTCTGATTCTGATGGACTTACCGATCTGGTCGAATCGATCATTGGAACAAATCCGACACTTGCCGATAGCGACCTGGATGGCATTTCAGATCGAGCCGAGATCGAGCAAGGTCTTGACCCGCTCTCGGGACTTGCTTTTCCGACGGGCGTGGTAGCAGCGCTGCCGATTCAAGGGGAGGCAAGCGAAATCACATTGACGGGATCCATTTTGGATACGGGTGACCAAATGGCGTTCATCGCTACCGGTAGCTATGGACTCGCCGTCATCGACGCCAGTCGATTCCTGTCTCCGATTCTGCTCGGCCAAATCGACTTGCCCGGCAATGCGACAGACGTGGCTGTCGATGCGACCGCCAACCTCGCCGTGCTGGCGACCGGATTTGCCGGCTTGCAAATCGTCGATGTCGCCGCTCCGACTTCCCCGACGTTGCTGCAAACCGTTCCGTTGCCCGGCGCCGCCACCCGCCTGGAATTCTATGACGGCGTCGTCTACGCAGGCTCTCCACAAAGCGACCGACTGCACCTCGTCGATTTGGCCACCGGCGAGTTGCTCGAATCGATCACGGTCGGCGGCGGCATCGTTGACCTGGCTCGCGAAGGATCGATGCTCTATGCCCTGACCGGCAACCAGCAACTTCGCGCCATCGACATCAGCAATTTCAGCGCAGCCCTGCGCGGATCGCTGGCATTGCCGCAGGTCGGGAACAAATTGTTCGTCGGCAATGGCGTCGCGTACATCGGTGCCAGTCCCGGCTTCGGACAAGGGTTCATGACGGCCGATGTGGCCGATCCCGACAACCTGATTCTGCTTAGCGATGTCGACGCCAATAACATCGCCGGCACCGCGATCGTCGCCAACGGATCGGGCTTGGGCATCGCCGTCGGCGATCTGGGCTTCGGCATCGACAACGTGCTGCACGTCGTGAATGTCTCCGATCCGACCAACACCAATGCTTTCGTGACCCAGTATTCGCTGCCGTCCGATCCACGAAGTGTCGCCTTGGGCGCCGGCATCGCCTTTGTCGCCAACGGTGTCAACGGATTGCAAGTCGTCAATTACCGCTCGTTCGATAATCTGGGCCAGCCGCCTGTCGTCTCCATCGCCAGTCCGGTGGCCGATGTGGATGGGGGCACTGCAGGCATTCAGCTCGTCGAAGGGTCTTCGATCCCGATTCAAGTCTCGATCACCGACGATGTCCAAGTTCGAAACGTCGAGCTGTTGGTCAACGGACAAGTCGTGCAAAACGACGTGGCGTTCCCCTTTGAGTTCCTTGCCACTGCACCGGCCTTGGCAAGCGGAGCCACGTCCGTCGTCGTCCAAGTGCGGGCAGTCGACACCGGCGGTAACAGCTCTCTCTCAAACGTTTTGTCCTATGGCCTCGTAGCCGACACCCTCGCACCATCGGTGATCGGGACGACGCCGCAATCCGGCCAGAAAGTTTTCTTCACCCCGTCGATTGATGTACGCTTTGACGAACCGCTGGACACCGCCCTTGTCAACGCGGGCGGTGTCTCACTGATTTTCCTCGGCGCCGACGGAGTGGTTGGCGGTGGCGATGATCTGACGGTCCCGCTGCGATCCGTCGAATCCCGAGTGCTGGGACGTCGTCTTTCCATCTATCCGGCCAATCTGCTGGACGCCGGAAATTATCACGTCACCCTCGACCCGTCGATCGTTGCCGATCGCGCCGGAAATCATCTCGCAGCCCCGTTTGGTTTCGAATTCACGATCCGTCCGGCCAGTGACCTGAAGGCACTCAGCGGATTCCCAGCGATCGGACGCGCCCCCTCAGCGAACGTCGGTCAAGAAATCGGATTCCATTTCCCCGCCGGCGTCGACGAAAACCTGCGAGTGACCTTCCCCACGATCGACATCAACGGCAATCTAGGATCCGTCGAGGTCGCCCCGTCACGGCTCGACGTTGCCACGAAGAACGCTTTCTTTGTCGTGCCGATGAACGCCACGACGGGAGACATCAACAGTACCGCATTTGTCGACGGACCGCTGCCATTGCAGATCGTGCCGACGCTTTCGGACGTGCGACTTGATTCGGTCGTGTACCATGACGGCCAATTGGCGTTGTTCGGCAGCGGCTTCGCCGAAGGCGGCGTGACGATCCACTTCGGCGCCCAGTCGCTCGTCGACGGCAGCACCTTCAGCGGACCGGACGTGTATTACAGCGCCGACTTCAGCTTTGAAAACGGCAGCATCTACCTGACCGTCCCCGACGGCGTGCCCTTCGGCCCGATCAGCGTCAGCACCCTCGGCGGGACCAGCGCCGCGTTCCCGCTGACCTTCAACGGCATCACCGCGACCGCCGACAGCGGCACTCCGGCCAACGCCCTGCAGGCCTCGGCCAACCCCGGTCAGGCCATCACGCTCGCCGGCAGCGGATTCGACGCCTCCAGCGACGTCGTGTTCCAAGTCATCGACATCAACGGCAACGTCAGCCAACAAGTCGTGCGGCCGCTCGCCGTTGCCCCCGATGGTTCACAGCTGACCGTCGTTGTTCCGATGAACGCCTTCACCGGAACCGTCGGCGTCGTCGGCGACCAGCACAACACCCAGGCACTCCTGCAGATCGTGCCGGTGCTCGACAACGTCGATTTCACCTCGATCGCCGCCGACCGTTCCAGCGGACAAGTCGTCCTGTCCGGTCGCGGATTCGTCGAAGGCAACAACAGTGTTTACACGTTCGGCGGCACACCGTTGACCGATACGGGTGTCAGTGACGGTCCCGACGTCTACTACAGCGTCGACTTCAGCTTCCAAAACGGCAGCGTCTACCTGACGCTACCGACCGACGGCAACTTCCACGGCGCCGTCACGGTCATGACCACCGGGGGAACCAGCGCGGCGTACATGGTCGGTTACAACGACCTGATCGGTCTGGCCGCCAGCGGAACACCCGCCAACGCGGCAGAAGCCTCCGCCAACCCCGGACAGACCGTCACCGTCAGCGGAACCGGACTGAGCATGGCGACCGATCTGCTGGCACAGTACCGTGACATCAGCGGAACCCTGCAAACGCAGTTGCTCAATCCGCACTTTGTCAACCTGACGGGAACCGAAGCCACCTTCCTGGTGCCAAGCCATTTCAACGGAGCGTTCTCCGTCCATGTCGTCGGTTCGGCTGCCGAGCATCTGCTGCAGATCGTGCCGATCGTCAGCGGACTGAACGTGAACGGCAGCGGCGCGGTCGAAGTGATCGGCAGCGGTTTCCTTGAAGGCAACAACAGCCTCTACACCTTCGGCTCTTCGCAACTAACCGACGTCGACGTCAACGCCGGACCGGACGTCTACTACAGCAGCGACTTCAGCTTCCAGAACGGGCGCGTGCTGTTGAATCTGCCCAGACACGGCTTTGAATCCTTCACCGCAACGACAGCCGGTGGCAGCAGCGTTCCAGTTACCACGAACTTCCTGCACCCGGACGCGAGCACGCTCTACGACGTGGCCGTCGATCGGTCCAACGGCAAGCTGTTCGTCGCCACGGACTCACAAATCTTGCAAATCGATCCGGCCAACGGCCAGACGTTGGCGGCATTCAGTCTGCCCGGCGGCAGCAGCGGCAACACCGGACTGCAAGTCCTGCCGACCGCGATGACGCTCTCCGGAGTCGCCATACCGGCCGGCAGCTTGCTGGTCACCAACGGTGGCGCCAGCACGGACAAGGTCTATGCGGTCAACCCCAACACCGGCGTCATCCTGGCCACACGCGATCTGGGTCAGAACCATGATCCGGTCGCCGGAGTGTATGATCCGACCAGCGGCAGCCTGTTCCTGCTCGATGGCAGCCCCGATCAGTTGCTGCAGATCGATCCGACCACGGGAGCGGTCCAGAACAGTTTTGCACTGCCGATCGACGTCAACTACGGCGGATTGGCCATCGATCCGGTCACCGGCAACCTTTGGATCGGATCCAGCCAAACGACCTCGGTCAGCGAATACACCACCGCCGGCGCCCTGGTCCGCACCGTCGACCTGAGCGTTCAAGGACTCGGCAACGAACTTTCCGGATTGGCCTTCGATGCGGCCGGTCGACTGTTCGTCAGTTCCACCAACGGTGTCGTCTATCGACTGGACCTCGCGCCGATCGCGGCTCCCGCTCCCGTCTTGTCGTCGATCAACGCGACGGCCCAGGACGGCGTGCCGGTAAGCGGTGCGACCGCGTCGGCCAACGTGGCCCAGTCGATCGAACTGCTCGGCACGAATTTCACCGCCGCGACGCGCGTGGTCTTTGAGACCCGTGACAACCAGGGTGTCGTCGGCAGCGTGGAAGTCCGTCCCACCGCGGTCAGCGGGGACGGGACTCGGCTGGAAGTGATCGTTCCCGATCTGGCCCAGACCGGATCGGTCTCGGTCGTCGGTGGCAGTGGCAGTGTCACGTTGCAAGTCGTACCGGTACTCAGTGGCATCGGCGGTCGCCCCGGAGTGGACGCCTTCTTCAGCCTGTTCGGTTCCGGCTTCATGGAAGGTGCCAGCACGGTCACGATCGGCGGTGTCACGTTGACCGATCAGTACACCAACACCGTCGACGGCGACGTCTGGGGCAGCCGCAACAGCCAGTTCGATTTGATGGCCCGGTTTGCCGTTGAGGGCACGATCACGGTCGCGACCGCCGGCGGTTCGTTCAGCTTTGTCGGTCCCGTGGACGTCTTGCCGCCGTTCGTCGAACTCAACGGCGTCAGCGCCACTGCCCAGAGCGGTGTCGCGGTCAATGCGTCCGTTGCGTCGGCCAACACCGGCCAGGAGATCACGCTGATCGGCCGTGGATTCACCGCCGAAACGCTGGTCCAGTTTGAAGCGGTCGATGCGAACGGCGTGGCCGGACGCTTGCTCCGCAGCGGCACGGTCGACAGCGACGGCACGCGGCTGACCGTCACCGTGCCCGCGCTGGCCCGCAGCGGCATGGTGAAGGTCATCGGCAGCAGCGCCGAATTCGCCCTGCAGATCGTACCGACCCTGCGTTCAGTCGGCGGCCCACTGGCTGCCGGTAGTCCGCTGCTGTTGGAAGGCACCGGACTGGTCGAAGGCGACTTGGCGGTCACGATCGATGGCCAACTGGTCAGCACCCTCGATGTCTTGATCAGCTCCGATCAAGGACTCGACCAACAAGTCGTCGACCTGACCGTGCCCGCCGGGGTCTCTGCCGGAGTGGTCGTGGTCACGACGGCCGGCGGCAGTTTTACACTCCGTCCGGCCGCGACGATCGCGACCGAGCCCGACCTGTTCCTCGGCCCGGACAGCGGCGACACCCTGGCCACCGCGGTCGCACTGAACCTGCCGGTCAACAGCGTCCTGAACGTCCATTCGCAAAGCATCGGCGACAACGCCTTCGGTGCACAAGACGTGGACCTGTACCGGATCACGGTCAACGCCGGCGATGTGATTTGTGTCGATGTGACCCGGCAGTCTCCCTTCAGTCTGGTCAACTCCTACGTTCGCCTGTTCGATGCCGCGGGCAACGAACTGGCGTCCGACGTCAACAGCGGACCGGACGGCAATTCGCGTTTGGTCGATGTCCGCTTACCCGCCGCCGGCGATTACTACCTCGGCGTCAGCAGCTGGGTGAACACCGACTACGATCCCGCCGTCGCCAACAGTGGATCAAACGCTTTCTACACCGGTCCCTATCAATTGACCGTCCAACGCGTCGATGGCGGCAGTTCGTCGCTGACGGGAATCGTCGCTGCGGCACAGAGCGGCACGGCGGCACGGTCGACCATCGCCGCAGCGAATGTCGACCAGGCGATCACACTCGCCGGTGCCGGATTCCAAGACGGTGACCGCGTCGTGTTCACCACGATCGACCTCAACGGCAATCTCACCACCTCGGTCGTCACGCCCAACTCGATCGCCGCTGATGGGCTGAGCCTGGAAGTCCAGGTCCCCTTCAACGCCGCCAGCGGCATGATCCGTTTGGAACGCGAAAACGTCGGCCAGTTCTTGCAGATCGTGCCGACGCTTGCCGACGTGCGACTGGATTCGGTCGTGTACCACAACGGCCAATTGGCAATATTCGGCAGCGGTTTCGCCGAAGGCGGCGTGACGATCCACTTCGGCGCCCAGTCGCTCGTCGACGGCAGCACCTTCAGCGGTCCGGACGTCTATTACAGCGCCGACTTCGGCTTCGAAAACGGCAGCATCTACTTGACCGTTCCCGACGGCGTGCCCTTCGGCCCGATCAGCGTCAGCACCCTCGGCGGGACCAGCGCCGCGTTCCCGCTGACCTTCAACGGCATCACCGCGACCGCCGACAGCGGCACCCCGGCTAACGCCCTGCAAGCTTCGGCCAACCCCGGTCAGGCGATCACGCTCGCCGGCAGCGGTTTCGACGCGTCCAGCGACGTCGTGTTCCAAGTCATCGACATCAACGGCGTGGTCAGCCAACAAGTCGTTCGCCCGCTGGCCGTTGAACCCGATGGGTCACAGCTGACCGTCGTTGTTCCGATGAACGCTCTCACCGGAACCATCGGCGTCGTCGGCGACCAGAACAACACCCAGGCACGCTTGCAGATCGTCCCGGTGGTAACGTCATTCGACCTCACAGGCGGCAACGGGTCAGTCACCATCTTTGGCAGTGGATTGATCGAAGGCAACGATAGCGTGTACACCTTCGGCGCGTCACAATTGACAGATCTAAGCGTCAGCGATGGTCCCGACGTGTACTACAGCGCTGACTTCAGCTTCCAAAACGGCCGTGTGTTCTTGAACCTGCCACCGCACGGCTTTGGGGAACTCGTCGTGACGACCGCTGGTGGTAGCAGTGTTCCGATAGCGATGGGGTTTGCGTTCCCGGCTGTGGGTACGATTTACGATGTGGCGTTGGATACGGTCAGCGGCGATCTGTTTGTGGCGACATCTTCGCAGATTTTCCGTCTCGACGCGGCCAGCGGCCAGACGTTGGCGGCGTTCCAGTTGCCCGGCGGCAACAGCGCCAACATCGGCCTGCAAGTGCTGCCGACCGCGATGACGCTCGGCGGAGTCGGTGTTCCCGCCGGAAGCCTGCTGGTCACCAATGGGGGCGCCAGCTTTGACAAGCTCTACGCGGTCGATCCCACGACGGGCGTGATCCTGGCGACACTCGATTTGGGACAGGACATCGACCCGGTGGCCGGTGTCTACGCCCCAACCAGCGGCAGCCTGTTTGTACTTGATGGGAATCCTGATCAGTTGCTGCAGCTCGATCCGTCCACCGGCGCCATTCAGAACAGCTTTGCGTTGTCGATTGATGTCAACTTCGGCGGGCTGGCGATTGATCCGATCAGCGGCAACCTGTGGATCGCGACCAGTCAGAGCACGACGGTCAGCGAATACACGATCGCTGGATCACTGGTCCGCACGGTCGACTTGGCCGCTCAAGGCCTCGGCAACGAACTCACCGGTCTGGTCTTCGATTTGGCCGGTCAGCTACTGGCGGCGTCTACGTTGGGCGTCGTCCATCGATTCGATTTAAACGTCTAACCCCTCACTCATGAAGCAACGATAGTGTCCATGTCCTCAACATTCTGGTTGAAACCATCGCGTTTTGCGATTTGCGTTTTTCTGGCGTTCAGTTGGACGGAGTCGCGGGCGGCGATCGTCACCATCGGAGATTTCAGTACGACACCTGCTGACGTTGCGCGGTCGGGCAGCGTCGATATCTTCATCGAAGATGACGGCTCGTTGCCAATTGAACTGGCGGCATTCCAGCTCAAGGTCACGGTGGTCGGCGGAGACGCGGGCGCCGTCCTGACAGGCTTCGGTGCTCCATCCAGTCGCCCATACGTCTTTTCCGGTGCGTCACCCATGCCGGCCGGTCTGATCTCGAACGATTTTAAAGTCGTGGAACTCGGTGACTTTTTGTTTTCTGGCAGCAGGAACGTCCTCGGTGGCGAAGGGCTCGCAAGTCTGCAATTTTCGATCCCCGCCAACGCGACGAAGAATTTCAAATTGGACCTCAGCCTGAATCAACAAGACACGTTCCTTGCCAACGGTGCCGGTCAGAACCTGCCGATCACATTCCGAGGAGGTTCGATTTCGGTGACGGCCATTCCCGAACCGGGTGTCACCGCGATCCTGCTCGCTGCCCCCGCCATCTATGTTTGCATGACGAGACGACGGAGGAAAAACACCTCGTGCAGCAACGTTTAGGATCGTCTGCAGAAAAAAGCAGAAACCACGCAAAGGCTCGGCCATGTCTGTTTGTTCCCATTTCCATTCCGAAAGTATTGAAAGTGGTTTCGATTGGGGACGTGAGGAGGTGCTGTCTTGCGGAAAAATTGCGGATGATCGAGTGAATCGCTCTTAGATTAAAGATTGACATCCAAAAATCAAAATCTGGCTCTGGGAATCGTCTCCGCCTGTGCGACAATGTTTGCCCCGCCAAGCTGTCGCAAACCTTTTTCCCCATGAGTCTGAGAGATGTTCCCAAGCAGGATGACGTGTACCGCGACCGCAGTTGCCGCGATGATGGCTTGCTGCGGTTTCGCCGAGCAACCGCACCCGGCGACCCTGCCGCACCCGGCGGTCGCTCCGGCGCTGGAATCCATCCAGTCGGTCAACACGAGCGGAAGATTCAAACCGGAGTGGAAGTCGCTCGAGCAGTACCAGATCCCGCAGTGGTACAAAGACGCCAAATTCGGAATCTTTATCCACTGGGGTGCGTACAGCGTTCCCGCCTACGGCAGCGAGTGGTATCCGCGGCAGATGTACATCAATCTTCCGCGACGTGGCGACAACTTCTTTGAGCATCACATCAAAACGTACGGACCGCAAAGTAAATTTGGATACAAAGACTTCATCCCGCAGTTCAAGGCGGAGAAGTTTGACGCGGCCCGCTGGGCAAAGCTGTTCAAAGAAACCGGCGCGCGATACGTCATCCCGGTGGCAGAACACCATGACGGATTCCCGATGTATGACTGCTCATTCACGCGCTGGGATGCCTCGGAAATGGGACCGAAGCGTGACGTGATCGAGGAGTTGTCGGTCGCCGTTCGCAACGAAGGTATGAAGTTCGGCGTCAGCAGCCACCGTGCGTTCAACTGGATGTACTACGTCCGTGACAAGTCATTCGACAATGCGGATCCGCAATATGCCGATCTGTATGGGCGTCCGATGCCGTTTCTTTTTAAAGCGGACGCGTGGGACTATAAGAGCCACTTCGTCCCCCAAGACGAACAATTCAAAGACGACTGGCTGGCTCGCTCCTGCGAGTTGGTCGACAAGTATCAGCCCGACATCTTCTGGTTCGACTTCGGGATCACTCCCGGATTGCAAACCACCAACTACGAAGACAATCCGTTCGCCGGACACCTGAAGCAGTTTGCGGCCTACTACTACAACCAGTCGTCCAAACAATCCGGCCAGCCCGGGGTGATCAATTACAAATGGGAAGCGTTCCCCGAGTCGGCCGCCGTCCTGGACAAAGAACGATCCAAGATGGCCGAGATTCGCAAGCCGTTCTGGCAAACCGATACCGCGGTTAGCGCCAGTTCGTGGGGATACACGCGGAACCAACGTTACAAAACGCCGGAACGATTGATCAATGATTTGGTCGATATCGTCAGCAAAAATGGTTGCCTGTTGCTGAACGTCGGCCCCCGCGCCGATGGCACGATCCCCGAAGAAGACCAAGCGATCCTCAAAGCGATCGGAAGCTGGCTGAAGATCAACGGGGAATCGATCTACGAGACGACTTATTGGAAGACATTCGGGGAAGGCCCGACCGCTGTTTCCACCGGCCACACGTCGGAATCCAAAGACAAACCGTTCACCGCGGCAGATCTTCGGTTCACCGCACGCGGCGAAGACACGCTGTACGTCACCGGGTTGAAATGGCCGGCCAACGGCCGCATCACGATCAAAACGTTGGCCGCCGACAGCGAACACTATCAGGGTGAAATCACGTCGATCACGATGCTGGGATCGGACCAGAAATTGAAATGGTCGCGTGACGAAACCGGGCTCACCGTGCAACTGCCAAAGACCAAGCCGTCCGAGTACGCCTATGTCTTGAAAGTCACCCAATAGGTCGATGGCAACCATCGCAAGCTGGAAGCTTACGCCACTTTTACGCCGCGCCCCCAACAGTGCTCATGTTGCTACGTTTATTGATTCTGCTACTCGGCTCGCTCGCAACCGTCACGTCCGCGCAAGACGGCAAGAGCGAATCCCAGCGTGGTCGGGGCGACTCACAGGCCCAGGTCGATGGAGGTTTTCCGTTTGTGCTGCCGACGCAAAAGCCCGAGCGTCCCCTGAGCGCGGCGGTCGAGCGCATTTATTCGGCCTATCCCGCACCGCGACCGGAAGACAACGAACTCTATACACGATTCAAGTACACCCCGCTGGTGGGCTTTGATGATCACGGTGGCGACGGCACGGTGTCGCGTCGCGATCCATCCAAAGTCATTTTCGAAAACGGCAAGTACTATGTTTGGTACACCAAACGCGACACGCCGACGCCGCCCCAAGGTCCCGACGGATACACCGACAGCATTCCGTCGAGTGACTGGGACTTGGCCGACATCTGGTTCGCCACCAGCCAGGACGGATTCACGTGGCGCGAACAAGGGATTGCGGTGGCTCGACCTCAAAAGCCACTGCTGGGATGGCGTTCGGTCAGCACGCCCGACATCCTGGTTTGGAAAGAAAAGTATTACCTGTACTACCAGAGCTTTAGCGAAGCCAGCGGGGAACGCGGCGACGACTGCCCGGTTGCGGTCTCTTCTTCCGACTCCCCCGACGGGCCCTGGACGCCGCACCATCAAGTTGTCATCCCCAACGGCGCCCCGGGGCAGTGGGACCAGTTTTCCGTCCATGATCCGTACCCGTTGGTTTACCGCGGCAAGATCTATCTGTATTACAAATCGGACTTCGACGGCGATCCAAACCTGGTCCGGATGCAGGGGCTGGCGATCGCAGAGGATCCCTTGGGCCCGTTCGAGAAACATCCACTCAATCCCGTGATCAACTCCGGGCACGAAACAACGCTGTTTCCCTTCCGCGAGGGAATCGCGGCGTTCGTGATCCGCGACGGGCTGGAACATTCCACCATCCAGTACGCCAAAGATGGCGTCAATTTTGAGATCGCATCGATCGTTTCGCTGATGCCCAATGCCGGCGGACCGTTTATCCCGGACGCGTTCACCGACACCCGCAACCGTCGTGGCATCACGTGGGGACTTTCGCACTTCACCAACGTCTCCACCTGGGACAAAAACCACGCGATCCTTGCCCGATTTGATTGCGATCTGAGCTTAGATTTGAACGATCCGGCGATGAAACGAACCGGCGATTATCACAAACCCGACGTGTTTTTTAGGCAAGGCTTGAGCAGCGCGCAGAAAGCACGAATCAAGGACGAGAACAAGAAGTTGAGGGAACCCTAGCCGCGTTGGAGCTTCTACAATGGGTGCACCGCATTTCCCCTTCCACTGACGGCTCCCTGAAACATGCTCCGCACCTTTCTGCTCGTTTGCCTTCTGACCGTATCGCCACTGCTGGTTGCCGACGATCGTCCCAACATTGTTTGGATCATCCCCGATGACATGTCGGCAAATTTCTCATGCTATGGCGAAACCGCGATCCAAACGCCCAACGTCGATCGACTCGCCCAGCGCGGTGTGAAATTCACAAACGCCTTCGTCACCGCGCCAGTCTGTTCGACCTGTCGATCGGCGTTTATCACGGGCATGTATCAAACCAGCATCGGTGCGCATCATCACCGCAGTGGTCGTGGGGAACTCAAGATCAATCTTCCCGACGGCATCGAATTGGTGCCCAAGTTGTTTCAAGAGGCCGGTTACCACACATCGATCACCGGTTGGCCGCTCAACGGAAAACTGGGCAAAACGGATTACAACTTCCAGTGGGATGAATCCGTCTACGACTCCAACGATTGGGCCACACGAAACGAAGGACAACCCTTCTTCGCGCAGATCCAAACGCAAGGCGGAAAACTGCGTGGCAAAGACGCCGAGGGCTGGGAAAAAGTTTCCGCGGCGGCGGAGAAATCACTCGGCAGCCGCACCCCGAACAGCGTCGTCAACCTGCCGCCCTATTACTCCGATCATCCGGACGTCGTGCGTGACTGGGCGGCTTATCTGGATTCAGTTCGCATGACCGACGTCATGGTCGGCGAAGTGCTGGCCCGGTTGAAAAAAGAGGGCGTGGTTGAAAACACGATCGTGTTGTTCATGACCGACCACGGGATCAGTCACGCGCGTGGGAAACAATTTCTGTACGACGAAGGGCTGCACGTTCCACTGGTGATCGCCGGCCCCGGTATTCCAGCCGACACCGTTCGAGAGGATGTCGTCGAACACATAGACATTGCCGCGTTGTCGCTCGCCGCCGCAGGCATCGCGATCCCCGACTCGATGCAGGCCCGCGACATTTTGGCCGACGACTACACCCCGCGTGAAGCCGCTTTTGCCGCTCGAGATCGTTGTGACGAAACCGTCGACCACATCCGCAGCGTCCGCACCAAGGAATTCAAGTACATTCGCAACTTTCTGCCCGAGCGGCCCTACTTGCAACCCTGTGCCTACAAGGACGCCAAAGCGATCTTGATCGCGCTGCGAGACGAACACGCGGCCGGCAAGCTGAACGACACCCAAGAGTTGTTGTTCCGCCAGACCCGGCCGGCCGAAGAGCTTTACGACCTGAAGAACGATCCGCATGAAATTCACAATCTGGCGGGCGATCCGCAGTTTGCCGAAAAGCTATCAGAGATGCGTCAAAGGCTGGACCTCTGGATGGAAGAGACCGGCGATCAAGGGCGACGGGCCGAATCGGAACAGATGTACGACAGCGACATGAAGGTCTACACCGATCGCCTGAGCTTGCCAAGATTCGATCCCAAGCAACTACAAACGGTCCAAAAGAACATCGCGTTGATGAAGCAATGGGCCTCCGAAGGAAAATAAATGACTGACTCATCGGGCCTGTCGGTCCCGACGAGCTTTGTTGAGAACTGAGTGGGGAACGTCAAAACGGAGCCTATTCGTCATCGCCTCCCTCTGAAACGCTCTCGTTTTGTTGCAGGGGACTCTTCAAGGGTACATACTCAACAAGAGACCCCGGCGCGTCGTCCTACGAAACGCAGGCGGTCGGCTCTCGTGCCTGTTTTCGACAAGGAGTGCTCCGATGGCGTCTGCCAAGGTTTTGCTGATAGAAGACAGCCAAGTCGACCGCATGGTGATCAAGGGGCTGTTGTCCAAGGCCGTCGGCGTCCCGTTTCACGTCGAGACGGTCGAATCGCTTGCCGAGGCCCTCGCCGCCATCTCACGTGGCTCGTTTGACGTGATCCTCTCGGATCTAACGCTGCCGGATAGCCAGGGACTGGACACGTTCATCCGTGTGTCCCTCGCCGCAGCTGATGTCCCCGTCGTAGTGTTGACCAGCAGCGATGACCTGACGCTCGCCGCCAAAGCGGTGGAAGAAGGTGCGGAGGCTTATCTGGTCAAAGGGAAAATCGATGCCAATCGACTCGCGCGGGCACTTCGATATGCCATCCAACGCACCGCAGCGGAGCAGGCGGAGTGGCAATCTCCCATGTATCATCTCGCCAAACAGCAGTTCTTGAAGGCCGCACAAATCGTAGGACTCGATGACAACCTGCGCGAGCGACTGCTGTTTCCGCAGCGAACCCTGACCGTCACGTTTCCCTTCCGCCGCGATGACTACCAGGAAGTTGAAACGGTGTTCGGTTATCGCGTGCAACATCTGCTGACCATGGGGCCGACTAAAGGAGGCATCCGGTATCACGAAGACGTCAACTTGGGCGAGGTCTCGGCGTTGGCGATGTGGATGACCTGGAAGTGCGCCCTGATGCGGTTGCCGTTCGGCGGGGCCAAGGGAGGTGTCCGCATCGACCCGACGATTTTGACAGGCCACGAGCTGCAACGATTGACGCGCCGCTTCACGACCGAAATCTTGGACATGATCGGCCCGGACAAAGACATTCCGGCCCCCGACATGGGCACCAGCGAGCGTGAGATGGCGTGGATGATGGATACGTATAGCCAGCAGATCGGCTACACCGTCCCCACCGTCGTCACCGGCAAACCGGTTGTCCTCGGTGGATCTCAAGGTCGCAGCGAAGCAACCGGGCGAGGACTCGTGTACTTGATCGCCGCAGCGGCCGAGCACCTGGAGCTGAATCTGAGCGGCAGCACCGTCGTCGTGCAGGGATTCGGCAACGTCGGCAGCAACGCCGCGCGATTCTTGGAGGAATTGGGGGCTCGGGTGATCGCGGTCAGCGATGTCACCGGCGGAATCTACAACCCGCACGGTCTCTCCGTGTCGTCGCTGCTCGCCTACACCCGCGAGAACCGTGTGTTGGCCGGCTATCCGGATGGGGAAGCAATCAGCAACGAAGAGATGCTCGAGTTACCCTGTGACATTCTGGCTCCGGCGGCGATGCAGAATCAGATCACCCAAACCAACGCCGATCGCATCCAGTGCAAGATCCTTGCCGAGGGCGCCAATGGCCCGACCACGTTGGAGGCCGATGAAATCTTGCACGACCGAGACATCTTTGTGCTACCGGACATCGTCGGCAACGCCGGCGGAGTCACCGTGTCGTACTTTGAATGGGTGCAGGGCACGCAGAACTACACGTGGACGCTGGACGAGATCAACAGCCGGCTGCACACGATCCTGGTCGACGCGTTCCGCCGCGCGCTCGACCGTTCAGCACGCCAGAGCATCGACTTGAGGACCGCCGCACTGATCGAAGGCATCCAGCGTGTCGAGCAAGCCAAATTAGCCCGCGGCCTGTTTCCCTAACACGCCTGTTTGGCACGTTCGGCCAGCCCGATCTCCGGTGATCTTACGGAGATTTCTTGAGAAGTGCGTGTGGACGCGGCACATCTGAAGATGATCGAATATGATAATTCGGTTCTTTGCTTCAATGTCGCCCGGTTGCCTCCCAATATCCCACATCATTGGTCACAGCGTCTCGCTCGTCTCGCCGTTGGAGCCACCGCAAGTTTGTTCACTCAGATTCTGGTTCCGCTGATCCTGCCCCTTTTCCGATCGATCCACATTCCAAACCTCCCCTTTTCAATCAACTCATTGGAGCGACATCACAGATGAAAGCTTGGATCTTATCACTCGTCACTTTGCTGGCCGTCTCACCGACGATGGCCGAACCGCTGGTCTATGAAGGCACCGAGGGGATCGGTAAAGGCAAACATATTGTGTTCATTGCCAATGACCACGAGTACCGTTCGGAGCAGACATGCCCGGCGCTGGCAAAGATGCTGGCCAAACATCATGGCTTCCGCTGCACCGTCCTGTTCGGCGTGGATGAGCAAGGTTCGATCAAGCCGGGGGCTCGATTGGTGCCCGGGATGGGAGCACTCAAGGACGCCGACATGCTGTTCTTCTTCACCCGTTTTATGAATTTGCCCGATCAACAAGCCGATCTGTTGGTCGACTATTTCGAACGCGGCGGACCGGTTGTCGGCGTGCGGACCTCGACGCACTGCTTCAACGGCCAAAAAGGGAAATGGGCCAAGCTGAACTTCAACTATTCCGGCGATGACTATCACGGCGGACTGGGGGAACAGGTGTTTGGCAACACCTGGGAAAAGGAACGCGGCCAAAGCCACTATGGAACCAACCATCAAATGGGCAGCCGAATCACGCCGGTCGCCGGCGCCGAGGCCCATCCCATCCTCCGCGGCGTCGAGCAGATTCACGCCTATTCCGGTGCCTACAAATCGCACCCGCCGGCCGATGCCGCCGAGCTGCTGGAGGTCCAGGTGCTCAACACGTTTGGCCCCAGCGATGACATCAACACCGAGAAACCGTTGGTCAACGCGGGTTGGGCGCGCGACTCCTACGTTGCCCCCTCCGGGGAAACGCAGAACGCGCGCGTCGTTTACGCCTCCTTCGGCGCATCGGAAGACCTACTCAGCGAAGGCGGACGTCGGTTTCTCGTCAACGCGTGCTTGTGGGCGTGCGGCATGGAGGACACGATCAAACCGAACCTCGACGTCAGCCTGGTCGGTGATTACGCCCCCACCCCGTATTCCAACGGCGCGTTTTATTACGAAGGCGTCAAACCGTCGGATCTGACCGGCTGGGACTCACGCGTGATGCCCGCGTCGGCCCCGTTGGCAGGAGTGGACGACGCCAACAACGCGCGCCGACGCATGGGCGCGCTAGCCAATCGTCCCGAACTGAAAGCGCGACTTGCCGAAAAGTATCCAAATCTTTACGGGCCCGACGCCGAATTGCCGAAGGCACCACCGAGGCGGAAAAACAAGTAAGCAACGCACGAAAAAGAAGTGGGATAGGCTTCCAGCCTGTCGACGCTCCCCGACGACGCCGTGGGGCGTCGATTTTTTTTGCAGGACCTGGCATCCAATTTAGATTCTCTCCCTCTGGGAGAGACGGCGTTTGCGCAGCAAGCAAACGCCAGAGAGGGCCGGCGCTGCGAAAGACTTAGCGACTTCCGCTACGATCAACTCCTCCACTTATACAATCGACGTCCCTCTGCGTCACCCAAGCCACGAGGATCTGCTCAAGCCTAGACACCAACACGCCTGCTCGTGCCATCTCATCTTGAATCAACGCGACTGCATCAGGGCTCCCAACAAGTCTGTTCGCCATTGCCTCTTGTCCAGATCGTAGAGTCCGAAGCCGGCGGCAAATTCCCAGTATGCCCAACTCATCTGATGCCTCTCGGCCTCTTCGACGACGGCCCTCGTCCAACGCACACGGCTCTCTTGTGGCGCGGCGCTATAGGCCCCGAACTCGCCCAGGAAAAGAGGCCGCGCATGCGTTTTGCTCCACTGGGCCGCTTGCTGCATTTCGTTCTTTAACGCAGCACGCTCTTCCTCGTCACCCCATGTCCGGTCTCGAATCGACTGCACCTTCGGTCCGGCCCAGGACGCTCCTTGATGGGTGAATTCGTGCGGGTTGTACATGTGAACGGTGACGATCAAGTTGGGATCGGCGGGAAGATCAAGCTGCGGTAACGTGGCGATGTTATTCCACCGGGGCGGGCCAACGATCACCGGCCGCGTCGGATTGCTCGCCCGAACGGCGGCCAAACCTTGGCGCAAGATGTCGTTCCAATGGTCATTCAATTGGTCGTGCGGTTCGTTGTGCAATTCAAAGTACAGCCAATCTCCCCGCGACCGATATCGCTCGGCGATCTGCTTCCATATCGCGCTGAACCGTTCCGCATGCGATTGAGGCTGACGATCCAGTCCATCGTAGTGATGAATATTCAGGACCACGTTCAGCGTTTCCTGCTCGGCCCGATCGAGCCATCGATCGACACGAGCAAAAAAAGCCGGTTCGATGGTGTAGGGTGCTTCGGTCGCGGCATAGTCGGACCATTTGACCGGCATTCGAATGCTGTCGAATCCCGCCTGACGGATCAGCTTCAAATGGGATTCTACGATGTCGACGCCCCAGTTTTGATCGCGTGGCACTTCCAGAAAGTTGCCAAGATTGACGCCGCGTCCCAACCGTCGGTTGGCCTCAAAGACATCGCCCCGTTGAGCCCTCTCGCCGGGTCCCTCGCCGGGCTCCACGGCGGACAGTGTCGATCCCGTAAACGAAACGAGCAGGACCGTGCATCGGATCCATCGACCAAGTGTGTTCTTCATTTCGACCTCAAAATTGGTCACCAACGTGTCGTCTTGACGGCCGGTGTGCCGGCCGTCGTCACAGGATTTCCATCAGTATAACCGTCGTCCAGGCCATTTTTCTGGCCGAGTGATTCAACTGGCGCAATGGTGGGGCAAATTGATTTACAATCGTTGTCGGACTTCAATCGCGGATCGAAACCTGTATGTCAGCCGACCTCCCGGATGCACCGATGAAACACTTTTTCTTGTCCCTTGCGTTGACCGCGATTTCCAGCCTCTGGTTTGGCCCTGGCGTTTCGAGCTTGATCGCCGATGCCCCGCGACCCAACATTCTGTACTTCTATGTCGATGACATGGGCTGGGGTTCGATCGGGCCGAACGGGCAAGCCGATCGCCGCGCAAAGGGTCTGGCTTCGGTACGAACACCCAACCTGGATCAACTCGCCGCGCGAGGATTGAACTTCACACGCGGTTATGGATGTCACGTCTGTTCGCCTGCCCGATCATCACAGCAATCGGGGTTCCACCAAGGCCACACGTTCGCCGATCGCAATGACCCCAACAACGCCAAAAAGGCGATGCGGGCGGATGACGTCTTGATGGGCGATGTGTTGTCGGCGGCCGGCTACGTGACGGGATACTGGGGAAAATGGGGATACGGAGGCTCCAAGGACCAAGCCAACCCCGTCATCGACAATGTGCAAACGCTGCCCACCTCGCACGGGTACCGACACGTTCTTGCCGAACTGCATCACGTTCGGGCGCACACGTTCTTTCAACCGACCTTGTGGAGCGCGCCCGCATCACCCGGTGCCGTCGGCGGCATCGAACTGGTCCCGAACTCGATGGCCCGCTACCAGGGTCGCGCGAACTATCCGAACACGCCGGCCCTGCAAGATCACCCCGACTATCCCAAGACGGCGTACTGCGACGACTGCTACGCCTTCGCCGCATTAGACTTCGTCCGCGATCAGGGACAACACTACAACCGATCCGGCCAGCCGTTCTTTGGCCTGCTGGCGGTGCAAATCCCCCATGCCCCGTTCGGTGAAATCGAGCGTCTGCCCGAGTGGGACCAAGCCTACGCCGACGACCCGCACTATGCAAAACTCGCCGACCAGACACGTCAATGGGCCGCGATGGTCACCCGCATCGACGCCCACTTCGGCAATATTTTGGCGGCGTTGGAAGACCCCAACAACGACGGGGACAAATCCGACTCCATTGCCGACAACACGCTGGTGGTCTTTCAAAGCGACAACGGCGGTCCGGGCGGTAAAAACCTTGTCGAACTCGACGCCAACGGCGGGCTGCGCGGGACCAAGGGCAGCATTCAGGAAGGCGGCATCCGCGTGCCGTTGCTGATGCGTTGGCCCGCCATGATTCATGACCAATCGACCCTGAAAGCCGGCACCGATGTCGATCGCGTCGTCGACGTGACCGACTTGCTGCCAACCTTCTGTGAACTCGCCGGCATCAAGGCACCGCTGAGCATCGATGGCGTGTCCCTGGCGCCGACGCTGACCGGCAGCGGCCAACAACGCACACGCGACTTCATCATCCACGAAGCCGGCAACGGCCAATCGATCATCCGCGGCACTCAGAAACTGGTGCGGACCAAGAAAGGTCTGGAACTCTATGACCTCCAATCCGACCACGCCGAAGCCAACGACATTGCCGCCGCGCATCCCGAACGGGTCAAAGAACTTGAAAGACTGTTGTTGGGCGAGCGGGTCGAGGAGCCACGTGGATTCGCCAACACCTATCATCATTGGACGGGCAATGACGGTGCATCGACTTCCGACGCGGCCAACTGGTCGGACTACCGTTATGCCAACGCGGGTATCACGTACATGACCGACGACGGTGCCCCACAATTGTCATGGACCGCTCGCATCGACAACAAGGGCGATCATCCCAACACCGCCCACGCCGACCGCGACGTGGAATTCCTGGGGCTGGAAATCCGCGGTGGGGCTTCAAAAAACGCTGCCCAGTCGGTAACGCTCGGACCAAACGTGAACCTGACCGGACGCAACGAAATTCGAATCGGGCCGAATGGCACGGTGACGTTGAACGAGGGTACGATCTCGACGCTTCGCTGGATCGAAGTTCAAGCGGAAGGCGCGCTCGAAGGCACCGGCACGATCGACGGTACGGTGTACAACGAGGGAACGGTCAGTGTGGCGAGAACCGACCGGCCACGGTTGAACATCCTGGGCGACTATCACCAACCCGATCAGGGCACACTACGCCTCGCCGATGTCGGCCAAACGCAGCCGGCGGTTCAAATCACCGGTACGGCGTCACTGGGAGGTGAACTGGTCGTGGCGACCGGAGACGGGTTCAAGCCGATCCCCGGTCATTCCTTTGTGGTTATCACGGCCGACCGAATCGAAGGATCGTTCAGCAACCTTGAAAACGAAGTCGTTTGCGCCGACGGGACGCGATTGACGATCGAATACTTTGACGATCGCGTCTCGCTACGGTCTCAATGAACGCCTGAGCACAACGGGAGGACCCTGTTTCATGTCGGATGGCTCGATCGAAGACGCATTAAGAATCACGCTG
Source organism: Rhodopirellula sp. SM50 (assembly GCF_002289565.1). Taxonomy (GTDB): domain Bacteria; phylum Planctomycetota; class Planctomycetia; order Pirellulales; family Pirellulaceae; genus Stieleria. Next base: position 1,249 of record NZ_NTFY01000018.1, on the reverse strand, counting down.
GCGGACTATCGTTTGACGCGTGGCGAAAAACAAGCGCTCGCCAAAGTCGTCGAAAAGGTCGGCGGCGATGAACGACAATTGGCATTCGCCCGCAACTTCGCTTTCAAGCTGGTGCGAGAACAGCTCGGTGGTCCAAACGATGCCGAACTGATCGACTGGTTGGAAAATGTCCTAAAGGTGCTGGTGCCGAAAGACGCCCCGGATAATAGCAAGATTCGATCCGAAGCGTTTTTCAGTCCCAACGATGAATGCGTTGCTCGAATCAATCGTTTGTTCCAGTCATCGCGCAAGTCGGTGGATGTCTGTGTCTTTACGATCACCGACGACCGGATCAAAGACGCGATCCTGGCGGCACACCGCCGACGCGTCGCCATCCGAATCATCTCCGACAACGACAAGTCCACGGACCTGGGCTCTGACATCGACCAGTTGGCACGGCTGGGAGTCCCGGTCCGCGTCGACCGTACCGACTACCACATGCACCACAAGTTCGCGATCTTCGACAGGCGACAATTGCTGACCGGAAGTTACAACTGGACACGAAGCGCGGCGAAGTACAACGAGGAAAACTTTATTGTCACAGGCGACGCGGCGCTGCTGGGCTCGTTTCGCAAGGCGTTCGACAAGCTTTGGCAGGAGCTGGGGAGTTAGGGACGCGGTCGACGGGGCAAGGGGATGGCAGAATAATACGGGGCAGAATGATGAAGAGAGGGAGGGAGAGGGGGAGACGAGGAGAGGGGGAGACAAGGAGAGAGGGAGATAAGGAGAGAGGGAGATAAGGAGAGAGGGAGACAAGGAGAGAGGGAGACGAGGAGTTAGGGTGGAGCAACAGATCAGAACAATATCATTCTGCCACCCCATCATTGTCGCGGTAGGGACGGCTGTTGCCAGCCGCCCCCCGCACAGATCCGTACATGAAGAACTACCTCATACGGCTCCTCCGTTGGGTCAAACGATCACAGCGCAGAACGTTGCTACCCGTCGTGATTTCCCGTGTTACTCTAATTGATGCTTGGCCCGACTCTGAGTCCGGAGCATCGGTAACAATTCGGCAATACTTCCCTTCAGTGAGATCCCTTCCCTCATCAGACTCCGCCGCTACGGTCGTAGTTTTGTTCGCCTGAGTCAGCGGTACTACGGACTCATCCGACTTCCCATCAGCGTTCATGTCAGCCTTGCCCTCGGAGAGGTTCGCTGACCGTCCTTGTGTTCGCCCTGAGGCAGACCAAGGAACTGTTGGGATCTCCCG
>NZ_NTFY01000017.1 GCF_002289565.1 Rhodopirellula sp. SM50 | reverse complement strand
ACCACCCTAACCGAAGCGACAAAAAGATGCAAAAAAAGGAAGCGTCATCACGCTCGACGCCCTTGACAATCCACGTTACATCTTACGCGTCGCGGCTCACAAAAACGACAGCCCGCTCGCGCCGTTCCGCTAACAGCTTCAGAGGGGAAGCCCGGTTGGCATGCACAGCATGGCCTACTTGGCTGGGCCGATGGAAAGCGACGCCGTCCGCTGAGTTAAACTGGGTTTTCTTTCAATTTCTTTTTGAGGTTTTTGCGCCCGGACCGGTCTAAGGGAATGTCGCTAACCACCGAGTTTCATGATGGATGCCGCGTTTGACAGTCTGTTCGAAGATCGTCGGGTCTATCAACGCACATCCACGCGGCGGGCGTCGATGGAAAAATCATTGACCGAACCCGAATTTGCCCGAGCGGTCTCGGCCGGTTTGCCCAAACTGATCGCGATCGCACGTCGGCTGTCCGGAAACGAGGACATCGCGGCCGATGCGGTTCAAAACGCATTGTTGAAAGCATCCAAATCATGGCGCCAATTTCGAGGCCAATCGCATGTCGACACGTGGCTCACCAAAATCGTGATTCACGCCGTTCGCGATGGGATGGCATCCCAACGACGCCGGCGAGAACACCTGCCACCGCCACCCGACATCCAGCGTGATGGACACAACCGATGCGAATCCCAAAGCGAGAATCTGGTCGCCCCGGAACGCGGCCCGACTCAACAGGTGCTCGACGCCGAGGTGCGGAGCGTGGTGGCGGCGGCCGTGCGAGAGCTGCCGGATCGACAACGCGAGGTGTTTGGTCTGATGGTTTGGCAAAACATGACCGCACGTGAAGTCGGGCAATTGCTGGACATCACGCCGCAAACGGTTCACGCCAATTTGCATGCCGCGCGAAAACGACTGCGTGAATTGCTCGAGCCCTTTGTTCATGACGATCGAGATTGACACCATGAATCCAGACAAACTTGATCAACTGCTCCGCGCCAGCGACCCGGCGGACTCCACCGACCACTCCGACGCCGGTGATCCGTTGTTGCGTCAAAGTGAGCAACAGTGGACCGTGTTGTCCCGACGACGTGTCGTGCGGCGAAAACGTGTCACGCTCTGCTTGGCTGCGATGGGTCTGTTCGTGATCCTAGGTGGGTCGGCTATGTGGGTTCGAAACGATCCCGGACAACAAGACACCTCCGTCGCCGCCGTCACCGCGACGGATTTGTCAACCGATCGCGATCCGACAGACTTGGCGGACGCGGCCACCGCGCAGCGACGAACGGTTCCGATCGACGCGCCGAACGAGCCCACCATGCAGGCTGACAGCGTTTCACCGTCCCAGTCACCACGCCCCGCAGGCAAATTGGCTGACTCGCGCCCACCCCGACCGGAACCGGTGCCGCCACCTGCTAAGCTCCCCCGTCCGACCGCTCGCCCCGGCCAGCCCGTCCTCGATCGTGCGAAGCAACTGGCCGAGTTCGCCGCTTTCGTTGACCAAGCGGGAAAAGTCGATAGCGATTCGTGGCGTCAATCATGCGACTATCTGGCTCATCAAGACGCCCGCTCCCAGCGCATCGTGGTTTCGCTCGTGCCTCAGCTGGTCGACCCGCAGCAGAGAAAAAAGGCGTTCGATCTGGTGTGTGCCGCTGCCGCTGATTCGCAGCGAATGGTTCTGTTTCATTGGCTGGCGTATCAGTCGCTCCGTGCGATGGCATTCGAACGTTTGGCCTCCGAGGCCACGGTGGGACAGTCCATCGAGTTGATTGACTACGCGAAGAACGATCCCGAACGAACTCGATTGTGCCGAATCATTGCGGCCTCGCCGGACTCGCGAAGCGTTGAGGTGTTGCTGGAACTGGCCCACGACGCACGTTGGCGGTCCGCGGTCGGGACGGCATCGCGAGAACTCCATCCGTCGCACGTCCAAACATTGATCATGCGGATGCGAGACCGAAACTCGCCGGTACGAACTGCGGCTGCCTTTGTTTTGGCGTCGGTCCCCGGCGAGCAACTCGATCAAGTGCTGGCGTCCATGATCCTGCGCGGCCGATTTCGCCAGCCCGCCTACCTGGTGCTGATGTCGCGAGACACGCCGCAAGCCCGAGCGTTTCTGGCACAAGCCGCATCACGTCAGGATTTGACCCCGGCGTTGGTTTCGGCCCGCATCCACTTTGCCAACATTCAACCCACTCTTCAACAATGGATCGCAGATTCCAAAGGAAACCCTCATGAACGCTCTGACACTTCGCAACAACGTTTCTCGGACGCTCTGGACGGCTACCGCTGTGCTCGCCGGGCTGACACTGGCAACGACATCGGCTGACGCCCAAGTCGGCGGAGAGAAACTCTCGGCACCGTATGTGACCAAGGTCTACAACATCGCCGACCTGCTGGACGCCCCCAACATGCTGGACGCTGACGCGGAAGAAGCCGGCAAGACCATTCGGACGTCCGTCGGTGGCTTTGGTGGTGGCATGGGTGGTGGAATGGGTGGTGGAATGGGTGGTGGAATGGGCGGTGGCATGGGCGGTGGCATGGGCGGTGGAGGCGGAGGCATGGGTGGCTTCTTCCGAATCCCCGACAATATCCTTCCGCAACTCGACGGAGGGATGGAGGGTATGGGCGGCGGGCTTGTGGGAGCCGCTCAAACGTATCTCCCCAGTCGCATGACCCGCGAAGCATTGGAACAAGTGGTGCTTGATCATCTGTCCGATGATGACACCGAGTGGCTGAACATTGACGGCGCCGGTGGCAAGCTGTCCATCGTCGCATCGATGATGATCGTCACGCACACGCAAGCGGTCCACACCAGGGTCACGCAGCTGCTGGACTTGTTACGAGTGGGCAACAACACCAGCCCGACGGTACAAATCGACGTGCGGATCGTGGAAGTCGGATCCGAGCAATCGGCGACGGCCCTCGCCTCGGACGCAGCGTCGCTGGAGAAACTTGCCAATGATTCCTCCGCCGCACGATTGTCACTACGCTGCGACAACCATCGTGCTGCCAAGGTTTCCTCGGGATTGCGTCGTAGCTACGTTGTCTCACTGACCCCCGTGGTGGGGTCCAACGGCAGCATCGATGTCACAACCGGCAATCAAACCGCCTACCGCCCCGAGACCTATTCGCCGCTGCTGGGACTGTTCGGGAGAATCAAACCGGAAATCGACGCGGACGGCAAGAAAGGACGACTGCACCTGGGAATCCAACTCGCCTCCGGTCCCGAAGAGGTCGTCTCGGCGACGTTCGGAACCGGACAGTCGATCGACCGTGTGGAACTGGAAACCGCCGAGCTTGCGACGTCCATCGCGACCGATGCCGACACCTGGACCCTGGCCGGTAGCGTCGCAGTCACCAGCCCCACCTCCAGCATCACCTCCGGCGAAGCCCTGTCGCACCTGACCGTGCTCGTCCGCTGGCAAGTGGTGAAATAAGGTGTGGGGTAAGCTTCCAGCTTGCCTTACGTCATGCACCGCGTCTTGTTCCCAGGCTCCCGCCTGGGAACACGCTGCCATAGAGGCTCCCGCCTCGCAGGGTCGGCGGCGGAGCCGCCGAGCATGGCAAGCAAGATGCTTACCCCACTGAAATCTTGTTCCCAGGCTCCCGCCTGGGAACACGCTGCCATGGAGGCTCCTGCCTCGCAGGGTCGCCGGCGAAGCCGCCGAGCATGGCAAGCAAGATGCTTACCCCACTGAAATCTTGTTCCCAGGCTCCCGCCTGGGAACACACTGCCATGGAGGCTCCCGCCTCGCAAGGTCGCCGGCGAAGCCGCCGAGCATGGCAAGCAAGATGCTTGCCCCACTGTGGTCGTGTAAACTACGTGCCGCGATCCCCTTTAGTAGCGGCATGTGTTACGGACAACTCTTTCCAGAGACGATAGATGATTATTGGCGTTCCCAAGGAAGTGAAATCCGATGAATACCGCGTCGCCCTGCTGCCGGTCGGCGTCGAAGAATTGGTGGCCCGCGGTCACCGTGTGATCGTCGAATCCTCCGCGGGACTGGGATCGGGCCTCCCCGATCACGACTACCTGCGGGCCGGAGCGGAAATGGTCGCGTCGGGTCCAGACGTGTTCGAGCAGGCCGACCTGATCGTCAAAGTCAAAGAACCTCAACCCGAAGAGTTTGGCTTGATCCGCTCAGGCCAATTGCTCTTCACCTACTTTCACCTCGCCGCCAGCCGCGAGCTGACCGATGCGATGATCGACACCGGCGCGACGTGTTTCGCGTATGAAACCTTGCGTGACGGCAAGGGACGATTGCCGCTGTTGACGCCCATGAGCGAAGTGGCCGGGCGGATGAGCATCCAACAAGGCGCCAAGTATCTCGAACGCCCCCAGATGGGCCGCGGCATCTTACTGGGCGGAGTGCCCGGAGTTCCGCCGGCACACATCACGATTCTCGGCGGTGGGATCGTCGGCTCCAACGCGGCGAAGATCGCGGCAGGCTTTCAAGCCGATGTCGCGATTCTGGATGTCGACCTGGATCGATTGCGTTATCTCGATGACATCATGCCGGCCAACGTCAACACGCTGTACAGTGATCGCCACACGATCTTGGATCAAATCCAGCGTGCCGATCTGGTCGTCGGTTCGGTGCTGATCCCCGGCGCCAAAGCGCCTCAACTGGTTCGCAAGGAAGACCTGCGATTGATGAAACCGGGAAGCGTCGTGATCGATGTCGCCGTCGATCAAGGCGGCTGTATCGAAACCACGCGTCCGACGACGCACAGCAACCCGACCTACATCGTCGATGATGTCGTGCATTACTGTGTCGCCAACATGCCCGGTGCGGTGGGCCGCACCAGCACGTTCGCGCTGTGCAACGCGACGATGCCCTGGGTGATCCGCCTGGCGGAACTCGGCGGCCAAGCTGCGATCGATGCCGCCGGCCCCTTGCGCGAAGCCGTCAACGTGCACCAGGGCGCCATCACCAACGCGGCCGTCGCCAACGCCTTCGGGATGACGCATTGCGACTGGTAGGATTGCGACAACACCAACGCCTCGCTGAACTGGGGTCAGGTACAAATGGCACGGGTGTAAGTGTTGGTGTACAGGCTTTAGCCGCCCATTGTCGCTGCTTTGCAGCGTCCGGAACTCGCCTAAAGGCTAGCCCCCAACGTTAGCGGAACCCTTCTGACAGAGCACTAGGCGTCGACATTCATCAGGTCGCAAGCTTCCCGGTACCCCGGTGCGGGCGTCCCGTATTCGCTGGCCGACACCCTGGCCAACCCGACCAGATGACGCCAACGCATCGACGGACGCGTTTTGGCAAACTCTTCGGTCACCGTGCGGTAGTACTTTTCCGCATGCAACGCTCCGTCTTGACTGGTCGCAAAGGAGAGCAGCACATCGAACATCGGCCGCGGAGAACCACCACGTTCTCCATACCTCTGTGTGGCAGCGGCAGCGAGCGCTTGATCGCGGCCACGGACCGCATCTTCGGTTATCTTCAAAAGCTCCAATGGATCGTCGATCGCTTCCATGGCGTCTTGTTTCAACGGCCACCGCTCCAGGCGGACATGCGGGCTCTGACCCGCGGTGTGATAAGCGCCGACGATTAAACTGGCCATCGTGTTGCGTTGATTACTGACTGCGGCAATGTTGCGCCACGCGTTGGCGGCATCGGACGCGTGGACGCCGACCGATGCGCCGTGAACGGACCCTTTGACCTTGTCACCGTCTTGATCCCGTGACCGTCCCGGGTCGTGCAGCAGCCATAAATCGGCGGCGATCGTCGCACTGCATCGTTCTTCTCCGGAAAGAGTCTGAAACCTGTCACGCAGCAGAAGTTTTCGCGGGCAAATGAGACCGCGAATCGCATTCAACCTAACACACGCCGCAGTCGGAAGCGAATTCCGCGTCGCCGGCGGCCAGGCCGTCCACACGCTTGCTGCCCTCTGCTAGAGAGATGCCCGGCTCTTCACTCTCGGGACCTCTTATCGCCCGGCGGAGTGACGCTCAAACGGTCCGATGGTCGTGTAGGTTTCCCGACCGTTCTTGGCTTTGCTCCACGGCCAGATCTCGGTGCGCCAAACTTCCTGGTCCTGATAGCTGGCGACAAACGACACACTGTTCATTCGCACCAAGGCGAATTGCCACTGTGCTTGAGCCCCGTTCTGCTTGGCCTCGACCATCAAAAACACCTCCGGATCGGTGCCTTGGACAAACACAAAGAGCATGCCATCGATGACATCGGACGCGTCATCGCCGTAACGAAAGAGGGGCTGAGCGAGTAGACGCAGACGCCGCGAAACACCGTCCCGATCGGTCTTTTCAATTTGAAAGTCCCTGGAAATGGCCCGCGCGTGACGCAGTCGGACCGCCGCAGAATCAGCGACCGAAGGCGACTGGGCAACCGGATGCCACCGCACCCCGGCGGCCGATGTGGTCCAAACCCGCGCGCCGCGACGTGAAGCGACCAGCGGTTCGCTCGAAACGGAATGGAATTCGTGAGAACCGTGTGTCAGCGGCGAATACCACTGAAAAAGCGAGCCGATCACTTGTGGACGCCCCTGATCGGTCCACAGAAAAACGTTGCCGTAAACTTCTCCGGCAACCGGATTGGACCACTTTAAGATCGATGTGGGATGCAGTCGCAGTGTCCGCGGCGGTGACCCGGCGACTTGGAAATCATACTGCCGCGCCGCGTCCGTGGTGAGCTGAAGGGCATCGGCAACACGTGCCTCGGTCGCCGACGCATCAAGTCTGGCATCGTCCGCTTCGGCTGGCCCCTCCACGCAAACGGCCAACACCAGCATCAACCAGCCGGCCCCGATGCGTCGAGCGCCGACGAGCCCGCCCGCCAAAAACCGCGGCGACGTTTTTTGATTCATCAGGAAACTCCGGCGGATTGGGACGGTTCTGATTCAGAATTCGATGAGATCCGAGTTCAGCCTACCCGCTGCGCGATGGACATTCAAGACGTTTTGTCTATCTGTTGATGGGATGTTTTTTTCTGCCCCAAGATTTCATCCCTGCGGCCGGCCCGCTAAAACGGAGCGAATACCGTTCGTCGCAGTAGCGAAATCCGCACAAAAACCGCCGGCAGAACCGATGACATTTCGATTACGCACGTTGCTCGTCCTGGTTACCGTTTGTGGCCTTGCGGTCGCCTGGAGCTTGCAGATCGCGAACCAAAAGGAAAAACGCCGACTTCATCGAACGTCCTTCGAGGAACTCGACGATCAGGTCGCAGCGATGGACAACGAACTCAGTCGGCGTCTGATGCAAATCCCCACCGTCATGGCACAACTCCAGGCCGCCAATCCCATCGATCCGCCGATGGCCCTGGGGCACTCGGTCTCCGGCGAATCGCTGCGGTTCGGCCGACACCAATTCGAACGCCACTTTCACTACCACTGGCAGCTTGCCGATGGAACGCGAGCCGAGGGGTTGAAGCTCGCCGTGGGTTCGGTCATCGACGACGATCCATCCGAACAGCATCTCGTCAAGCTGACCTATGTCCCCAACGAAATCAACAACGAACTCGCGTCGTGGATCGCCTTGGTCTTAAAAAAGAACCGGCGAGTTCAAATCGAACACGTAACCGAACGCGATTGACGAGCACTAAAAGCGATACGGCACCAGCGTTGCGCTGTCGATCCCGCGTTTGGTCCCGTTACCGGTGAAGGCACCATTCTTGTAAACGGCCAGTATTTTCAGTTGTCCCATGCGCCCCGGATTGGGAATCGGACTAAAAGCAGGAGGCGATTTTAGCAGACCTTTCTCAGCCGCACTGGCAACTCGATCGGGCAACGCTGTGAAGCATTTTTGCCCTCTGGTTCTTAAGGTGATAGCGGCAGGGCGCGAGCCCTCGGGTTCCGCATCTTTGCCCAAACACCGGAGGGCTCGCGCCCTACCGCTAAAACATGCTTCACAGCGTTGCCCATCGGGATCGACATCAGCGTGGCAGACGCGATGGATAAAACGAGGCTTTCACATCGGCGTCCAGATTGCAGAGCACCAGCCGACTGCCCTTGGCTTTCAGCCGCTGGTAAAACGTTTCCAGGGCTTCGATCGACGCCGACGTGAAATGGCTGATCCCTTCGAAATCAACGATCACGCGGCAGTCGTTCTGCAGCCATTTGGCCAGCCGCGTCAGGTCGCCGCGCAGTTGGCTCTCCGCTTCTTCTTCGCCGTCCAGGACTTCGGGATCGAAGCGGACATGGAGAATTTGATCCAGAACCGTGATGTTCAGGCTCTCCATCGGTTCTCCATCCAGGTTGCCGAGGGGCCGCACCGGTTCACGCGGTTTGACCGCCAGGGCGGCGGCGGCCTCGTCATGGAACTCAAACATTTCAAACGTTCGGTGTCGGTATTTTGCCATCGCCAGTATTCTCATTCGGGTAGATCCGCCGGCTTGCGGGCCAGGGCGGACAGGTCGCGGGCGGTCGATCGGACACGCCCGTCAAACGTCGCGATGGAGGCGTCGCTAGACGACGGACTCGGCGATCGTTCGTTGTCGCAGAGGTGCACCAAGGTCGGCACCAGGGCTGACAAAAGAAGTCCGCTGATGCACACACGGGTGATCAGGCGGTCGGCAGGCGTGGTGGGCGGCGGCTTTCGCCAGCGGCGCCCAAAACGCGAATGCCACGCGACGATTCACGTCGCGTTTCATTTTCCAATAGCGGTCGTTACCAACGTCCGCCACCACCATTGCTGCGCTCTTCGCGCGGCTTGGCTTCGTTGACCGTCACGTCACGACCGCAAATCGATTTTTGGTCGATTCCGCTGATCGCTTCCAAACCGGCTTCGCGGTCTCGCATTTCGACGAACCCGAATCCGCGTGAACGACCGGTTTCGCGGTCTTTGATCACGTTGACCGACTTGACGTCGCCGTATTCGCCGAAGGCGGTTTCGACGTCGTTTTCGGTAGCGTCAAAGCTAAGATTTCCAACATAAATGTTCATACTTGAACTCCTTTTTGAGGTGTTATCCGTGGTCACGGAAACAAAACAGGAGTCAAAAGAGAGGCCCACGATCGATGGATCGGGGACACAAGGTGGTGCGATGCACCAAATATTTCCAGCCGCGAGCGCCAGAAGAATCGAAAACATCAATCACAGAGAACTTTTAAAAGCTCGGCCCGGAACGAAAATCCAACTCATCCGTAACAACAACTATCCGAAACTACTTTTCCAAAGCTCTCTCAATCTTCCTGGGTCGCGGAGGGAAGACAGTGCAAGCCGCACTTCGCTCTTCGCCATAAATCACGACGCAATCCACTATAACACTTATCGACTGTGTGCGGTCCATAATCCAGCGGCAATGTCCAAATCGATTCGGCATGTCGACGTAACAGCTGCCTGATGCACGGTTTGGAGCATCAGAGATCGGCTATAATTTTCGGCGGACAGACTGTCCTTGGAATGGAAACCTGAAGTGCCCGCTTGGATTCCGGCTGCCGAGACAACGATGATGCGACGCTGTTTTCTTGTGATCCTGATTGCATCGCTGACGTTTCAGTCGACGATCGCGAGCGAACCAACGCTAGATTCTCTGCTGCAAACGTTCCACGAGTATTCCGGCGCGACCCTTGTTTTTCATCGCGATGAACTTCCCCCCGGTCGGTACCACGACGTGCTCAAACCGCTCGACGAGTCCGGGAAGGCACTCGCCGCGGCGATTTGTCTGCAGGAAGCAAAGATGTATCCGCCGAGGTATCTGGAAGAAGTCGGCTTGAAGACCGTAGGCGTTTTTGCCGCCTGTGCGTCGAAGAGAACGTCGGACCGAAATCGACCCTATGACAAACAGCTCGGGGGCTACCGATACTTTGGCGTCTACAACGGCACCGACGCGATCGCCGCCGCGCTGTACAGCGAGGGACAGTTGGCACTGACGTTTCATCACGAGATCTTCCATCATGTCGATGCGACCGTGGACGGCGAAACGGCGTCGTGGCAATTGTCTAGCGACGACGCGTTCTACCGGGCCGCGATCTCCGGCAGCCGGCCGTACACTGCGCCGCCGATCGCCGGCGACGACTTGGTGGCACTGCGTCAGCGATGCTTTGGGCTGACGCTGAAAGACGCGGTCAGCGAGTATGCCGCCAAAAACCCCCGTGAAGATCAGGCCGAAACGGCGCGTCATCTGATGAGCATGCTTCCCAACGCGCTGGTGCAACTGACCGATCAACCCGAACTCGCCGGCAGCCAACGAATCATGCATGTGTTGCGGGAATACGAACAGTCGGTGCCCGATGGCCCCGGCATCGATTGGTTTGTCGACGTCGCGCTCGAACGTGCCCATCACGATCTGTCTCGATTGACGATTGATCAGCTAGTGGTCCGTCTGAAGGACTATGCCGACGGTGGCGTGAGCGGATACGACGGTGTCGCCGATGATCCGCGCGGTGCAAGAATCGCACTCCAAGCCATCGTGCGAGTGTCCCCCGATTCGGTGACCGCACAACAGGCGTCGGATTTCGTTCGACTTGCAACGGAAATCACCGATGCCTTGCTGAAACAGCGGATTCGCCCTGATCGCTCTCAACAACGGTTCGACATTTGGGGACGCGAGGAAGCCGACGGCGTCAACCACACGTTACGCCGTGACATCGTTCGGTTTGGAAAGGACGCGAAACGATTGAAATTGATTGCGCGAATCCATCAACCCGACTCCGACGTCTCGAATACTCAACTGACGCGAGCCCAATTGAAAAACCTTCGTTTACTGGCTCGCTATTATCGATTCATTCAGTCGGGCTGGTCGGTCACCGAAGGCACCCAGAACGTTTTTGAATCGACGCGGAAGACGTTTCTAGAGTCGCTGGGCGACGATCGCGAAACGCTTTACGATCAGCTGAGGACGAGACAATTGCCTGAGCTTTCCACGCTGATTTCCAGCGACGGCGAATTGCTAACAACCACGGGTTCCTAGAAACGCACCTCTCCCATCGATCGCCGGCGGGGTTCGTTCCGCTGCCCCCCAATCACGACGACTTCGCCGACGCATCGACTTGGTGCACATAGATGTCTCGTTGAGGGAAGGGGATCGAGATGCCGGCTTCGTCGAAGCGACGCTTGACCGCTCGCGTGACGTCGGTTTTGACCTGCCACCAATCGCTCGTCTTGGCCCACGGTCGACAGACAATGTTGACCGACGAATCCGCCAGGGCATGGGTCACGACGACTGGTGCGGGATCCTGCAAGACCAGATCGTGCGACTGGACCACCTCCAAGATGATCTGTTCGGCTTGCTCGAAATCATCGCCGTAGCCGATACCAAATTCCATGTCGACGCGACGGTTTTCGTTGGCCGTGATGTTGGTGATCACGTTGTTCCAAATCGAGTTATTGGGCACATGGATCGTTTGATTGTCGAACGTCCGGAACGTCGTGGAAATCAAATTCATCTTATCGACCGTGCCCGTGATGCCGCCGGCCGTAACGACGTTGCCGACATCGAAGGGACGATTGACCAGGATCATCAGGCCGCTGGCAAAGTTACTGAGTGTCCCTTGCAAGGCCAGGCCGACGACCAGGCCGGTCGCCCCGATCGCCGCCACGATCGGCGTGATATCGATCTCCAGGGCGGTCAGTGCAACCGCAAACCCGATCACAAACACCACGTTCTTGATCGAGTTGGAAATCATTCGCTCGGCCAACTGAGAGATCTTGACCTTGCGATCCAGCACCCAGTTGACGCTCTTGGCGATGATTCGCGAGACAATGGCCGTGATCAACAGTACGGCAACAAATTGGGCCAGATTCCACGCCCAACGCTGTCCGCCTTCCTTAGACATCAACCAACCGACAAACCCCGACCAAGCCGCTTCGATATCGGAGGTGTCCAATTCAATTCCCGAGACCGCGGCGATGTAGCTGCGATACTCTTCAACCTCGCCTCCCTTTCGTTCCAGCGACGTGAGCACCACTTCCAGCCGGTCGCTCAGTGCCGTCCGCTCATCCTGGAGGACATTGACGTCTGCCAGCAGACCTTGCTTTGCTTCCGCCATCTCGACTTCGGCGGCCTCGGCTTCGGCGGCCTCGGCTTCGGCGGCGCCGACGGCCGCTTCCGAACCCGTCGTCGCTTCGGCATTTTCGGCATTTCCGGCATCGTCGGTCGCTTCGGCAGCCGTGGTCTCCAGATCGCTAATCACCTGCTTCACCCCCAGGCGAGCCTCGGCGATTTGCCCGCCCTTGGCCCGCAGCAGGGCGAACCACGCGTCCGCCTCACGCTGGAGCTCCGATTTGGTCATCGGTTTGACCTTGATCTGCAATTGATCGATCGGGATCTGCGGGTCGCTGATTCGGACCGCGGGCAGGGAGGAATCTCTGCCGGAATCGCCGCCCGACTGGGCCAATAGCGGTATCGACCACGAGGCGAGAATTGTGATCGCAACGAAAATGGATCTGGAAAAAAACATTTGAAATTCCGCTTGATGTGTCGACGGCATCCGAATTGGAATGAAGATGCCTTCATTCTTAAGGTTTCGCGCTGATTGCCAAGTCGTTGCCGGGTAAGATGTCCGAATCCGCGGCAGGAATACGTGACAGACAACCTTTCCGCCCACCCGCCCTTCCTCCCGCCGTTGTCCGCTCCTGCCCCATGTGAAAGGCGGAGAATGCGGACGTCCCCAAAGAGCCAGCGCCATCACATTGGCGCTCCCGCCACTCAACCCTCCTGGAATTCGAATGTCCGCTCGCAGGCTCGCGAACTACGTCTCCCACCTTGCCCTCCTGATCCTCCTGACGTCGTCCGTTGTTGCTGCGGACGACTGGCCGATGTGGCGCTACGACGCCACCCGCTCGGCAGCCAGTCCGAACGAGTTGGACAGCGAATTGAACTTGCTGTGGCAGAAACAGTTCTCCGCGCGAACTCAGGCTTGGGATGATCCGCTGAATCTAGACTTGATGACGTATGACCGGGTCTTTGAACCGATCGTCATCGACGGACGCCTGATCGTAGGATTCAATGATCGCGATAAAGTCGTCGCGATGGATACCGACACCGGGCAACAGCTTTGGACGTTTTACACCGAAGCCCCCGTCCGCATGCCGCCGGTGGGATCGGCAGGGCAGGTCTATTTCACCAGCGACGACGGCTGCTTGTACTGCGTCGACGCCGCCGACGGGGCATTGCAATGGAAATTCAACGGCGCGCCGAATTCACAGCACGCGATCGGCAACCGGCGACTGACCTCGGCCTGGCCGGCCCGCGGTGGTCCGGTCGTGCGTGACGACACCGTGTACTTTGCCGCCAGCATTTGGCCCTTCATGGGCACATTCATCTATGCACTCGATGCACAGACGGGCGAAGTCCGCTGGGTCAACGATCGCACCGGTTCGCAGTACATCAAACAGCCGCACAGCGCCCCGTCGTTTGCCGGGGTTGCGCCACAGGGGGCATTGGTGGCAACCGAGTCGCTGTTGATCGTGCCGGGCGGTCGCTCCGTCCCGGCCGTGTTCGATCGCGACGACGGTGAAATGCGCTACTTCGAATTGAACGCCGGAGGGAAAGGGACCGGCGGTTCCTTCGTCGCCGCGGACCACCAACACTTCTATGTTCACACGCGCAACAAAGGAACGCGGGCCTTCAAGCTGGACGACGGCGTCAAAACCGCGTTCATGCCCAACGAACCGGTGCTGCACGACGGCAGGGTCTATTCCGCGGAAACGAAAGACGAACAGAACGTGGTACGTGCCTACCGAGCCGATCAGAAACTCGATTGGGAAATCGACGCCGATGGCAGTGGCGATCTAGTTTTGGCCGGCCGGCAACTGATCGCCGCCGGGGCGAAGCAGATTACCGTGATTCAATTGCCCGAAACCAACCGTCCCGCCAGGATCGTGAAATCGATTCCGACCGACAAACCGATCGAGCGATTGATCGTTGCCGATGGCAAACTATTTGCCGTTTCGATCGACGGGCACCTGCAGTGCTATGGCGGCGGCAAACCCGCTTCTCAGCCCGACCGCGATCCACCCCGCCCGCGGAATCCATCCGACGATGCCAGACGGATTGCCGACGAGTTGCTGGCCGCCGGCGAGTTGCTGGCCACCGGCGATGCCTCGGGATACGCGTTGTGGTTCGGCCGCTGCGATCATCCGACGGCGATGGCCATCGCGGCCGAGTCGCCGTTTGTGCAACTGGCAATCGTCGATTCGGATGCCGCCGCGATCGATCCGACGCGTCGACATCTCGATGCCCAGGGTCATTACGGCCGCGTCACGGTCCACCACAGCGATCCCCAATCATTCCAACCGCCGAATTACGTTGCGAATATGGTGTTCGTCGCGGACGCGGAACAACTGGACGAAGCCGAGATCCAATCCATCTATCAATCCGTGCGCCCCTACGGCGGCGTCATGCACCTGCTCGGTCGCGGCAACCACGACGCGTTGTCGCAACGTGTCGGTGCGATGAATATGGAACAAGCCGTTATCACGAGCGGGGAACACGGCGTGATCGTGCGACGCGCAGGCGCCCTGCCGGGATCGGCCGACTGGACCCATCAATACGGCGACATCGCCAACACCGTCAAATCCAATGACTCCCGTGTCAAGCTGCCGTTGGGTGTGCTGTGGTTCGGGGGCAGCAGCAACATGGACGTGCTTCCGCGGCACGGGCACGGCCCGCCGGAACAAGTGGTCGGTGGCCGATTGTTTATTCAAGGCATGAACTCGTTGAGCGCCCGCGACGTCTACACCGGACGCGTGCTTTGGAAACGCGACTTCGCCGACTTGGGCACCTATGACGTCTACTACGACCAGACCTACGAGAACCTGCCACTTGATCCGAAGTACAACCAGGTGCATATCCCTGGTGCGAACGCTCGCGGCACGAATTACGTCGTTACCGAGGACCATGTCTACATCGTCGAAGGAAGCGTTTGCCACGCACTCGATCCGGCGACGGGTGAGTTGATCACCGATTTCCAGCTTCCACCGTCACCGACCGGCACGCAAGAGCAGTGGGGTTATCTGGGGGTTTACAAAGACGTGTTGATCGGCGGCCTCGGATTCGCAATGTATCGCGAGCGAAATAATCTCTCCTTTGATTCCGACAAGAAACTGAAATCCAACAAAGCCGGTTTCGGATCCAAAAGCTATGATCGCGCCGCCAGCGTGGCGCTGGTCGGTTTTGATCGCCACAGTGGCAAACAACTCTGGAAAGTCGACGCCCGTCACAGTTTTTGGCACAACGGGATCGTCGCCGGTGGCGGTAAAGTCTATTGCCTCGATCGCACGCCCAAACAAATCGCAGACGCGTTGCTGCGTCGCGGTCAGTCACGCAGCGACACCTACCGCATCGTGGCTTTCGACGTTCAGACCGGAAAGCAAGTCTGGGAAATCAACGACAACATCTTCGGCAGCTGGCTGGGTTATTCCGAGCAACATGACTTGCTGCTCCAGGCCGGTGCCAAGGCCAGCGATCGGTTGGCCGACGAAGTCGCCGCGGGCATGGCGGTCTACCACGGCGATGACGGATCGGAAAAATGGAGCAATCCGTCGTTGCGATATTCCGGACCCTGCATCTTGCACAACGACTTGATCATCACCAACGCCAACTCCTACTCTGAATCCGCGGGTGCGTTCTTCTTAGAAACCGGCAAACCAAAGCTGCTCGAAAATCCGCTGACCGGTGAATCTGAACCGTGGAAAATCACCCGTGCCTATGGATGCAACAGCATCATCGCCAGTGAGAACCTGCTGACGTTCCGCTCCGGCGCGGCGGGCTTTTACGATTTACTGACCCATTCTGGGACGGGAAACCTGGGCGGTTTCAAATCCGGCTGCACGTCCAACTTGGTCGTCGCCAACGGCGTCTTGAATGCTCCGGACTACACCCGCACGTGCAGCTGTGCATATCAAAACCAAACGTCATTGGCGCTGGTTCACATGCCGGAGATCGAAACGTGGAGCGTGCACAACGGCGCCTCGGACACCCGGCCCGGCGAAATGATTCGCAACCTGGCGATCAACTTGGGCGCCCCCGGCGATCGCCGTGACGCAGACGGCATGTTGTGGTTGGAACACCCCGTCGTCGCCGGCGATTCACCACCACTTTCGGTCACGACAAATCCGGACACACGTTATTTCTCCCGCCACTCGTCCACCGCCCCCTTCGCCGATCGGCCGTGGGTCGCGGCCTCGGGAGCCGACGGCATCACGGAACTGCGGTTGGCACTGACGCTGAAAGACAAAAACGATGCGCCCGGCGAAGGTGACGAAGTGCACGAACTGAGTCTCTACGATGTCGAACTGGTCTTCGCGGCTCCCGAACCGGGCGAGAAAGACGTTCGCGTGTTTGACGTCCGCCTGCAAAACAAACGCCTCGCCGAAAACGTCACGATCGATGGCGTCGAGCACACCACGTCCACGTTGGCGTTTCATGACGTCGAGATCAGCAACGAATTGCAGGTCCACTTCATCGCCAAGCAAGGCGCACCGGTCCTCTCGGGCATCAAGCTCAAACGGCAATGAGACACAACCCTGGCGGGCAACGCTGTGAAGCATTTTTTAGCGGCAGGGCGCGAGCCCTCCGGAGTTCTGGCAAAGATGAAGGACCGGAGAGGCTCGCGCCCTGCCGCTAAAACCTCAAGAAACACATGGGGAAAATGCTTCACAGCGTTGCCTGGCGGGTTGCGATCACGAGCTGGGCCAGCTTCCAAATGTAAAAGCTTTCTTATTTTGGAGCTTTCATCCCTGCCCGACCCAATGCACCTTGTTATGAAGGAAACAGCCTAAACAGGAGACCGGTTATGGATCACTGGCCGGACCTTCATCTCGTGACGCTTTGCTCAACAGGTTGGTGCAATGTTGTTTCCCTTCAGGTTACGCCCCAACGCGTTACACGTTGGACTCGCGATCATCACGTCGCTCGTCAGCGGCGTCTGTGCGTCGGCCCAGTCCCCGCCGACAGGCATGTTGAATGTCGGCTTTGCCCATGACCCCGGCGCCGGGCACTACGATGGCGTCGTCGGATCAAGCGGAGACGTCTGGAACTTCGTCAGCGTCGGCACCACGGCCAAAGACTTCATGCGTTTGAGTAACACGCAAGGCAGCACGGCGCGTCTACGCATTTCGCGACACGACGGAGCGTGGGGGATCGCAGGTCAGTCGGGCATTTTCCATGGCTACATCTACGACAATTGCCGCTGCAAGGATTTGGAAGTGACGATCCTGGATTTGGAACCGGGACGCTATCGGGCGTTCGTCTATGCACATGGCGACGCGCCTGATCAGAATGCCAACATCGAATTGAGAATCGCCGACGAGAGCATCGGCAAAAAGGCGACGGCAAATGACGGCACCCACGGCTATCGGTCACAGCCGATGACCGAAGGCGTCCAATACGTGACGTTCGACTTCGACCTCTGGCGTGGAAACGAAGTCAAGTTCATCAGCCATCGGGACGGAAGTTCTTATTCCATGTTCAACGCGATCCAGATCGTCCCGCTCCGTCGCGAAGCCGATCGGAGCGTTCGGTAACGCCCATAGTGCGGCTCGGCTGCAAGATCATTTGACGCAACGCGGATCGAATTGGCGTTACAATGGGATCGGAGATCAGCGACTGATGCGACCATTTGGCCCGAACCCTCACCGATACAGAAGCGGCGGAACGATGCGACGAACGTCCTCTCGAACGATTCGGTTGTCCTGTTGCGTGGTCGCGTCGGCACTGCTGGCACCGCTGCCGGTGCGGGCGGCCGACTACTTTCTGACGATCGGCGGCGGATACTCGCCTGCGGGCAATCAAGCGTCGCTGGAAAACAACGTCCTGTTCTTTCAACGGGTGTTGGACGAAACGAATCTGGACCAGAGGCACAACGACGTCTTTTTCTCCGACGGCAGCGCAAACGGCGCCGACGTGCAGGTGATAGATCCCCAAACGATCCCCAAAGCGAATCGATTGATGGCGGAGTTCTTCGGCAGTCGATCATCACTGGGATTGTCGTATCGCAATCATCGCATCCCCGAGGTGCGCGGCAGCACACGACCGGAGAACATTCGCAAGTGGTTCGACGAAGTCGGCGTCACGATGACCACTGGCGATCGGCTGCTGCTGTTCGTTACCGCCCACGGCAATAAGAGTGCCGATTCGAAGGATCCGTACAACACGACGATCGCGACGTGGAATAATTCGTCGATCAAGATGCGGGAGTTCGTCAGCCTGCTCGATCGGCTTGCGGTCGGAGTGGACGTGGTGGCCATTATGGTTCAGTGCCATTCCGGCGGGTTTGCCAAACTGATCTACAACGGCGGTGACCCCGATCGGGGACTTTCTCCGCAACGTCGCTGCGCGTTTTTTGCGACCGTCCACGATCGCCCCGCGGCGGGTTGCACACCGGAAGTCGACGAATCGAGCTATGTTGAATACAGCACCTATTTTTGGGCAGCACTGTCCGGCCGGTCGCGAACCGGCGATCCGATCAATCCGCCCGATTACAACCACGACGGCATCGTCTCTTTCGATGAGGCCCATGCTTACACGATTTTGACCGCCGACACGATTGATTTGCCGATCAAAACATCGGGCGAGTTTCTAAGCCAGTACAGCAAATTCGCGGAAGGGGATTCAGAACTTCTCTCCAACGAAGAATCGTATGACTTGGTACTCAGCCTGGCCACCACAACGCAAGCGGCGATCCTCGAAGGCCTTTCCGAACAGCTGAACCTGACGGGAAACGATCGGTTGGTCGGCGCCTGGAAAGCGCTCGAGGAGGGACGCCGCCGCGGACGTTCCCGCCGCCGCGCCCCCGAATCGTCGTCGGAGCAGTTGCGACGAAAGATCGCCGGCGATTTGAAACGCAAGTGGCCGGAATTGGCCAACGTCGTCAATCCCGTTTCGATTGAATTGATGACGTCACGTGCTGCGGAGTTTGTGGCGGCGATCGAGAAACACCGAGACTACAAACGGTATCGTGAACTGGCCGACAAGCCCAAACCGGATTCGACCAAGCAAAACGTCAAGTACGATCGCTTTCTCAGGGTCGCCGACAACGTGCTGTTGGCGGAAAACCTGAGACGTCTGGGCGACGAAGAACGCATCGCCCAATACGAAGCGCTCGTCGCCGCTGAGTCGGGATCGCTGGCGCAATAGCGATCTGCCCGCCCTTTGTTCGGCCCCGCCTCAACTGTGCCGGGTGGAATCAGTCGCGTGCGGAAATGCACGTTCCCCCCTCCGTCTTGACGTGATTCGCTCTGCTCTCACCGGCGACGTCTCGGGCATATGATTTGCAACGGACATTCGTTTGGAACAACCGCCACGGGGCCGGTTCCGCCAGAGTTGGCCTAGCGAATGATTCATCACGCAGCGTTGGGGGATCGATCGATGTCGTTAACTGCAGAAGTCATCCGAATTCTCGGCGAGCGTGCCACGCACCAGATCAACTTCAACCTCGGCCGGTGCCGAATCGATCCGACCGCGTTCAGTCGCGTTCAGTCGATGCTGCGGAGTGAATCAATCGGCGTCCAGACCGACCCCGATCTTCCCGACCGAGCTCGCTACGATCGCAACGGCCCCACGTTGTTCCTGTGGAGCGACGCTGACGAGAACCAAATCCGCTCGGACGCCGACAGCAAAGCGTTGATCGTGCATGAATGTGTCCACGTCATTACCCATGCTCAAGCGTCACGGGCCATCGATGGGATCGAAGATGAAACCGTGGCATTCCTTGCCCAGACGCTCTATCGACTAGCGATCCAAGGGTACACCCATCAGGGCAGCGGTGAACGTGGTGGCGATTACTCACGGACCATTCATCACTTCCGAGACCGCCCGACCGGACGCATTTTCGACGCGGCCCAACAAATCGTCTTTGACCACGAGATGTTGGATCAAACAGCGTGCACGCCACTTTTCGACCGCGATGTGGAACGATTGCGAGAAGCGATTCGAGCGCATCCGGCGTACGCGACGTCGGCGTCCTAGGCTCTGTCCCTAAACGACGTTCACCGCCAGTAAACCGCGAAAACGGGGTCAGGAGTCAATAGCCGGAACGGCCCTTCGGTCTAATTGGTTTTTGGTACCTGCCCCCTTTTCCGGTCATGCGTCCCACTGCTGCATCGCCGTCGCGATGCGGCGCAGCTTGGGTTTATTCTTTTCGATCGCCATCAACCCGATCATCAACATCACGCCACTGCTGATGCCGAAGACCCACCAGGGCCAAACCGCACCGATTTGTTGTTGGGCATGCCAGACCATGCTGGTCACGCCGATCAACACGAACGTTGTCCCCAGGTACAGGAATGGTTTGACACGCAGTGCCACACCGGCGGCGGCTCCCAGCAGTGCCAACACGATCAAGACGATCGGGCCAAGGATCGTCGAACCGACCCCTTGAATCAACATGTCCGCCGTGCTGGTCACATAGATCGTCAATGTCGCCGCATAACGGATCGCGGCCGCGGTCGTTGCCCCCAATGCATCCCGGTGGAAATGCGTCGCGACCAACACGCAGACCGCCGGCGGGATCAACCAAGCCTGTGGATGGGAAAGGAAGTCCCAGTTCGGCGTTTGGACCAAGATCACCCACAACGCAACGTTCCCGATCATGATCGAAACCAGTCGTGCCCGGCCGCTCTTCCACAGGAACGACACGACACCATAGTAAAGCGCCGCCGCGATCAACAAACCTTGATAGGACACGCGGCCCTGGATGTAGGTCCATCGACTGCCGTCGGATTCGCCGAACAGTGACGACACCCACGATCCGCTCAGCCAGAATCCGATCACGGGAACCAAGGGCAAAAACAAAGCGGTCTGCTTGAGCGTTTTTTCAAGTACCTCATCGCCGCGGCGCCGCGCCCATTCGGTGATTCCCACGCTGGCAAACGCCAACGTCATCACGACATACGGCCAATACGCTCTGAGCCCCAGACTCGCCAACGGACTCTTGCACAGGAACAGGTGAAACCAGGTCAATCCGCCAAACACCTGCGCCGCGACGACCAAGGCGGCGCGTTGCCGATCCGTCAGTTTCCACGCGTCTCGGTAGGAATACCCCGGTCCACTCAAAATCCCCGCCAACGTCGACATCACGCTCAACAGCGCCAACGTTGCCGCCATTCCCAACATCAGGGGTTTGACCAGCTGGTCAGTTTGGCCGGCAACGCGAACGACCGCTTCTTGAACCAACGTCGCGACCAACGACCCCATCGCCAGTGAGATCGCCAAAACAAATCCGCTTCGAACCGCGTTCTTCCATCGTTCCAAGATGATCGCACCGAGCAACTTTGGTACGCCGAACGACAATCCGATCGCGACGAATACCCAGCCCACGAACCAGCGTGTGGAGAGCGAAACCATCGGATGAGCGTCGTTGCCCACGTTCACGCTGGCCCACATCGCGATCGACGCCAACGCGACAAACATCGCCACGTGTCGAACGATCTCACGCCCCGTCCGCTCGGCCAATTCCGCCAGCGAAGCGGCCAACAAGGCGACGCCGCAGATCGCAACCGGAACCATGGTGTTGGAGTTGGAATCGAACAACAAATAACTCGTCAGAGCGACGACCAAGATCACCGTGCCCACTGCGACACGCGTCAACACGCGTGCGAAACGCGGGATCGAAATCGACGTCGGTAACTGCCCATCGGCGATCAAGCCATTCCACTGGACACCGATCCGATTGATCGCCCGGCAGATTGCCGCGGCGGAAAACACCATCACGGCCAACGTCATCGGTGCGACCAAGCACATCACGGTGAGCAAGGTTTCGCTGCGGGCCAACCGGTCGACTCCGATCCTGATCCCCAACAGCGTCGCCGAAACGAGAACGGTCGCCACCGCCGTCTCGCCGACCGAAGGACGTCCCTGCCGAAAACTGACCGAGAGGGCGACGGCAAGTCCGATCCCCAGTCGCAGCCACAGCAAGGGGTCTTCCACGACCGCCAGCGGGGCGAAGTCGACCGCCGAAATCATCACGGCCAACAACTCCAGTGACAACGCCGCCAGCACCAACATCGCAGCCTCGCTATCGGGCAACATCGCGCGACACCGTCGCGCATCCGGTTCGACCGACTCTCGGTCGGGACAGCCCAGACGCCATACCAAAACCCAGGCCGCGACCCACGCCAGCAGCATCGTCCAAAGCACAAACTCCGATCGAAAATTTGCTTCGACGATCTGAAACACAAACACCAACCCGCTCGCGACCGCATACCAACTGAACATCCGCGTGATCACCGTCGACCGTTTCGTGATCGACCGCCCACTTCGAACCTCCCCATAAGCCAACACGGCCCGTGTCGTGACCAGGATCCCACCGGCGAGACTGGCGATCAAACCGACCGTGGCATCACGGGTCATCGAACCGTCCAATAGACACAACAGCGTCGCCCCAACGATCAAAAGCCCGGCGTGCCATCGGGCCAGACGAACGGATGAATTCTGCCAAAACGCCACGCGACAAGCTTCGCAAATCGAAATCACTGCCACCGCCGTCCAAACCATCGGCAACCATTGATGCGGCAACATCGATGGCGCCGCGAGCTGCGATAACCACATCGCGACGTGGCCGGACATCAAGCTGAGCATGATCGGCCACGAGATCGGCTGGGCCAGCCGCAGTGCCGGACCGGCAAGACGATTCCAAAACAGCATCAGGCATGCGGCCATCGTCGACAGCAGCCATCCCGTCGGATGATGCAACTGCATCCACGATGCGTCTCGCAATACGATGCCCGCGATCAAGCCCAGCAAAGTCACCATCGCAACGAAGGCACAACCCAGCAGCGACACATCGATCGCCCGAGGCAGCATCGGTTGATCGGGTTCGGATCGTAAACCCGACGGAATGAATCGCAACGCGACCGCATACGCGCCGCTGGCGATCGCCGCGGATTGAATCCAAACCCACCACTGGGCCGGTGCCCAAAGCGGCATCACCAGGATCACCACCGCTGGAACCAGCATTGCCGAGACGATCGCCAACACGCCGCTGCGATCGCGGTGGCCGAGCCATCCGGACAGGATCGCAGCGGTCGCCCACCACGCCGCGACCGACAGCGTGACGAACTGATCCGGCCGAACACGTTGCTGCACCATCGGCACCCAACCGCTGCTCAGCAGGCAACCGGACGACACGGCGATGAACGCCAATCCGATGGCGGCAAACACACCGCCGGCGGTCGAACCGCACAACACAAAAACGTGATCGCCGGATTCTGATTCACGTCGCAACAAGTCGATGGCAAAGCAGCCCGCCGCCGCCACCGAAGTCGCCAAGACGAGTTGTTCCGACGGGTCGACCAACATCCGAATCCCGACCTGCCATCCGATCCAACCGAATCCGCCGGCTAAATGCAAACAAGGCAAAACCGACCGCTGGCCAAAAAACACCGCGTCGCCGCGCGCGTCCCCTTGCAACACCAGCCCGTGCAGCACCAAACCGCTGACCAACAGCACGGCGATCGGCAGTGTCAATCCGTTGAACAGGCTCGTCGCCGTTCCCGAACCGACGGTGACCACCAAAGAACCGAACGACAACGCGGACCCCAATCCCAATAACACCGTTGACGCCTGAATGACCAGCCCCCGCGTCAGGACGTCCCACGGGTGCTCGGCCGAGTTGTACCAACTGAAACGAGCCGCGAAGGATGACCCCAGTGATCCTTCTGAAACATTTTTCAACGCTCCGATCAGGGCGTCTCTGCCGGTGATCGCAAGCACCACCAACCACCCCAGCCCCGACCACGCCCACAAGGCCTCGCCGCTGCGCCACGCCGTAACGGTCAGCAAGGAATCATTGAACCAATCATGGCCCACCATCACGGCCGTCACGACGAGGTAAAACCGGGCAAACGCCAGATGCAGCGTGTTGCGATCGGTCAGCCCGATCCAAAGCCAGGCGAGCACACAGGAAAACGACACGGCGATCGCTTTGATTGTGTTGGCATGATGAACGGCCTCAACGTCCGTCGCCTCAAACACCAACAGGATCGAAACCGCCGCGGCGCCGAGTAGGAACCCGGATGCCGTCGCCCGAAACGCCTCGGCCAGTGTGTTTTGTTTCCACAAGATCTCGGCGGCAACGATCCCCGCACCCGCGGTCGCCAGCAGCGTCCACATCGCGGGGATCCAGCCCGGAAAGGGTTGTCCGATGACCAACGGTTTCAGCAAAGACAACCAAAATGCAAACATCACCGCCGTACCGATTCCCGCGACCAGCTTGGCATCGATAGGCAACGTGATCCGGCTGGCAGCGACCACCAGGGCAGCGGCGGCCAGCGCCAGCAACACCGGCAACACCCAACCGGGAATCGCTCCCATCCAGCTCGTCGGAGCGACCGTCAACAAGGCGGCATTGGCGGTTGCGTAGGCCAGCCAGGCGCCCGCGGTGCAAGTCATCGCCTTGCGTTGATCTGCCGAACGCAACAGCAACGCAATCCCCAGCGTGACCACACCGATGCACAGCGACGCCAACATCGGTTCGCCACCGACCAATCGCTTCCAGATCGGAAACTGCGACCAAGCGAGATCCGAAGCCCACGCCGGCGAGCTCAGCAAGAATGCCATCGAGACGGGCACCGTTGCAATCACCGTCCAACGCGGAGCATTCAAAAGAAACGCTGCCAGCACAGCGGCAAGTGAAAATGAGACCGCCCAGGTCCAAAGCCACTGCGACGACGCCATCATCGGGATCAACAGAGCACTGCCGGCCAATAGCCCCAGAGACGCCATCACCGTTCCCGCTAGCGCCAGTTTTGGGCGTCGGCGATCGCCCGCCAATGAGCCTGCCGCCGCCGCCAACAGCACCACGCCGGGAAGCGTCGACACGGCGATTCCCAGCCAACCCGATTCAAAACTCCGCAACATGAAGGCGACGTATCCGGCAAGCACGGCCAGGGTAAACGTCGAAACACCGATCACCAGCGCGCGGCGCCACGACGCGTTGCCTTTCAGTCGCCCCTCAGCGCTTCGGGGAATCAACAACGTGATCGCGAGCGCGACGGCAATCGATCCCCCGTACGCGACATATCCAGCCGACGCGTCCCAAACACGGACCGCGGCAGGCACCAGGGGCAGCACCGCGGCCGGACCGGCGACACCGAGCGTCATCGGCAGGGCGCCGGACGAACCGACCAGCGCGCGACTCGACTGCCAAATCAACGTGATGTAGATGGCACCGGCACCCAGAATTGACAAGACAGTGATCGGATCGTTGAGCATCACCGACGCATCGTCGATCCCTCCGGTCGATAGCCCGGTCAAGATCCCCAAGGGCACCAACAACATCGCGATCACGAGCGTCGCCCGACTGGTGTCCTGCAACCGCCAGCGAAACAGCGTGTACAATCCGGCGCCAAAGATCGCGGTGTTGCCGGTCAGAAAAATTAACGAGGGGATCACACGGTGCATTTGAGTGATCGTGGTCCACAAACTCATCACCAGTCCGATCGAACAGACGACGATCAGCAGCCCCGCGATTAACTCACCCCAACGGATGTTGTGTGCCGCCAAGAACTCGGCGAGCGATTGGCCGAGTGAAGCACGAGGCGAAAAAACCGTCGGCGTTGGAGAAACCGGTTGGGCCGTCGCTTGGGAGCGTTCGGCGACAGGCTTGGCGGCGGTGGGCGTGGCGGCGGTGACGCTCGGACGCGGCGCCAGAAAATCGTCGAGTGTGGGTTGTCGCGCGCTGGCGGGTTCGCTGGCGGGTTGGCTGTCGGTGCGTGCCGACGGTGCAGCAGCGGACGAAGCCATCGGGGTGGCGTCTGACGCGGCGGCGCCCAACACGTCTCCGTCGGGCGTCGATTCGGCGGCCTGGTTTTGGCCTTCGAGATCCCGCTGGCCTTCTGTCGGCTGGGCGGTGCTCGGCCATGTCGCGTGATCGAGCTGGTTGATCTTGCCGCGGAGTTTCTGCGCTTCGGCGGGGCTGATCAGCAGCGCCGCGGCCATTCGGCTGATCACGCGGTTTGCCGCCTGAGCGTCCTCGTCGCGATCGACGACCTTCGTCACTGCCTCGTCGCGCCCCGCAATCGCGTGGAAGAGTGCCGCGACGGCCAGCCATGACAAATGACCGACCAGCGTGACAATGATCCAAACGATGGTAATAGCGACAAAAACGGTCATCACGGTGGGTCTCGACGGAACGTCAGAAGCCAAAACGTTGCTCACGGGTTGGAAAGAGCCCACCTTTCCCTCGACGTTTCAAGCTATTTCATAAGCTTTTCCCGGCCGGAACGCGAATTTTGCTGCGGTTGGGCGAATCCCGGAGGGATGGCAGCCAGTCGCCGGAGGTGAGCACAGCGACACCGCCGGCTAATGGGTTTGCCCCCGTCCAGGGTCATACCCCATCGGCATGCGCTTCGCGGGCGCAACGTGGGGTAAGCCTCCAGCTTGCCATACGTCACGCACCGCGTGACGTACCGGTCTTGTTTCCGGGCTCTGCTTGGGGGGACGCGTTCGCCGGCGGAGCCGGCGAGGACGGCAAGCAAGATGCTTACCCCACCGCGCTACGCGGCGCGATACAGAATGCCGGATCGGTTGCGTCCGATCGGCTCGATCGCCTGGGTGTGCTTGAGCACGTAGGCGATCTTTTGGGCAAACCACCTAGGGCGGCCGGTCACGCGGGCGATGTCTTCGGTCGTAAACGACTCGGTTCGGCGATCGAGTCCCACCAGTTCAAACAGGTCCTCGGCGCTACGAAGTTCCAACGTCGATTCGATCTGTTCGAGTGAAACATCCGCGACGCGATAGTCTTTGCGCCAGCGGCGTCGATGTCGGCGACCGGGGACGCGCGTTTGTTCCACATGCAGGAACGCCAATTCTAAAATCAGGTTCGGATGTGGGAACACTCGCGTGAAATAGATCAGATCTTCGAACAGATCCAACGTGTCGCCACGTTTGGGACTCATTCGCCGCGACGTCACTTTGCCGCGGGCATTTTTTTTCTTGGCGATGCGAGTTCGCAGGATGATCGGTTTGACCACCCGAACGGTGTGGCGATGCAAGAGCGCGTTGATTTTGGATTTGATCGCCGAAAGGGACGCGCATTGCACTTCGATCAATTCATCATTTCGAACTGCATCAATCCGATAACGCCCGACGACGACTTCCGTTTGTGACGCGTCGCAGGCGTAGTGGAGTTTCAACTGTTGATGCAGCGACGTTTCCACTATTCCGGCTCGATCCCGAAATCGCGAATGGTGGTCAGCGTCTTGAGTTTCAATCCGCGGGCCGCAAACGCGGCTTCGCCGCCGGCCAGCCGGTCGATGATTCCGATCACTTCACGGACCTTGAGCCCGAACGCTTCGGCCGCCTCGACGGCTTTGAGCGCGCTGCCGCCGCTGGTGATCACGTCTTCGACGATCACGACTTCCTGGCCGGGCTCCACCGGTCCTTCTACCTGTTTCCCCGTGCCGTGTCCCTTCGGCTCCTTGCGGACCATGAAACCTTTCAGCGGAAGATTTTGTTGTCCGGCCACAGTGACAATCGCGGCGGTGATCGGATCGGCGCCGATCGCCATCCCGCCGACCGCGGCCGGCAGCGGACCGGATGCCTGAATCTCCGCCAACATTCCGGCGGCGACCAGATTGGCGCCCTGGGGATGCAACGTGATGCGTCGGCAATCGAGGTAGTACGATGCCTTTTTTCCACTCGCCAGCGTGAATTCGCCGCGTTGGAGTGCCTCGGATCCGAGAAGATCGATCAAGTCTTGTTTGTTGTACGTCATGCCATGATTCCCTGCGTGATTCGGCGCCCGCGAGCTTTCTGCCCGGCCGCCTACGTTCTGACCGGAGGGCTCGCGCCCTACCGCTAACCAAAGACACCCCGTTTGGTGCCACAGGGCATTGTTATCGGCGAATCGTCACAGAGGAACCCTGGCTGAGAATCCCGTAGATGTCATCGGCGTAGTCACCGGCGACACTGATGCATCCGGCATCGGTCGGCTGCACGGTATTGGGGCTGCCATGGATGCTGATCTGTCCCCCCAGATCCAGCCACATCTTGCCGTAAGGGTTGTTGGGGCTGCCCGCCGGAATCGGCACACCGGTCCGGTCGTAGTACACGTGCGAAGTCTGTTTCTCTTGGACGGTGTAGGTCCCCGGTTTGGGGGCCGGATCATTGCCGATACCAATTTCGAAACGCCCGGCGTACAAATCGCCGAGGTACAGCGTCAATTGTTGACCGGTCAAATCGACCTCGGCGCGAAACGGTCCGCGGACGATCTTCAATTCCGTTCCCGGCAACACGGTGACCGGATCATCCACTTGATTGATGTTGGCCAGCAATTGCGAGGGCACCTGGTACTTGTCGGCAATCTCCAGCAACGTTTCGCTGGCGGTCACACGGTGCGGCGGCTCGAGCAAGTGCCGTCGCGAGTAGATCACTTCGCGGGCCAGGGGATCGAGTCGGCTGAGCAACTGTTGCTTCTGGTCGGGCGACACGTTCGGCATCCCGTAAAAGACGCTCAGCGTGGCCAGAGCTTCTTTCAACTGGCCCTTGACGAACATCGCATCGGCCGTCTTGAACGCATTGGTCAAACCACGGTTCTCCTCGGCGGGGGGATTCCCCAGCGTTTCGACCGCCGTCGCAGGCGATTTGTCGGTCATCGTGAATCCGGCCGGGCCGCCTTCAAACGCGGCGCCAACCGTCGGATCGAAGGTCGCAGCGGCGGCTGTCGGATCGGGCAAGCGAAACTCGCCGGGCGTCGAAGCGTACGAGTCCGCCGGTCCGGGTGTCACGCCGAGTGCGTTCGGATCGACCGCGGGCAGCTTCGTGATCGCCGCCGAGCCGGACGACTGGCGATCGACTGAGGATTCCAGTTTCGGAGGTAGATCCGCGAAGGAACTGCCGAAGGTGTTGGGATTGGGATTGGCCGCGGAAGTGGGCCGCGGCGCCGGGTTGAATGCCCCGCTGACAACCGAGTCGGCGGCGGGGTTCGGCAGCGGAGCCGGCTGTGCCATGGCGTCGGTCGACGGCGGCAAAACACCCGGAGGGGGCTCATCGAGTTGCAATCCACTTGCCACCGCTTCGCCAGCCCCGAAGGCCGATCCGCCGGCTTCTTCAATGACCAGGATCTCCTCGATCTCATCGGGCAGCGGCTCGGGCGGAGTGGTCAACGATACATAACCGCCGTACAAGACGGTCAGCATCAGAACGACAACGGCGGCGGTTTTTATCGTTTGCACGACAGTCCTCCATGACGGATTCGTGCGAAAATCAAGCGGGTGAACGGTCAAGGATCACGTCTAGCGGAATCTTCCCCCGCGTTTCCAGATCAGTTTGCGAGAATTCCCGTCCATCGCCGAGTGCTCAACCATCTGCTGCCGCGATCTTAGGCAGACCAACCCGGACGTGCACTCGTTTCGCGCTGGTGAGCATGGACGCCGTCTCCCTGCGGTTCAAAAAAACCTGCACGCTAAGGGATATTTTTAAAACCTTCGCCTTGCTCTGTGTCGAATTCGACCAGCGCCGCACCGATCAACCTCCCTAGCTGTGCGGATTGGCGCAACGATTGCGAGCGGCGGTGACTCGGTCGGCCCTTGCTAGGCAAAGCGGGCCCGGCTGTGGAGGTCAACCGAAGTCGATCTCCTCGGTTCTTTCCCCCGGTTTCACCTCCACCCGGACATGGTTGCCGCGCTGAACGCCCCTCTCGCGAATCGTCAACAGGTTGGTCCAACCGCCGCCCAGCGTCACGTCGCGCCCCCACAACGCCCCCGGCTGGTGATCGTCGGAGGCGGAATGGCGGGCTTTGGCCTCTGCGATCGCCTCGTCCGCAGCGGCGTGATCGAGGGCTATGACGTCACGGTCATCGGTGACGAACCGCTGCCGGCGTATGACCGAGTCAACTTGTCGACTTACTTCGATGGTCGATCGGCCGAAGAACTGCTGTTGGCACCGCGGGATTGGTACCAAAAACATCGCATCGAACTGATCACGGGGCGTCGCATCGAGCGGATCGATCGCGAGCAGCGAATGGTGATTGATCAGGATGGCTCGTTCTATGGCTACGACCAATTGGTGTTGGCGACCGGATCCCACGCCTTCGTGCCTCCGATCAAAGGATCTGATAGCGAAGGGGTATTCGTCTATCGCACCATCGCCGACCTGGAAGCGATTCGCGACTACTGCGCGTCACGAAACGTGCGTCGGGGCGGCGTGATCGGCGGAGGCTTGTTGGGCTTGGAAGCCGCCAAAATCCTGATGGATCTGGGTTTGACGGTCAGCGTGATTGAGATGGCGCCGGGATTGATGCCGCGACAACTCGATGCCGACGCAGCCGGGCTGCTCAAACACAAGATTCAACGCATGGGCGTTGACGTCCAACTCGTCCGCCGCACCGAATCGATCGCTGTCGTCAACGAGGAGATTTGCATCGAGTTTTCCAATGCAAGCGATCTGCACGTCGATTTGCTGGTCATCGCCGCGGGCGTGCGTCCCAACGACAAGCTGGCCGAATCAGCGGGGCTTGAAATCGGCCCCCGCCGCGGAGTGAAGGTCAACGAGTGTTTGCAGACCAGCGATCCAAACATCTTTGCGATTGGCGAATGCGCCTCCTTCCACGACCACGTCTTCGGACTCGCCGCGCCTTGTTTTCGCATGGCCGATGTCTTGGCCCAGCGACTGGCCGGCGGTGAAACAACGTTCGATGGTGCCGACGAATCGGCAGAACTGAAACTGATGGGCGTGCAAGTCGCGACGCTGGGCACGACGCTCGGTGAATTCGCCGGCGGCAACGTCGTGACACACCATGACGAATCGGGATACCGCAAACTGTTGACCGAGCGGGGGCGAATCGTCGGCGCGTCGTGTGTCGGCCCCTGGGATGAACTGCCGCAAGTCAGACAGGCGATCGCCAAACGGGCGCGTCTGTGGCCTTGGCAACGCAAACGATTCTTAAACACGGGATCCCCGTGGTCTCCCGGCGGTGCGATGCCGGTCACCGATTGGCCGGCCGACGCGATCGTGTGTTCGTGCTTGTCGGTCAGCAAGTCAACGATCGTCGAATTGATCGATGACGGCAAACAAGACGTCGAACACATCGCCATGGCATGTGGTGCGTCCACCGCCTGCGGCAGCTGTCGCGGTCTGGTCGGCCAGTTGGCGGGCGCCGCAGCGGCGGAACCGATCACCGTCCCCGGGGCCAAGACCATGTGGGTGGCCAGCGTGATCGCCTTGCTGGCCAGCTTGGCTTGGTTGGTCGTTCCACCGATCCCGCTGACAGACAGCGTGCAATCGTCGTGGCGATCCGTCGAGACGCTTTGGCGCGGGGATCTCGGTCGCCAGGTCAGCGGATTCACCTTGGTCGGCTTGACGCTGTTGGGGCTCATCTTTTCGCTCCGCAAACGCCTGACGTGGTTTCGTTGGGGATCGTATGGATTTTGGCGCGCCGCGCACGGGGTGTTAGGCATGGCCGTGCTGTTCGGCGTTGCCATTCACACCGGGATGCGGCTGGGACACAACTTGAATTTCTTGCTCGCGGTCTGCTTCTTGTCCGCTGCGGCGTTGGGCGCGGTGGCCGGAATCGCAAGCAGCATGGAGAGTCGCGCGTCGGGAAATCTGGGGATGTGGATCCGCCGCTGGCGTCCCCGATTGAGCCGCATTCACCTCTGGGTGACCTGGCCGTTGCCGATCTTGATCGCGCTTCATGTGCTCGGTTTTTATTGGTTCAGCGATTGATCATGAGCATTCACATCCGATCGATCTGGAACGCGTTTCGCCAGTCACCCCACGCACCGAAATGGTTGACGTGGGCGGCCATCAATGTCTCGATCGCCGCCTACTTCGGGTTCGGGTTGGTTGCTCCCGCATCGGTCAGCAAGACCGCCTGGCTACCCGGTGAAACGACGCACGGGCATTACCAGATCGAATTGGATTGCAACGCCTGCCATGCCCCGGGGCGATCGGCGGACGGGCCGAGCGGATCCGACGTCATGCAAGATGCCTGCATCCGCTGTCATGGCGAACAGTTGGATCTTGCCAAGGACACGCACCCGGCAAAGAAATTCCGCGACCCGACCAATGCCGAGCGACTGGCGGTGCTCGACGCACAGAACTGCTTGAGTTGCCACCAGGAACACGTCCCCGAACAGACGCTCACGATGGGGCTGACCATGCCGGCCGATTACTGTTGGCATTGTCATCAAGAGGTCGCCGATTCGCGCCCCAGCCACCGCGACATGGCGTACGACAGTTGTGCGACCGCGGGGTGTCACAATTACCACGACAACCGGGCGCTCTATGAAAAGTACCTCGATGACCATCACGGGCAGCCCGATCATCTGGAACTCGCTTCCCTGCCCCTGCGGTCGACCGCTGCATCGCTCTCGGGCGTCTTTCGTCCCGATCGCCCGCTGGGGATCGATGAAGCCGACCATCCCCCGACCGAAGCCGTCGATCAAGGCGTGCTGGACGACTGGGCGTCAACCGCCCACGCACGCGCAGGCGTCAACTGCACGCACTGCCACGGCGGGAACGATGATTCACAGTGGTCCGAGACAGTCGCCATGGAAAGCTGCCAGCGATGCCATGCCGGCCAGGTCGCCAGTTTTCAAACCGGCAAGCACGGGATGCGGCTGGCCGTGGGGCTGCCCGCGATGACGCCCGACCAGGCGAGATTGCCGATGCATGCCGGCCAGGCCCATGCCAAACTCGATTGCAACGCCTGTCATCCCGGCCATCAATTCGACACGCAATTCGCCGCCGCGGAGGCCTGTCTGCGGTGTCACGCCGATGACCATTCGTTGGCTTACCGCGACAGCTCACACGCGACGCTGTGGCAGGACGAGCTGGCCGGCAGCGGTGCCGTCGGCAGCGGCGTTTCCTGCGCCACCTGTCATCTGCCCCGGATCGAAGGCGAAACCGGGATCTGGGTCAACCACGATCAGAACGCGAGCCTGCGTCCCAATGAAACGATGGCCCGACAGGTCTGCACGCACTGCCACGGACTGGAATATTCACTCAGCGCGCTGGCCGATCCCCGATCGATCACATCGTGCTTCGGCGATGCCCCGACCGAGCGAATCGAAAGCGTGCAGATGGCTCACGAGTGGTTCGAGCAGCGTCGGGCCAAACGCGAGGCGCGTCTTCAAAAACCATGACCCTGTTTTCCGCTCTTTTTTTGCCACGTTCCCTTGAAGGATTTTCATGATGAAATTGAATCGCAATCAACGACTCGCCGCGGCCGCACTGACCGTGTGCGCGCTGCTGCCACTGGCCGCCTTACCGGGCTGTAACAGCAGCGAAGCGAGTTCGACACCATCCGGTGGGATCACGCCCCAACAATTCGCCGACGGCGTGCATGCGGTGATGATGGCCGACCGGACCGTTTACGCGACACACGTCGTGACGAACCTGAAAAAACAAGACGCTCCCGTCAAAGCGTTCGAATACTGGGAAGACACCGAGAACTCGATCCCGTTGCCGGCGCAAATGTTCCGCATGGGCGCCGAGTTGGTCGACGAAAATCCGGAAGCCGGTTTCACCTACGCGCTCCGCAGTAAATGGCCGCTCAATGAACAGCACCAGGCCAAGACCGAGCTGGAACAGACAGCGCTCGATTACCTGAGCGACAATCCCGGCGAGAACTTTTACGGAGAAGAAGAATTGGGCGACCAAAAGTACTTCGTCGCCGTCTACCCCGACCGTGCCGTCGCCGAGGCGTGCTGGTCGTGCCACAACGAACACCCCAATCGCGGCGACGACTATCCGGAATTCAGCAAAGACGACGTGATGGGCGGCGTGCTGGTGCGCGTCCCGCTTTAATCGCCACCCAACCGAACCTTCCTTGAATCTATCGCACGGATGCATCCCCCCGTCTTTTTTTGACTCGTAACCACAAGTGAACGACGTATGACTCCTCAGCAAATCGATTTGGTTCAGTCTTCTTGGGAAAAGGTAAAACCGATTTCCGAGCAAGCCGCAGAACTGTTTTATGGCCGTCTGTTTGAGCTCGACCCGTCCCTGAAACCGCTCTTCAAGGGTGACATGAAAGAGCAGGGCAAGAAGCTGATGGCGACATTAAATTTGGCCGTCACGTCTCTGACCAAATTGGAAGACATCCTGCCTGCGGTCCAAGAACTGGGGCGGCGGCACGTGAAGTACGGTGTCCCCGATGAAAGCTACCAGACGGTCGGCGAAGCGTTGCTCTGGACGCTCCAGCAAGGGCTTGCCGAGGCCTTTACCGACGAGGTCAAGCAGGCCTGGACGATCACCTACGTCACGCTCAGCAACGTGATGCTGGACGCCGCACATGAAAGTGATGCGCCGACGGCGGCGGCCGGATAAAGGTGGGATAGGCTTCCAGCCTGTCGATTCCGCAACACCCCACTCGTTCCCAGGCTCCGCCTGGCAACGAGATGAAAAGAGTGGGGTAAGCTTCCAGCTTGCCTTACGTCACGCACCGCGTGACATCCCAATCACGCTCCCGCCTGGGAGCAGATTAGGCCAGAAGCAACACATCGCAGGCTCGCCGGCGGAGCCGGCCAGGATGGCAAGCAGGATGCTTACCCCACTGCGATCTCGTTGAAGAAAAGTGGGGTAAGCTTCCAGCTTGCCTTACGTCACGCACTGCGTGACACCCCGATCGCGTTCCCGCCTGGGAGCAGATCGGGCCGGAAGCGACTACATCGCAGGCTCGCCGGCAGAGCCGGCGAGAATGGCAAGCAGGATGCTTACCCCACTGCGATCTCGTTGAAGAAAAGTGGGGTAAGCTTCCAGCTTGCCTTACGTCACGCACCGCGTGACATCCCGATCGCGCTCCCGCCTGGGAGCAGATTAGGCCGGAAGCGACCACATCGCAGGTTCGCCGGCGGAGCCGGCGAGGATGGCAAGCAGGATGCTTACCCCACTGCGATTTTATCCCCAGCCTCGGCTTAGAACCGCCACTGGAACTGAGTCCAGAAGAAGTCGGCGTCGGCGTTGGTCGGAACACCCGGAGTCGTGTCGTAATAATCGCCGGCACGGAAGTGCGAGTATCCGATTTGGACGTTGGTCCGCGGGTTGATCGCACAGGTCACGACCATATCGATTTCCTGCCCCAATTCCCTGTCGCCGGCGGCATTGGCCGGGTTGAAGGGAGCCATCGTCACACCATAGGGCGTCGTGGCCTGGTCCAAGAAGAAGTGGTGGTACCACAACAGCAAGCTGACCCGATCGCCCAGAAGCGGCGTGATGAACTGGGCATTGATGTCATGGAGGTTACGGCGACCGAACAAGTCCATCAGACCGTTGTACTTGTGAGCCAACGGAAACAAGTGATCGAAACTGTCATCACCGCGAGCGGCCGGGACGTCATCGCCACCGGAAGCCCAATCGTACCAGAACCATACCGTCGGTTTCCACTCGCCGCACGCGGTGCAAACGCTCAACTTCTTGCCCAAGCCGCCGGTAAAGAACCCGGCGCTGTGGTCCCCATACCCGGGGCTGTTGGAACCGAACTGAACCCCACCTTCCATGGCATAAAGCACGCCGGCGTCAGACGCCCCTACGACGCGTGATCCGAGCGTGTGGTAGTCGAAATCAGCAACGTCATTGCTCAAACCGAGATAGTACGCGTCAACGGTTCCCAGAGCGGTCCCGCTGTTGCTGGCGTAGACGCCGTAGAAGTCGACGTCTTCGTTGGCGTCGTCGATCTTGCTTTCGTTGGCGGCATTGCGATTGAGCGGATTGACGAAGAACCCGTCCACGGTCCAGGCTTCGCCCTTGTACGTTCCGCGAACCCCCTGGAACGAGCGTCGCGTGTTCGCCCAATCCAACGGTGAAATCAACCGCTGGTCGCCGAACAGCAATTCTTGCCGTCCCAGTCGCAGATTTAACGAATCGGTCAGCTTGGTGTCCAAGAACAGGTTCTGGATTTCACCGCGATTCTCTTCGATCGGTCGGTTGTTGAATGTCTCGCCGCCCGAATCCGCATACAGATACTCGCCGTAGGCACGGAAGTATTCGTTGATGCGCAGATTCGCGAACATGCGATAGCGGGTCAGGAAGAACGAATCGTCGACTCCGGTCAGCCCCAGGCCGCGGTGATTGTTCTCGTTGTGGTAACGCATCCGCGCTTCACCACCGATGTCCAACTTGCCGCCCATCATGCCCTTGAGCGAATCGCCAAAGAACGAAGGACCGTCGTAGCAGGGGTCGTTGAGATAGCTAAAGTTATTGGCGTAGAACACACCCGCATAGGCACTTTTCATCGCTGCGGTCGCGGCGGCTTTCTTGGCCTTGGTGCAACACGGCGTGGTGCAGCAATTGCAACTCGTCACGACGGGCGCGGCCATCGACGCGGCATCAACCGTCGCCGCGGGATCCGGCTCGTCGATCGCAACGGGCTCTGGCGGGGCCGCTTGGGGGGCATCCACCAGCGGCGCGGGCTGATCCTGAAAAGCGATGTAGGGGATGTTGCCGTACTGCGTCTCGGCCACCAATTGGACGTTGCCTTGCGGCGTGTCGGTCGCGTCCAACACGACCGTTTCGACGAGTCCGTGTGGTGTTTCGGCGAAAACCGACGGGGTGGCGGTCAAGCCGGCAAGTAGTGCCAACGCGAGGGTGCGCCGGCGAGCATGTTGATGTGGAGGCATCACGTAGGACTCCTTCCTTACGGAACGGTAAGTCACCGTGAAGGTGACAATGAATGAAATGGCAAGCTCCCTGATTGATCAAATCCAACCGTGCAACCGCCTGTCGCAATTGGGTTCAATCCAT
The DNA here is from genome assembly GCF_002289565.1 of Rhodopirellula sp. SM50. GTDB lineage: Bacteria > Planctomycetota > Planctomycetia > Pirellulales > Pirellulaceae > Stieleria. The sequence goes on along the minus strand of NZ_NTFY01000017.1, from coordinate 94,107 downwards.
CCAGGTGAACATCCGCGTCGGCTCCGGCGAATCCGAGCGTCATGTCGTGCCTTATCGTCTCATCGATGACGTCGATTGGTGAAGAATTTTCCGAACCGTGAACAGACACAACAATCGTTAAAGTCGCGTGCCGATCGAGCAGGAACGAGCAGCACTCCCCTCGCACGCTTCTTGGGCAGGGGCTTCACAAAGCTGCTCGCAATGGGTGCAGATCACGACCACGACCCCCTGTCAAGTGAATTCACGCCGATTGGCTTTATGGTGAATCGTCCCGCCTTGCTTGGCGACTGTGTCGCACCTCCCTCACGTTGTCGGCCCCCGCTGATCTTGACATCGGCTTTGGCACGTGGCGTGCCTCGCCCACCCCATCAGACGACACAGGGGTCCTGTGTCTCTGATTCATCCCATCGATGCCAAACGCGGCTGAATCGGAAAATGCCACACCTTTTCCATGATTGTCCACTGGGAGTTTATCCAAGTGCCTTTGCAAATCGTTCCCGCTCAACTTTTGCGGCGTCTGTCCTCGACAGCGTTGATCTCTTGCGCGCTAATTTCGATCAGCACCCTGCTGGTCGGCTGTTCTGATTCCGACATCTCGTTAGAAGATTTAGAAGCCGCCGCGGCGAAACTCGAAACCACCACAGGCGACGACACCGAAGCCGGCGCCGCGGTGATGGAAATCCTGGACGTCGAAAAACCGAACCTAAAATTCGGCTTCATTAAACTGACCGACTGCGCCCCCTTGGTGATTGCGAAAGAGAAGGGCTACTTCGAAGAAGAAGGCCTGAACGTCGAAATCGAAGCTCAATCGAACTGGAAAGTTTTGCTGGACCGAGTGATCGACGGCCAACTCGACGGTGCCCACATGCTGGCCGGCCAGCCGATCGGTGCAACCATCGGGTTCGGCACCCAAGCTCACGTCATCACCGCCTACAGCCTGGATTACAACGGCAACGGGATCACCGTCAGCAACGAAATCTGGGAACAGATGCAGGAGAATGATCCGGCACTGAAATCGGATACCCCGCCGCATCCGATTGCCGCGACCTCGCTCAAACCGATCGTTGATTCGTACAAGCAAGAGGGCAAGGACTTCAACATGGGGATGGTTTTCCCCGTCAGCACGCACAACTACGAAATTCGATATTGGCTGGCCGCCGCGGGCATTCATCCGGGGATGTACACCGAAGAGAACATCCAAGGGACCGTCGACGCCGACGTGTTGCTGTCGGTCACCCCGCCGCCCCAGATGCCCGCAACGCTGGAAGCCGGGACGATCCTCGGTTACTGCGTCGGCGAACCGTGGAATCAACAAGCCGTCGTCAAAGGCATCGGTGTTCCCGTCACCACGAACTATGACATTTGGAAGAACAACCCCGAGAAAGTGTTCGGGGTGACCAAAGAGTGGGACGAAAAACACCCCAACACGCACCTCGCGGTGATCAAGGCTTTGATCCGCGCCGGCAAATGGCTCGACGCAACCGATGAGAACGGCGTGTTGGTCAACCGCCAAGAAGCCGCCAAGATTCTGTCGGGGAAAGATTACGTCGGAGCGGACGAAGATGTGATCGACAACAGCATGACCGGCACGTTTGTTTTCCAGGAAACCGACGTCCGCCCGATGCCCGACTTCAACGTCTTCTTTAAATACTACGCCAGTTACCCGCACTACAGCGACTGCATCTGGTTCTTGACGCAGATGCGTCGCTGGGGCCAGATCACCGAAGGCAAGCCCGCGAGTTGGTACGCGGAAACGGCCAAGGAGATCTACAAACCGGAAATCTATCGCAAGGCCGCGGCGATGTTGGTCGCCGAGGGCAAAGCGTCGGCCGACGACTTTCCCGCAGAGGACTACGACGGCTACCGAGCTGCGACGACGGAGTTCATCGATGGCACCCGATACGACGCCAAAGACCCGGTGGGCTACGTCAACGGATTTGAGATCGGCAATAAAGATCCCGAATCGCTGGCGAAGCAGTGAATCACCCTTCGGCGCGATCGACGTTGCACGGACGTCGGTCGCGCCGGCCAAGCTCTTGAAATGTGCATGCCGCGGTGACCGCCTCGCCGTTGCATGTTCGGGAAGCGGCCATTCGGGTCGGACGTCTCGGTCCGGTGCCAGACGTCCGACCCGGCCGTGGATCCCGAACGCAGAAACCGTCCCACACTCCTATCCCCAACCACCTTGTAGCGAATCGTATGAATTGGAGAGGAAACGCACTGAAGTTCTGTGACGTCGCGGGGCTTCCCGCGCTGGAACCGTTCGTCAGACTGCTCGCCGGCGAAGACGTCAAAGAACAACTCAAAGGGATCGCGAAATTCGTGGTCCTGCCCGTCGCGGCCGTCGTCGTGTTCCTGCTGTTGTGGTCGGCTGCCGCACGCACGGTAGTCACCGACAGCATGCAACTGCCCAGCCCGACCGATACCTGGACGGCCGGCAAAGAACTGTTCGCGATGCATTCGGCCCAGCGTGCCGAGGACCTGAAGGTCAAACAGGAAAAAACGATACAGGCGGTCACGTTGCTCGCCCAAGCCAACGCGGTGACCAAGCAGGCCGAATCGGCAACCGGCGAGCGAAAAGAAACGCTGCTGGCCAACGCCTTGGTGCTGAAGAAGAAAGCGGTTCAAGCGGCGAACTATCGGCCGTCGAGTGCCCCCACGTTCGTCGACCAGATCATCACCAGTTTGAAAACCGTCTTCGTCGGATTCGCCATCGCGACGTTGATCGCCGTCCCGATCGGCGTGCTCTGTGGGATGAGCCCCTGGTGCAACGCGGCACTGACGCCCTTCATCCAAATCTTCAAACCGGTTAGCCCGCTGGCTTGGTTGCCACTGGCTTTCCTGATCATCGTCTGGGCCTACTCCGGCACCAAACCCGGCGAAAACTTTTTCGATAAAGCGTTTCTGATCTCTGCGATCACGGTCTCGCTGTGTTCCTTGTGGCCGACGCTGGTCAACACCACACTCGGCGTGGCAAGCGTCGACAAGGATTACATGAACGTGGCTCGCGTGCTGAAACTCTCCTGGAGCCAACAACTGTTCAAGATCATTCTGCCGGCCAGTTTGCCGCTGATGTTCGCGGGACTGCGGATCAGCTTGGGTGTCGGTTGGATGGTGCTGATCGCCGCCGACATGCTGGCCCAAAACCCCGGCTTGGGCAAGTTCGTCTGGGACGAGTTTCAAAACGGTAGCAGCCAGACCTACGCCCGCATCGCGTTCAGCGTGATCATCATCGGTCTGATCGGATTGTTACTCGATCGAATCATGATCTTCATGCGGAATCTGGTCAGCTTCGGTGACCCGCAAGCCGCCTAATCCATTCTTTTCTCACGAATCCTCACACCCCCAGAAAAACGATGAGCGTCGCAGTTCTTGATCGGCCCCGATCCAAAGCGATTGCCAGACCCGCGCCGCCCGAGCCGTTGATTTCCATGCGGTCGGTCAGCAAAGGGTATGGGAGTGGTGTCACTCGCAACGAAGTACTCAGCAACATCAATCTGAATCTGCGCAAGGGCGAGTTCCTGGCGATCGTCGGTTTCTCCGGCAGTGGAAAAACAACGTTGACCAAGTTGCTGGCCGGGCTGGAGATGCCGGACAGTGGCGAGATCGTGATGGACAACGAAGTCATCAAGGGGCCGAGCCAAGAGCGCGGCATCGTGTTCCAAAACTACTCGCTGCTGCCCTGGCTGACCGTTCGCGGCAACATCGCCCTGTCGGTCGATCGAGTTTTCAAGCATTGGTCACGCGGTGAACGACGCGACCATGTCGAAAAATTCATTGAAATGGTCGGCTTGTCACACGCCGTGCATCGTCGACCACACGAGTTGTCCGGTGGGATGCGTCAACGGGTGTCGTTGGCACGAACCCTGGCGATGAAACCCAACGTCCTGCTGCTCGATGAACCGCTGTCCGCTCTCGATGCCCTGACCCGTAGCGTGCTGCAGGAGGAGATCCTCAAGATCTGGGAAGAAGAACGGCAGACCTGCTTGCTGATCACCAACGACGTCGACGAAGCGATCTTGTTGGCCGATCGGATCGTCCCGCTGAACCCGGGACCCAACGCATCGCTCGGCCCGGCTTTTTCCGTGGAACTGGAACGTCCCAGAGACAAGACCGCGTTGAACCACAACGAGACCTTCAAGGGTTTGCGAAACGCGGTCACCAATTACCTGGTCGCGGTGCGACAAAAGTCGCGTGACGACGAAGCGTTGGCGTCCGAAGCGTCGCCCATCGAATTACCCGAACTGCAACCGCGAAGTCTGCGAGTCCCGCGCGGGCGGGCCGGTTAATCCATTAATGCCACTTACTTTGACGCCAAACGGGGAACTTTTGTTAGCGGCAGGGCGCGAGCCCTCCGGTCTTTCACGGTCAAACCGGACGGCTCGCGCCGTGCCGCTAACGCCTGTCGTGCCAAAGTAAGTGGCATTGGGCGGACACCCGCGGGAAAGGTTTCCCGCCTGTCATCCGGCCCCGAACCGGCTTGACTCCTTCCACACACCAACACAGACAACATCAAGCTCAACGAAGGCGGATCCATGGCCGGTTATGTAGAAATGTTTCGTCTCGGCAAGACCTACGACACGCCCAACGGGCCCGCGGTCATTGTCGAAGAATTCAACTTGAACATGGCGAAGGGCGAGTACATCTGTCTGCTCGGCCATTCCGGGTGCGGCAAAAGCACCGTGTTGACCATGACCGCCGGACTCAACCCGATCACCGACGGCGGCATCGTCATCGACGGCCACGAAATCGAAGGGCCGGGTCCGGACCGTGGCGTGGTCTTTCAATCGCCCTGCCTGATGCCATGGATGACGGCCATGGAGAACGTGCTGCTGGGCGTCAACCAGGTTTATCCGCACGGCACCAAAGCCCAACGACATGACATTGCCGGCTACTACCTGACCCTGGTCGGCCTCGGCAACAGCCTTCACACACGAGCCTCGGCACTCAGCCAGGGCATGCAGCAACGTGTCGGGATCGCGCGGGCGTTTGCCTTGAAACCGAAGATGTTGCTGCTGGACGAACCGTTCGGCATGCTCGACTCGCTCACCCGGATGGAACTGCAAGAAATCCTGCTGGAGATCCTCGTCCGCGACAAAGTCACCACGTTGATGATCACGCACGATGTCGACGAAGCGCTGTTCATGAGCGACAGGGTCGTGATGATGACCAACGGTCCGCGGGCACGCGTCGGCAAGGTATTTGAAATGCCGTTTGACAGACCACGAGTCCGCGCCGAAGTCCTCGATCATCCCCAGTACTACGACTTGCGGGGCGACATGATTCAGTTCCTCGAGGACCAAGACCACAAGAAGTTGAAAGCCGATGCGGAAGCGTTGGAAGCAAAACAACAAGCCGAACAGGAGCCCCAAGCGGTCGGCGCTTAATCGCGAACCCGTATGAACACTATGATCACAGCCACATCCAATCATTCGTTCTTGACCAGCATGATCGTGTTGGAAATCGACGACAGCGGTTCGCCACCGAGTTGCTCGATCCCGGTCGCCGATCGCGCGATCGCCGCTTCGCTCGAGACGGGACTGCCCACGATCAAACAGTCCGTCGAGGGCGAAGCAGACGCGGTCGCGATGTGCGTTCCCATCTATCGCTCCGAAGCGATCGCCTCGGTGATCGTTTGGGTCGGCAACGCCAGCGACGAGACCGTCGGGGTGATGGAGGTCTGGCAGCCGATCGGAGAATTTGATGACCTGAACCTCACGCAGGGCTATTACGGCCCGCTGGACCGATTCCAAAACGTCAGCTCGTTCGTGCGTTTCGAAAAGGGCATGGGATTGCCCGGACAGGTTTGGCGCAATCTCAGCTTTATCATCCACGACAACCTTCCCAGTCATCCCGGTTTCCTGCGTGCCGCCGGTGCGTCCGCCGAATCGTTGCAAGTCGCGATCGGCATTCCGGTCTTCGGCGAAGACTTTCTGGCGACGGCCGTTCTGATCAGCTCCGACTCCGCTCCGATCGCTCGCGGGTACGAGGTCTGGCGGTGCGCCGAGGACCACTTGCTGTTGGAATCGTGCGCGTCTCAACGCCTGGAACAATCGCTGATGTACGAGGTCGACCAGACCGTGCCGTTGGAAGGCAGTCTTCCCGGCCTGGCCTACACGTCCGGTGTCGCCACGATCAGCGAGGATCCCGACATCGTTTACTCCGGGCGTCCCTTCCGCGGTGGATCCCCTTGTAAAGGTGTCGCGATCCCGTTTTTCGAACAAGATCGCATGACGAACATCCTGACGTTGTTGCTGTAAGGGAAGAGAAACGCAATGAGCACTATGCTTCCCGTCGTCAACCGACAACCCGAACTGGTCGGGCAACTGCTGCACGAGCAACAACAGCTCAGCGCCGTTGAACAGTTCAGCGACTGGCACACCGACCAGGAGTCGTCCGGCGCGGCGACCGCACCGGCACAGGAAAAATACTATCGCAGCCTGTTGCCGGCGACGGCCCCGGGACCGAACGAACAATTCGCCTTCGAAGTCGATCTGAATGCGTGCAGCGGATGTAAAGCCTGTGTGGTGGCGTGCCACACGCTGAACGGACTGGAGGAAGACGAATCCTGGCGCCGCGTCGGGACGCTGCTGATCGGCGATCCCGATTATGCCGACGCCGCCGCGATCCAACATGTCACCACCGCCTGCCACCACTGCGAAGACCCCGGATGCCTGAACGGTTGCCCGGTCAAGGCCTACGACAAGGACCCGGTCACGGGGATCGTTCGCCACTTGGACGACCAATGCATCGGTTGCAAATACTGCACGATGATGTGCCCCTACGAGGTGCCGCAATACAGCGATCGCTTGGGCATCGTTCGCAAGTGTGACATGTGCCACCAACGTTTGAGCGTTGGTGAAGCACCGGCCTGCGTTCAATCCTGTCCGAACGAGGCGATTCGCATCACCGTTGTTCCCACCGGAGGGGCTGAAGTTGCCGGGCAGGACACGCTCGTCCCCTCGTCACCGTCGTCATGCATCACGCGACCGACCACACGTTATGTTGCCGAATCATCGCTCGATCCCGCACTGACACGTCCCCAGGACGAGAACGTCGACGAGGTTGCCGAAAGTCATTGGCCGTTGGCCGTGATGCTGGTCGCGACACAGATCGCCGTCGGCATTCTGATCGCCGAATCACTCGCCAGCTTGGTGTTGACCGCGGTGGGAATCAGCGTCCCGGACGCCGTGCCGATCGCCGCGGCGGTTTCGGCGTTCGCGATCGGCAACATCGGCCTGGGGATCGCACCGCTGCACCTTGGACAACCGCTTCGCATGTGGCGTGTGTTTTTGGGACTAAGAACCAGTTGGCTCAGTCGTGAAGCCGTCGTGCTGGGCAAATTCATGGGGCTGCTGGCGGGCGGCATCGCGCTGTTGTTGCTGCCGGTGGTCTGGGACTGGATCCCGACATCGATTCAGCAATGGATTCCGACCGAATGGATCCCCGCCTGGGCCGGACGGGCGTTGCTGGTCGCGTCGATTCCGGTCGGGCTGGCCGGGTTGTATTGCAGCGCGATGATTTACATCGCAACCAAGCGACGCCCCTGGCGCAGCGGGCGAACGTTGCCGCGTTTCTTCGGCACGTCGCTGACCTGTGGACCGATCATCGCGGCGGTCGTCTTCGCGTTTGCCGGATTCGGCGTCACCGCCGCGTTGTTGTCGTTGGCCGGCGCGGCAGCCGGCTGGTGGAAATGGACGCGTGAACGTCGGTTGTATCGCGTCCCTGACGGTTCCGAGGATCCCTATGACCGGCGCTCTCGGCGGCTGGTGCATCAGCATCTCGGCGAGACGTTGCGGATGAGAAATTTCAGTGCCGTCGTCGCCATCCTGCTGGCCGGACTGGCGTTTGTCTCGTGTCCGTTTTTGCCCATGGCCGGTGCGGTCTGCGCCGCGCTGTCGGCCGCAGTTTGGATCGCAGGCGAAAACCTGGAACGTCTGCTGTATTTCCAAAGCGTTGTTTACGACCGCATGCCGGGCACACTTTAAGAGACCACCGCAATGAGCATTGGAACCCCCAAATCATTGACGCAAGTGAACCAAGAGCGTCGCCCGAAGTCGTTTGAGCTTCCCCAGCTGCTGCAGGCTCGCACCGGCAAGATGACACGCGAACTGTTGCTCAACCCGGGCGCTCACGGGCTGGGGATGACACCGGAGTCGTTGCGGGCCGAAACAACCACCGTGGCCGCCTGCGGTTACTGCGCCACCGGTTGCGGACTACGGCTTCACGTCCGCGACGGACAAGCCGTCGGGTTGACCCCCGAAACCGATTACCCGGTCAACCTGGGCATGGCTTGCCCCAAGGGGTGGGAAGCCCTGGAGGTGCTCGACGCCGATGACCGCGCGACCCACCCGTTGCTGCGCGACTCCGATGGCGAACTCAAACGTGTCGATTGGGACACCGCACTGACGACCTTTACCGAGCGTTTCAAAGCCATCCAATCCGAACACGGCAACGACTCGGTCGCGTTTCTCAGCACCGGACAAATCCCCTGCGAAGAGATGGCGTTCCTCGGCGCGCTGGCAAAGTTCGCAATGGGAATGCTACACGGCGACGGCAACACACGGCAGTGCATGGCAACCGCCGTGACCGCCTACAAAGAATCGTTCGGATTCGACGCGCCGCCATACACCTATGACGATTTCCAACAGAGCGATTGTCTGGTTTTCGTGGGCGCAAACCCCTGCATCGGGCACCCGATCATGTGGGAACGCGTGCTCCGCAATCCCAATTCGCCCGAGATCATTGTGCTGGATCCCCGCCGGACCGAAACGGCGATGGCCGCGACGCAGCATTTGCAGCTGCGTCCCAAAAACGATTTGGCCATTCTGTATGCGATCACCCAGCACCTGATCGCATCGGATTTGATCGACCACGAATTCATCGCGGCACACACGACCGGATACGATGATCTGGCCGCCCACGTCGCTGCGTTTACGCCCGACGCCGTCGGCCCCGGTGCCGGCATCTCCGCCGACGAGATTCGTCGCGCCGCCGAATCGATCGGTCAGGCAAAGGCTGCGTCGCTGTGGTGGACGATGGGCGTCAATCAAAGTTATCAGGGAACTCGAACCGCCCAGGCGATGATCAACATCGCCTTGATCACCGGAAACATCGGGCGTCCGGGAACGGGGGCCAACAGCATCACCGGACAGTGCAACGCGATGGGGTCGCGGTTGTGGAGCAGCACGACCAATCTGTTCGGCCATCACAACTTCGAATCGGCCGAAGATCGCCAGCGTGTCGCCGACATCCTGGGGATCGATGTTGACAAAATCCCCACGGAAACAGGTTGGTCCTACGACCGAATCGTCGAGGGGATCCGCAACGACGAAATCAAAGGGCTGTGGGTGATCGCCACCAACCCGGCACACAGCTGGATCGACAGAGGCGATTTCAAGGAGTTGCTCGACAAGCTTGATTTCCTGGTGGTGCAAGACATGTACGCATCCACCGAGACCGCGCGACACGCCGATCTGGTGTTGCCGGCGGCGGGTTGGGGCGAAAAAGAAGGAACATTCATCAACAGCGAACGGCGTTACGGGTTGCTCAAAAAAGTCCGCAAAGCCCCCGGCGAAGCGCTGGCGGATTTCCAGATCTTTCGTGCCATCGCCGCTTACTGGGGCGCCGAAGACATGTTTGCCGACTGGACACACCCCGAAGCCGTGTTCGAAAAAATGCAAGCGGCCAGCGAAGGCCGTCCCTGTGACATCAGCGGAATCGACGGCTATCGACAGCTGGATCAATGCGGCGGCATCCAGTGGCCGTGGTCGCGTGAAGACGCAGCGGCACACGCAACGCCGCCCCAGGAACGCCGACTGTTTACCGATGGATCGTTCTGTCATCTGGACGCCAAGGCGCGGTTGATCGTTGACAACATCACCCCGATGCCGGAACCGCCGGACGCAGACTACCCGATTCTGTTGATGTCCGGTCGTGGCACGGTCAGCCAATGGCACACGCAAACACGGACCAGCAAAAGCAAGGTCCTGCGAAAGCTCTACCCCGAGCGGCCGTATGTCGAAATCCATCCGACCGACGCCAGTTTGATCGGCGTCCACAACGGCGACACGGTGTCGGTGCGTTCGCGTCGAGGCGAAGTTTTCGTCACCGCGATGGTCACGCCCACCGTCCAACGAAACCAAGCGTTCATCCCGATGCACTACGACATCATCAATGAATTGACACTCCGGCACTTCGATCCCCATTCACGGCAGCCGAGTTTCAAGGACTGTGCCGTGGCGATCGGCAAAGCCTCATCCGCCTCAACCCACTGATCAACCACCCGTCTGACCATGTCCAACGATAAAGCGTTCACCGAGGAACAAAAACAATTTCTTTCCGGATTCGCGTTCGGCGCGGATGTGGCGCGCGCCGTCAGCGGACTGCCGGTGATCAGCAACGGCAGCAGCTGCGGCGGCGATGCATCGATCACCGTCGGCAGCACCACGACGACGTCGCTGCCGGTCGGCCCCGAAAAGATCGCACTGATCGCCCAGCAAGAAACCGAGTCTGCCGGCAAGGCACTCTGCAAGGAAGAACTCGCCAAACGAGAGAAAAACCCACTGGACATCTGGGACGAGATGCAGGCCCGTAGTGATGCCGGCGAGTTCCCCAAAGGGACCGACGTGTTCCTGCAAAAATTCCACGGCCTGTTCTACGTCGCGCCGGCACAGAACAGCTACATGTGCCGCATGCGGATTCCGGGTGGATCGCTCCGGGCCTGGCAACTGTCGGGTCTGGCAGACCTGGCCGATCGTTCGGCCGGCGGTTTTTTGGACGTGACGACGCGGGCCAACCTGCAATACCGCGAGATCCCCGCCGATCAGGCGATGAACATCCTGTACGGGTTGCGTGAATTGGATATCGTCAGCCTGGGTTCCGGCGGTGACAACATCCGCAACTGCACGGCAAGTCCGCTATCGGGCATCGACAGCTGTGAATTGATCGAGACGATTCCGTTGGCCAAACGGATGCACCACTACATCTTGAACAGTCGAGAAATGTATGGGCTGCCGCGGAAATTCAACATCGCGTTTGACGGCGGGGGCACCATCAGCGCCCTAGACGACACCAACGACATCGGCTTTCACGCGGTCCGCATCGACGAAGAACACGCGACGGCCGACTTTCCCGCCGGCGTGTACTTTCAACTCACGCTCGGCGGCATCACCGGGCACAAAGACTTCGCCCGTCCGACCGGCGTGCTGCTTCGCCCCGACCAATGCCTGGCCGTCGCCGGCGCCATCGTTCGCGTCTTCGTCAAATCGGGTGATCGCACCGATCGTAAGAAAGCGAGACTGAAGTATGTGCTGGACGACTGGGGATTCGACAAATTTGTCGCCACCGTCGAAGAACAACTCGGGTGGACGCTCGGCCGCTTCGACGAATCCAAGTTGACCCGATCGGTCTCGGAGAACCGTTTGGCCCACATCGGCTTTCACCCTCAAGCCCAAACGAAGAAGACCTATGTCGGCGTCGTCTTGCCGGTCGGACGCATGACCAGTGACCAGGCTCGCGGGCTGGCGCAAATTGCCGACGAGTATGGTAACGGTGAAATCCGTCTGACGGTCTGGCAAAACCTGTTGATCCCGAATCTCTCTGACGAAGACATCGATGCGGTCAAGGAACGACTAACGGAACTCGGACTCGGTTATGAAGCGAGCAGCTTTCGAGCCGGATTGGTGGCCTGTACCGGTAGCGGAGGCTGCAAATTCGCCGCGGCAGAAACCAAAACCCAGGCGATGGCGTTGGCGCGACACCTTGAATCCCAATTCAAACTCGACAGCCCGATCAACATCCATCTGACCGGTTGCCATCACAGTTGTGCCCAGCACTACATCGGTGACATCGGTCTGCTCGGCTGCAAGGTCGAGAAAGGCGACGACATGGTCGACGGGTACCACGTGCATCTGGGCGGCGGCTGGGGCGACCGCCAGGGGATCGCTCGGCTGATCTTTGAATCGGTCGCGTATGAAGATTTGCCTGACCTGGTCTCCGCCATCATCGGCGGTTATCTGGAACAACGACGCGAAGGCGAGACGTTTGTTGAATTTACGTCTCGATCCTCCGATGACGAACTGAAGTCCCTCGCCAGAGCCTTGGTTTGAACCGCTATCCACTGACAACCCAAGAAGATTCGACTCCTTCCCCCCTTTGACCGCCATGACAACCAGCTTTATTCCTGAAACGGCACCTTTTAACGACGAACAACGTGCCTGGCTGAACGGTTTTTTCTCGGGCATGATGGGCATGCAACCCGGCGGCGACGCCTCGGCCGTGATGAACGCCGCCGGCCTTTCCGCCGACGCGTTGCCGGGTGTCGTCGAACAGAACCAGGAAGAAGAAGACTTTCCCTGGCACGACGACTCGCTACCGATCGTCGATCGCATGGAGTTGGCCGAAGGCAAACCCGTCGAGCGACGTCTGATGGCGGCGATGGCGCAACTGGACTGTGGTTCCTGCGGCTACCTTTGCAAGTCGTACAGCGAAGCCATCGCATCGGGGGAAGAAACCAACCTGACACTCTGCAGCCCCGGCGGTAAAGAAACCGCGAAAATGATCAAACAGGTGCTCAAGGAATCCGGTGACACCGCCGCGTCGCCCGCCAAACCCGCCAACGGCAGCCCAGCCAACGGGTCGTCGCAGCCGGGATACTCTCGAAAAACGCCATACGTGGCCAAGTTGATCGAATCGAGACCGCTCAATGGTGAGGGCTCGGCCAAAGACACGCGGCACATCGCCATCGACCTGGCGGATTCAGGAATCAAATACGAAGTCGGTGACGCGTTGGGGATCTACCCGACCAACTGCGATGAACTGGTCGAAGCCATTGTCAGTGCCATCGGCGCCGATTCCAACCTGCTGACCGTCACACCCGCGGGTGACCCCAAATCACTCGCCAACGCGCTCCGCGAAGACTTTTGCCTGAGAGACCCGAGCGACGAATTATTGGAATTGGCACTGAGCCGTGTTACCGATCCGGAAACGAAATCGCAACTCTCACAAATGTTGGAAGAAGGCGCACCGGACGGCTTTGACGTTTTAGATGTCTTGCAGCTGGCGGGCGACGTGCCGGTCAGTGCCACGGAGTTTCTCGAAACACTCTCGCCCTTGAACCCGCGACTGTATTCGATCGCCAGTAGCCAAGCGTGTGTCGGTAACCAGGTTCACCTGACCGTTGGCAAGGTCACTTACGATCGAAACGGACGCTTACGGAAGGGCGCCGCCAGCACGATGCTCGCCGATCGCTTGGAACCCGGAGCCACCCTCCGCGTGTTCACACAAGCCAATCACGGCGGGTTCACCGTCCCTGCCGATCCCACCAAGCCGATGATCATGGTCGGTCCGGGAACCGGCATCGCTCCGTTCTTGGCGTTCCTGCAAGAACGAGAGGCGACCAAGGCGACGGGCAAGAATTGGTTGTTCTTCGGCGACCAACATGCCGCCACCGACTTTTTGTACCAACAGGAATTGCAGTCGTATCTCGACACCGGATTGTTGACCCGGCTGGACACCGCCTTCAGTCGCGACGGGACGGAAAAAGTCTATGTCCAAGATCGCATGAAGCAGACCGCCGCCGAACTGTGGAGCTGGCTGCAAGCGGGAGCCCATTTCTACGTTTGTGGCGACGCCAGCCGAATGGCCGTCGACGTCGATCGCACACTGAAGTCGATCATCGCCTCCCAAGGCGGACTGTCCGAACAGGCTGCCGCCGACTATGTCGCGAAGCTGAGCAAGGAAAAACGCTACGTCCGCGACGTTTATTGAGGGTGTCGCGGAGTTGGGGTCACGACCTTGACCAACGCGGGATGGTGCAACCGTTGGTGTCCAGCCTTTAGGCGATTCTCGTTCGCTGCTATGCAGCGGCAGTGGGCGGCTAAAGCCCAATACCGCTAAGTGAACATGAATGAGGGGGCCCGGACGCTGGCGCGAACCGGCTGATATCAAACGAATATCAGCCGTTTGGCGCGAGCCTACGGGCCCTCATCTGAAGAATCGACGCTTAGCTTAGCGGTATTGGGCTTTAGCCGCCCAATGTCGCTGCGTAGCAGCGACCGAGAATCGCCTAAAGGCTAGACACCAACGGTTGCTGAATCCCCTTGTCCGCTTCACCGAAGTGATCGCTGTCGCCGTTGGCCGGCAGAGAGCTTCAAAGCGAATCCATTTGCTTGCGTAACTTTTGACCCTGGGCCGGATTGACCATTTGAACGTAGGCGATCATTCCGGCGAGCCAAGCCGCGAAATTCGGATGGCCTTCACGATTTTGTGCTTCGAGACCCTCGTGCTTGGCGCGGTGGAGGATGGCCCGCAAGCGGCGAATCGTTTTTCGATCGATCGAAGGCCGGTCGTTCACGACAATTCCAGTGACGCTTTGCCTGGTGGATCGCTTCAGCACCCGCGTTTTGGATTCCTTGACTCGAAATCCCTCTTCATCGGCAAAGTGACGCACACGCGAGAGCACGTAGCCAATTTTGGGCGTTGCTTGTGTGCCTTGATGGCTCCCGTCATTTGCGATGGGACAAGAGAAGGACAGGTCATCGGCGTAACGTGTGTATCGCCAACCGATCGACTCGGCCATTCCGACCAATCGATTGTCCAATCGGTTGCAGATCAAGTTCGACAGCGCGGGGCTGGTGCATGCGCCTTGCGGCACGGATCGGTTACCGATGGCAACATAAAGCGTTTCATTGCCAGAGCGAATCACTCGCCTCGGTGATTCGGTGCATAGCAACGATAAGATGGTGGCGACGGCCGGTGAATACCCCATCGCGCGGAACAGTCCGGCCACCCGCGCGAAATCGATCGTGGGAAAGAAGTTCTCCAAATCCATGTTCACCACGACTTGGGAACCGACATGCGGCACCGCGCCGGTCAGCGTGCTTCGCTGGGTGATAAATCCATGTGCAGCGTCGTGGATGGGTCGTTTGGAAAGGATCGAATCCAGAACCCAGCGTTGGGCGGATTCGAGTTTCTTTTGTGGGCGACTAATGGTTCTTTCGCCGCCGGATCGTTTGGGAACCTTCCAGTGGTGATAGTGCGTCGTTTTGCTGGCCGGATGATGGAACGACAGCCATCGCAGTGTGCCAACGGAGATGCCCAATTTGTCCGCCAAATCCGCCGGCGTCGAAAGCAGTGGCAAGTCGGATGCCGCCAAGCGTTCGATGTTGGATCGGCGATCGGCCAAGCCTTTGGAGACACCACGTCCCAGAAACACGATGTCGGTCGCCTTGCGATGGGCGACCGCGTGTTGATGAGCCTGTTTGCGTTCGGCCGCCCGCTTCTTCATCTCCTGCTTTCGAGCGTCGCGGGCCGCCTGTGACTGATCGACGGCCTGTTGCCCTGCGTCGGCAATGACGTGATAGTCTGTTCGGAACTTGGACATCCGCTGGCCGATGTCATGAATCTCGGCCAATTCGTCGGCATCGATCAGCCCCATGCCGACCATCGTTTGATCGATCACGCGGATTCTCGGCAGATGAGTCGATGGAATGACGTTCAGCGGATCCCAGTACGCCGTTTGCCAACCCGGCTGGGCGGTCGCATCGAGGGCTTCGGATGGGGTGAGCGGTTGAAAGCGACTCGCGTCCAGGCCATCCAACCCGCCGGCCGGTTTCGATGTTGCCGCCGGCGCTGATGTCGGCGCTGGTGTTGCCGACGACAGCGGTGCGGAGGATGCCGCAGGCGACGGATCCGCTTGCCGCGGCGGCGCGAGGCTACCGGGATCAATCGCGGACGGGTCGCTCGGCGCACCTCGCGGTGGCCCGGGCCGCCTCTGACCGGGTGCGAAGATCGTCTTGAGGATCTCGAACAATCCCATCGCTGAAAAAAATGACCCGAGCGGGTGACGATTCAACTTCACGTCTGCGGACCGAGGTCGTTCACCAAGGCCGACGGGGCTACCCGTTCTGTCGAAAGCCTTGGCTTGCCCTGGTCGACGGAACGGGTAGCCCCGTCGGCCAAACGAACAACGACCTTGGGGACGAATGAGAAGCAAAACTCAGCCACGGCGGATCGCCGCAGCAAGGTAGGCTTGAATCGTCACCACGCTCGAATCAGAACTCCTGTTTGTAAACGGTACGAGTAGTATTGGGTAGTGGAGATCGTGAAACCTCCGGTGTGATTCGGTGGATCTTTAACACGTTCCACTCCGTTGTTCGGAATGTCTGTGCTGCGAACGCAATGCCTGAAGGTGTCGGCAAGGCCCATTGCGGATACCCGATTTTCGGTGCCACGAACACAGGCACTTGCCACGGCGGATCATGCCATCGGCATCCATCAGCACTTCGCAGGGTGTCGACTCGACCTCGCCGGTTAGGATCACGCCACCACGAGGGCCTGCCATCGCCTCCTTCAACAAAACCTTCCCTTGCTTCAACAGAATCGTCGATGCCTGCTGCTCGGGATGTGGCAGTCCTATTTCTTTGTCGGAGAGAGCCATTGGCAGGACACTTCGCCAGCGATAGACACCGCCGTGCAGGTCAAAAATCGCTTGACCTCGTAATGCCAATTCATTGAGCGCCGATGCGGCTATGTCGGGCGAGATCCGCACACGATCTGCCAACTCATCTAAGCCTCCTTGGCGACGGCTCGAAAGACATTCCGCGATCGACGCCACGTCCGCTGGATCAGGTTTCTGCTGCGGCATCAGCATGTCGACGGCTGTGCCCGCCGACCAATCGTTTGTCGTCCAACCGCTTAGCCCCAGCGTCAATCGCATCGGCCCCAGTCGAGCGACCCAGAAACTAGGCAAGCCGGTGCCGAGCAAATAGACGTCGAATCCTTCCGCCAGCGGCAAGAGACGCGAAAGCGTCAGCAACCGTCGACGTCCCCAAACGCGAATCGGCTCGGTCGGCGGCCCGTGATAGGTCGAACCGGTCGCTTCGATGCTTTGTTCCCAGGGCTCTAGCGTCAAACGCGGCGCCTGTCCGTCGGCAAGCTCGAAGCGAATCGCGCGTGGACTCGTCTTTGCTTTGTTTCGCTTCAAGAAAGCCAGCAACGAATACATCGTCGCTGTCGGCAAGGAGACGCGACGCATTGGCATCCCCATCGCCGACTGCAACTTCACAAACCCCCTCAGCCAACCATCGGGAAGATCGATCTTCTCTTCGCGATGCTCTTCGCCGCCGCCGGATGTCGTTACCTCGAACGCTGACGGATCGATTTGGAACCGCGTTTGACGATACGTCCGGAGGCTCTGAAAGCTGTCGTAGAGGTCCCACGAGTAGTCGACATTCGTGGTTCCGAGCTGTGTCTGACCACTCTCGCCGAATCCATCACCGCGATCTACCGTCAAACAACCGTAGCTGGACTGGTCAACGGAAAAGCACTCGAAGAAGACGACGTCATCGGCGACCGTGATCACCGGATCGTAGGGCATCAGACGACGCCAGAGGGCTTTGTTCTCTTTTCGCAGACGCCGATCGAGCGTCTTTCGAGCCGACCAGTAACGTTTGAGCGCCGACGCATGAGCCGTTTTGAGATCGGCATCCGGCTTGTCGACCTTTCCGGCCGCAATCTCATCACGCTTTCGCTGCATCGCGGCTTGCCGAATGTTCCGCTCCTGTTCACGTTGCGCGACGAGCCACTGTTGATACGCGGATTTGTCTCGCGGCTCGAAACGCAGATCGTTGATCACAATGTCATGCAACGCGCTGATCGCTTCGCGGAATTCCAGCGGCCGATTCAGCGAGCCGTCAAACGACACCTGTTGCCGAGCCAAATTGGGAGCCATCTGCAACAGTTTGGCACCGCCGGAAATCTCCATCAAAGAACTGCGACTGGCGTAACGCATGCTGACCTTCATGTCGTCACCCCTTTTTGACCATCGCCGGTCACCGCCTCGGGCGACCAGTCCCATTCGGTCATGCGATCGGCAACGATCGATTCCAGATCACCGGAATGGGCCACCAGTCTCGCCAAAGCCGACAAACCAGCCGCACGCTCCGGGCCGCGAACACTGCGCGCGGCGATCGCAAGAACGGAAACCACCGTCGACGCATGCTGGCCACTGGAGATCGCGAGAGAAGTCAGTTGCTCTATCGCCTTGGGTTTGCTGCGTGATCCGCGATCGACGCACAAGACGACAGCAGCCAAGACACGTAACTGTTGTTCGACCGAAAGTGATTCGAGGTAACGCTTGGGCGAACGGCTCAAAACGCCACGCAACGTTTCCACCAATGCAAAACGCACCTGGTCATACGGTGTCTCGGTTAGCTTGACCCACAACGCGGGATCTTCTTGCAGGCGTTGGCCCGCGAATCCATCCTCCGCTTGTGCGGTCAGCCAATTGCAGGCCGCATTGCGGACGGAGTTTGACCGTGAATCAAAAAACTCGGTGATTTGATCGGCCGAATGGCTGCCCGAAGCGGCGATCTGGGTGATCGCCCATGAAGCAATCATTTCGGCTTCCCATTCGCACTTCGCTTTCGCCAAGCGAACCAGCGATTCTGAGGACAGCGGTCGCTCATCGTGCCGTTGTTGCAGCCAGCCAAAACCGAGTCGTGCAATGGCCGCAGGCGTGGCCATCGTCAACTCGATCAACTGGTCATCACTGAGCCTGACTGGTGCGATGTGACGCTGCATCGCTTCGCAGATCGTTGGGAGGACCGAAAAATCGGCTTGATCGAGCAATCGCATCCATGTTGATACCTCGACGCTCGAAAGCGAAGCGTGATTGCGAAACAGGTCGGCCGCAAACTCGGCAACCGTGGCATCGCTGCTCGAAAGCATTCGCAGCAATTCCTCCACCCCCAGCGTCGACAACCACTGCGAATGCTGCGTCTGCAACATCTCGATCGTCCACATGCGCACGAACTGGCTGCGGGCCTCGGTTAAGAGTGTCCACAAACGAAGGGCCGCATCGTCGCTCTTCCAAGCCTCAGGTCGATAAGGCGCCGGCGTGAGCGTCGCGAGCGCCTCGCCGGCAGCGAGATTCGCATGCGATGCTGTGAAGGAGATCTCTTTGGCGTGAAAGTAGCATGCGTGCATCAGGGACCAATTGTCCAGGATCGCCTCGCCCGTGTCGAAAAATGAATCCTCGTACAATGCCAACACGTCGCAGATGGAGTCCACGTATTGCTCGGGGTCGCGGTGTGCCATCACGCGAAAAGTCCGCCACAGTCGCCGACGCACATGAGCGCGTGTTTGTTGGCTAAACAATCGGTGTCCCGGCCTGTTGCGAATGTCGGGCAACGGCACGCGATACGTCTTCTTGCGATGCGTGTATTCCTGGTAACGCCCGGTGACCTCCCTCATCGTGCGGTTGGGCTTGGCGAACAAGTATTCCCGCCGTTGATACTGACGGGTCTTGTAGTCGTACGAGTAGCCCGGCACCCGTTGCCGGCGGACGAGCCCGTCCATGGCCACCGTCAGATGAACGAGCAATACACGCTCACGCCTTTCCAAGGCTGTTTTGTGGACGCGCTTGACGACGACTTCATGGCCCGGATGATTCAACGGGCCATGCAGGTATTCGATCAGCTGGTCTTTTGCCCATTGCCGTGAGTCATTCAGCCAATTGATCGTAAAGTGCTTCAACATCTCGTACGAATCAAACTGCACAAAGACTTCCAAGAAGCGATCGTCCTGGTCCGCGAAGAGTTCTTCGAGCAGGATTTTTGAGGGTCGATTGTTTTCGGCAGATTGTGACCCGGTCATCTTCGCTAGTTCGCTCGTTCATCGCACTAATGTGCCGCCGACATCAGACGGACGCACCGAATTGTATCAAAAAAGTAACGCCCGCGATGGATGGACTCGCACTGGAAACGCAGCACGATGAAACGACGAATGATCTACGCGTCTCAGGCATCGTCAATGTGAATCCGTCGACGACCGTTACATCGTGCCCCTTCCATTGCCATCGCCCCGCCACATTCTGACGGCACTTCGCCGGGCTTACTCTTGGAAGACTTTCTGTGGCAATCTCAGTCGATCCTCACAGTACGCGGTGGTGTTGGAATCAACCTTCGCCTTTCGTTGAGCGTGATCGGTTTAGACGTTCATCACGCTGAGCTTTGAGGCGTCGTTCATCTTGGCTACGCTGCTCGGGAGTACGTTGGATCAATTTTTATTGCGAAGCCGGAAATCGCTATGGATTTGGGGTGATTGGCGGGAGAGGTGTTGACGGTTTGCCGAGCGTCTCGTTCCCGGCTTACCTCGCTTAGGCTCGGACGCGGTCTCTTACGCCCTTCTTGATAAGGAACTCGGCTTCCTGCCTCGTCTGTCTTTATCGGGCTCCGCCCTCGGCGTCGGTGCTGCTCGCTGCGCTCGGCGCTACCCTCATCCTTCGGTCGCTGCCACCACCTCCGCGGGCCGTCGGCTCCGCTCGGTCGTTCCCTCCCTCCCTCCGGTCGCCGAACGATGGCCCGCTACCTCACTCCACCACCATCATCACTCTACCACTCCTCGTCTCCCCCTCTCCTTGTCTCCCGCTCTCCTTGTCTCCCCCTCTGCCTTCCCGCTTCCTGTCACCGACGGGTTTCAGTCGACGGGCATCCTACCCGCCGTGCCTTCGGCGTTCTTTCCAATACCCTGGCCGCTGATGGCCGTGGGCGACCGCGATGATCTCAATTCGATCCGCTCGACGCCGTTAAATGATCACGAACGGGAAACGGTGCATCAGGTATCGTTGGGTGCCAAAGAGGTAGCGCGCCCACATCTCGGGATTGGCTTTAATCGCTTCGAGCGCTTTCGACAGCTCGGTCTCAAACGCCTGACCGAGAATGCCACTCTTCTCAGCGTAGTGATCGTGTGCCGCGAGTGCTTCAAGCTGTGCGTCAGGGTGAAATTTCGTAGGCAACTCAGCCATCGCGACGTCGTTTCATTTCTGCCAGCACATCTTTGGATGGAAGCAAATTGACTACACCCTCGTCGAGGGACTTCAGTCGTCGATTGATTTCGTCTGCCCAGGCAGCATTGGCTTCAGGATCCGGTGTTGGCTCCAGGCTTTGAATGAGCGAAGCTGCCAACTCGACCCTTTGTGGTTCGGGAAGTGACAAGGCAGCTTCGGTGAGCTGGTGTGGTTCCATTGGATTGGCCTCGGGTGATTATCGTCCGAACGGAAAATTTGGCAGTGAAGCCTCGCTCTCCTATTCTAATCGACTAAGGCACCAATGATCACTGGGTATCAGGCTTTCGCTCTCCCGAGCCCCGATGGGTTTGGCGGTGAATCTCTCGGAACCGTTTAATCGACATGTGCGTGCAGATCTGCGTCGGATTGAGCTGCTCTTGACCGAGTCATATCACGGCATCCTTTTCGCTCCATACTCGACTGCTTCGTTTTCAGGCTTCACACTTCTTGCTTCAAACTTCCTGCCGACTCTTCCATCGCATGAGCGTGTTCGACTGGCATCGCTGCCTCGTCTGTTCTGATCGGCCTCCACCCTCGGCGTCGGTGCTGCTCGCTGCGCTCGGCGCTACCCTCATCCTTCGGTCGCGGTCACCACCTCCGCAGACCGTCGGCTCCGCTCGGTCGATCCCTCCCTCACTCCGGTCGCCGAACGATGGCCCGCTACCTCACTCCACCACCATCATCACTCTACCACTCCTTGTCTCCCCCTCTCCTTGTCTCCCCCTCTGCCTTCCCGCTTCCTGTCACCGACGGGTTTCAGTCGACGAGCATCCTACCCGCCGTGCCTTCGGCGTTCTTTGTGCTCGAGATGTGTCCGTCCGGTCAACTGGGAAGGGTTCGCGGCGAAGCGTTGCGGCGGACGTTGGCTCGGTCGTGCGTTCACCTCAAATCGTCCGCCGCCAGCCAAGAGGTAATAGCCATCAGGTTACCTAATCTGCCAATTCGGCTCTTGACCCTTTTTCTCGTTACAGTGCCCCATTTAAATGAACCCACGGATGGCAGAGCGTACCCACGGATAAAAAAGCAGCTAAGGATCCGTGGGTACGCCTTGCTATCCGTGGGTGTGCTCCGTTGCGGTGATACCGGAGATCGTTTGTTTGATCAGCTCGAGTAATTCAGCTTCCCGATTTTGGTGTCCGGTCGTGCGAGCGCCGAAGGCGTCGTGGAGAGGCGCCTGAAGGCTGGACACCAACGGTTTGGATCCATCGCCGCGACTGCCGGGGAGCCTGTCGGAGATTTGCAAACGGCTTTGGCCGCACAGACAAGCTGTCGGTTGAAGGTTTACCGAGCGTCTTGTTCCCGCCGTCGCTGCGATTGCCGATCGCTGCCCCAGTAAGTTAGGGCAAGAGCCCTGTGTGCAAACGCGGTTCGTTTGCGGTGCGGCCTCGTTTGTCGGGGTGGAGGGCACCATTGGTTTCGTGGTTCAACACATGATACATTGCTACGACAATATCAACACGAGGCGATCTGGACATTTAAAAAGACGTCCAACATTGAATCCAAAACGCCCGAGCGAACATCCCAAAACTAACCCGCCCACCAAAAAAGCTTCTGACGTTTTCTAGAGATTCGTGATGACTTCAAATGACCGGACCCCGTCTGTTGTGAATCCCTACGCGACACCTGCGTCAGACGCGATCGAGTTGAGTCATTTCCCAGTGACGCAACGCACCAACCTGGTCGGCAAATTTGCCGAAGCGGTCCGGCTTCTCTCCAACCATCTTGTGTTGTTCAGCGCGATCATACTGACGGTTTGGCTGCCTGGGAATCTGCTGATCAACTACCTTGCCTACTACGTCTACAGCGAGGACGAGATTGTCAATTTGATGCGGAGTACCATGTGGATCGAAGGGATCTTTGGCCCGATCTATATCGGTGCGATGATTCATGTGCTGTGGAAACTGAAAACCGGAGAGTACGTAAGTTATTCGGAGGCGATCGGGGTGGGGATTCGCAACTGGGGGCGACTGTTCGCTGCTCGGTTGGTCGCTGGCTTGATTATCACGCTGGGTTTCATTGTCTTTCTCATCCCCGGAATCGTCCTGCAAGTGCGTTACGCCCTGTTGGATTCAGCGGTGGTGCTTGATGGTGCCGGCGCTCATCGTGCCACGGTCAGAAGCACGGAGTTGACCGTCGGCATGCGCTGGCAGATTTTCTTTGCCGCGATTCTGTTCTTCGTCCCCTACTTGTTCCTGTCGTTCGCGATCTATCTCCCAGTCGATCTCTATCCGCAGTTGGACACCATGGCCACGTCGGTTGTCATGGACTGCTTCTTGGACATCGTCTATGCAATCATCCAGATCGTGATGTTCCTGTTCTACTGGGAGGCAGTGGCAAACGAGACCTCGTCGACTGGGCCCGCACCGGGTACCGCCGAAGGCCCGACTGTAGTGACCGGCTAGTCCTCGAATTCGTGCAGCAACGAAGTTGTAGTCATCCTCCCTCGGGGATGGTCGCGGAGGAGTTTGCGACGCCAAAGTTGCTAGCCGCGATGGAGCATCACTGTCGGAAGCCCTCCCCTCGCTGCGCTCGACCCTCCCGCACACGGGAGGGTGATACCGAACGTTGCGCGCACCCCGACGCTGAGCGGATGGTAGGGCAGTTTGCTCAGTCTTTCGGCGGTTGGCTGACGAGTGCACGCTGGACTTCGACGACTCGGGCGGTCTGGATGGGGTTCATCGTCAGGTAGCGGTCACGTCCCTGCGGGGCGGGCGTGAATCGGGTGTAGCCGTCGTCGGCGACCGCGACCGTGCCGCGTTGAGATAGTCCGAAGTATTGGTCGTCGGGTCGCACGGCGTACAAGACACTGGTCAGGTCCCATGTGGGGCGATCGTGGTTGGGGCCGCTGTGCAACAGATAGGCTTCGGGCACAATGTGGTGGTCTCGATACCGAAAGTCTCGGGCGATACTTTCGCGGGGATAGGGTGCGGCAATGCCGATCAGAAAGTCACTCCAGACCACTGGCACGTCGGCGGGCCATTGCCGAGCGAACCGCTGCATCGACTCGATCCCGTTACGGACGTTCGCCTCCAAGAAATGGGGGTTGCCGCGGACGGGTCGAAATGCACCGGCCATCACAGAAACCAAACGCACTTTGCGGCGGACCAGTTCGATGCCCGAGAGTGGGCTGATCGAATCCGGCGGCGACTCGATCAGATCGGCGAGGTTGGCCGCCAAGCCGACCTGCACCAAGGCGACGCTTTGATCGGCGGCGGCGGACAACGTTTGACGCAGCACCCTCAATGCGTCTGGTGCGTCGTCGCCGGAGAGAAGGTCGTGGGGATAGCGGAACGTGTCACCGTCTTTTGCTTCGACCAGGTCCAGGTACTTGCTGTCACGGTGCTGGGCATCACGTGTCACCCCGATGGGGAGATCGGGACGGCCATAGAACGTGTTGACCGCGTCGACGAACGGTGCGGCCAACGGATTGATCTTCGAAACCGTTACCGCGGCGATCGTGCATTCGTCACGATCGGCCAACGTGTGCAGCATCGCCAGGGCCAGCACGTCGTCGACATCTCCGGTGATGTCGGTGTCAAAGATCACAGAAACCGGTTGGTCACCTCGCGACACATCGGGGATCAGGATCAGAAACAACAACACGCCCCAGGCGGGAAGGGATGGCCAAACGGTTTTCATGAATTTTTGTCGTGAACGGGGGGAAGGGAGGGAAATGCCAGCGCGGACGACCAATCTACTCGGAAACCAAACGGGGTCCACCGCCACGTCAGCCCGCCACCATCGTCAGGCGGGACGGTCGTCGAGCGAGTCGGGCGGCAGCGAGCACGATTTTCGGCGTCCGTGAGTTTTCTGGCGCAACTGAATTCGACGGCGGGCGCGCCATGGTGTAAATTTGTCTTCGAGAACATTCAGGCGGATCCTTCTTCTCTTCTCTTTCTTGGAACGCTGCCGATGAATTACAAGTTCGTATGGGTCGACACCGCCAGCGGCATCGACCGACAACAATGGGTCCTTTCCCCTCCGGTGACCATCGGTCGCTGTCCGACGGCCGAGATCACGCTCAGTGACGGTTCGATCAGCCGTAAGCACTGTCAGTTCCTGATCGACCCCTACGGGTCGCTGGTGGTCCGCGATCTGGGATCCAAGAACGGCGTTTACGTCGATGATCGACGCGTCGACAAGGCCGTGTTGCTGCCCGGCAGCGAAGTCAAGATCGGTGTGATTACGCTGCGTGTGGAAATGACCGACGAAGCAATCGACCAAATCGATGAGCCCGAGTCCGCCTATGATCTGGAAGTTTATGATCTGGGAGAAACCCAACCGGTAAAAATCATTCCGCCGACCGAAGACGTCGGCTGACGCTGAAGGCAGTCAGGCTCGACATCGCGTTACCGGGTCGGTTTCACTTTGAATCCGATTCCGGCAAGCGTTTTGCGAACGGTGTCGCTGTGGTCGCCTTGGATTTCGATCAGGTCTTCCTTGGGTTTGACCGTTCCGCCGCTGCCGCAGGCGGCTTGTAATCGAGTCAACACGTCCGCCAGGTCGTTCGCCTTGGCGGTCAAGCCTTCGACGACTGTTGCCTTGCGCCCGCCCTTTCGTTTTTGAACGCTGATGCGGGCGGTCTGTTTTTCTGGAGGCAATCGGTCGGCGTCGCGTTTGCGTTTCGCTTCCGCTTGAGCCTTTTCTTCCGGCGTGCAAATGCATTCGGATTCTGGTTTGCCGCAATCCTCACACTCGGGAGGAATATCAAACGGGGTGCCTGCAAAGAGCCTTGTCATCGCGATGGAAGAACTAATTTTCGAAGAGCGGGGATGAAAAACGCACTATACTAGCACGACGCGTGAGGGACCGCATGACGCCATCGAGATGATCTCAAACGGTTGCTTCGATCGACAAGCCGTTGGCACGCTCCGCTACGGTGATCCGATTTGGCGGACGACGCGAAACCCGTGCTCGTGGGACTGGAAATGCGGGAAGTGATGGCCGCGAAACGCCGATCGGGAATTGGGGCGGCGTTGCCACCAGCTTCCCCCGCGGAACACGCGGCGTGTGCCGGTGTCCGGCCCGGTCGGGTCGATTCCCAGGTCTGCACAGCATTCGGTATAGGTGGCTTGATCAAAAAAATCAAAGCACCATTCGAAGACGTTGCCATGCATGTCATACAACCCCAGCGCATTGGGGGCAAGCTGCGCCACCGGCTGAGGCTGCTCCTGGGCGTTGGCGACGACCCAGGAAGACTGTCGAAAGTCTTGTTCGCCATACGACCATGGCGTGTCCGTTCCCGCGCGACAGGCATACTCCCATTCCGCCTCGGTCGGCAATCGATAGCCGTTTCCCTGCAGAACTTTGATTTCGACACCACGGATGTCGTAGCAAGGATTCAACCCTTCCTGCTTACTGAGTCGATTGCAAAACTCGATCGCGTCGAACCAGCTGACCGACTCCACGGGATAATCGCCGGTGTCCATGCCGTCGACACGTTGCCGTTTTTCCCCGGCGGCTGAGAACGATGCCGGGTTCTCGCCCATCACCGCTTTGTATTGCGATTGTGTGACTTCCATTGCGCCGACGTAGATCGGCAGCGGCACCCGAACGCGGTGTGCCGGCGTTTCGGTCAGATAACGATCTCGCATGTTTTTGCGTTTGTCTTGGACCGCCAGTTGCTCAAGTTCATCTGGACCGGTGCCCCTCGTGAACTCACCGGCCGGCACCAAGCAAAGCATCATCCCGATCGAATTGTTCGTCGACTCATCCACACCCAGATGACTGGCCCATTGACGCCGGATCTTGTGCACCTCCGGCTGCGAAAGGGGCGCGAGCAACGGCTTGGGCGGAAGGCGATGTTGCGTCACGTAGGCAATTTCGTCGACGTCGAGTGCACGATCCAACAAAATAAATTCGTCCATCAGGATCGAAACGCGTTTACGTTGGACTTGGGCGCCGACGAGCAGGGACACATCATCGCGCCGAGGCGTGTCATCGAAAACGGCGTGATCGACCAATCGCCCGTCGACGTACAGCCGCAATTCGGTCCCGTCCTTCGCGACGGCAATGTGATGCCAGAACGCGTCAATGTTCGATTTCAATGCTGGAGGGCTTGAATCTTGGACGGATTCACTGAAGCCTTCGATGACGATTTCACCCGGCCGCGGCGAAGTGTTGCCGGTCATGCTGATTGAGAACACGCAGGTCGGTGTTGCGTAGCGCAGGATCGGCAACACATCGAAGACGAAGTGCTTCCGTTTGATCCAAAACGCAACCGTCATCTCGTCGTCCAAGACGGTGCGATCCGGATTTACAGCGATCGGTCCGGCCGTCGAAACGATGTCCAACGACGCGCGGTCGCCGGGCAGTGGCGCGGCGTCGCGGAGGGTCAACCGTCCGTTCAAAACGTCATCGACATCGTGTCCGTTTCCTGATCGGTCGGCCAAGCGGTTTTCGTCGCCGGCATCAATCGGCCAATAGGTGATCAAGTTGGTCGAGAGGTTCCATGCCGTCCAGTCCTTCGGCACGGCTTCCTGCGATGTCTCCGGTGACTGCGTTGGTGCGGGTGATTCCCCGCCTGAAAGCGGAGCGGCGCGGGGATCGACCCGATCGAAGGGGTTGCCGACAAGACCAACCCAGGCGAGTAGCGCGACAAGCGGGATTGCCAGGATGAAAGGCCAGCGACGGAGGCCAACGGTGGCCTGTCGGTCGGCGCGGTCTGGCCATTGAAATTGCGAGCGGTGAAGACTGACCGTGACGGGATGCACGTCGCTGGCCGGTCCGATCCGCTCCACCTCGCTGATCGGCCCGGTCGACGACAGGCTCGGCTTGGGACAGGCGATGAGCAATTCGGCAAGCTGATGATTCTGGGCGAAGGGCTGCAGTCGAGTTGCGATTTCATTCAGATCTGCCGGTCGCTGTTCCGGCAACCGGCGGACCATTTGATCGATCAGGGCGACCAGTTGTGGGGGCAGGTCATCTCGCATCGTTGAAATCGAGGGCGCGTCCTGAGTGGTCAACGCGACCGCCCGCTCGACGGCTGTCCTGTTTGCGTCCGCGTTGTTCGGCGTCCTGCCACAGAGCAACTTCGTCAGCGTCGCACCGAGCGAATAGATATCGGCGCGATAATCGACGTCGCGACTGTTGAGTCCCTGTTCGGGCGACATAAACTCCAGGGTTCCGATCACTTGGCCGGTCGCGGTCAACTCGTCACGGTCCGCGTTCGGTTCACAGATCGAGGCCAATCCCAAGTCCAGAATCTTGACCACCGGCGCGCCCTCGTGATCCGGTGCCAGCATCAGGTTGGACGGCTTGATATCGCGATGAATCAGTCCGGCTTCGTGCGCCGCTGCCAAGCCGATCGCGGTCTGTCGAGCCAGTTCACAGGCGTCCGGGATCGCCAACGGTCGGCAATAACGCAGCAGCTGGGAAAACGTCACCCCGTCGACAAGTTCCATGGCCAGAAATTGGATGCCGTCACGGATGCCGCCATCGGTCGCTGCGACGATGTTGGGATGACTGATCTTGCCGAGTGCCTTCATCTCGCGGCGAAAACGTCGCTTGATCGCCGATCGTTTCTGTTTCGCAGCGGTCAGCACCTTGAGCGCGACGATGCGATCGAGACGTTCGTGACGCGCCTTGAAAACACGCCCCATGCCACCTTGGCCAAGGTGGCCCAGCAATCGATACGGGCCGATTTTCAAGGAGGGAAGCAAGTCCCCGACGGCGTCACGGATGTCTGTCGCGACGTCTACGTCTTCGGCTTCGTCATGCTTGGTGGATAACGAACGCACTTTGGAGACCGATTCAATGCAGCCGGCTTCCAATTCAAACGGATCACCCTCCCACTGGCTCAACTCGCCAAGCAAAGAGAGTTCGCGATCGAATTCTTCTGCGGAATCATCGGGAGCGGTCATCGGGCGTCGTCTATTCCATCATTTCTTCGCGCATTCGACACAAGACGCGATACTTTGCTTGGCGAACGGCTGTCGCGGTCATCGCCAAGTCGCGTCCGACATCCGTTGCAGATTGATTCTCGATCGTGGTCCGCCAAAATGCTTGCCACGTCGTCTCTTCAAAGTCATCGCGGATCATGCGAAGCGTTCGAAACACCAGCCCCTTTCTCACTTCCTCTTCATCGGGCGGCACGTCGCAACGGAGCATCTCCGCAACGTTGCACCGCCAAACGTCCGCCGTCGATTCGGCTTGATCACCCGGTTCGGTCTGCAGGCGTTCGAAATGCCGACGCAAGACCTGGCGGTTGATTTCCCACAGCCAGGCGCGAAAGCTACCGGTGACACCGGTGGGCGTAAACGTGGACAGCCGCGTGGAGACGACCCGAAAGACCTCCACGGTCAGGTCCCTGGCCTCAGCCATCTGCAGGTTCGCGCGGCGCGACCAGCGATACACCATCGGTGTGTAGAGATCTGCGAACCTCGCCCATGCCTGCGGGTCTTGATCGCACAACTGACCGACCAGTCCGCTCGCAGTCGCTGCAGATCCCGTCGAATCGCCCGCGTTGACCGATGTGCTCATCAAACTGGTTCCCTCAACCCGCCGCGGTGAAGTCGTTCGAGTCGCCTGGATAGCTCGATCGATGGATAAGAAAGCACCTGTTTTCGGGGCTTTCAAGATACCCGCCAAATGGCTTTCCTGCAAACTTGATTGCCGGGAAACGGGCTGAAACGCCCGGCTGGAGGCCTGCCGGCGCGGCGGTCACAAACTCGGATCGTGATCCGACCAGACCTCGCGGATGTTCCGCAAGTGACGCTCCACCGTCGCGACACTGCAATCCTGCTCGACCGCGATTTCTCGGTTCGAATGCCCCGCCAACCGCATCAACGCGATCTCGCGATCTCGGTCGTTCAGTCGCGAGAGCAACTCCCGGCAGGACAGCGGGATCTGGTCGATCAGCGTTTCGGTCGGCGGTGATTCGATCAGTTCGACGAAGTCCAGCAAAATACTGGGGTGAAAGTCACTCCTGCGGCCGCGACGTTGTTTCAAAGCATGTTGATCGCGATGCACGTTGGCCGCTTTGCGTTTGGTGATCACGACCAACAGTTGCCAAAGGTCCTCTCGATTCTGCAATCGCCGAAATCGGCCTTTTCGAGCGCCTTCCCAAATGGCCCGCATCGCCCCGATGGCGAGGTCATGTTCGTCAACAAAGCTGCGAGACGCCCCGGCAAGTTTTTTGTCCGCCAATTGGCAGATTCGCTCGAAATAACGCTCCCACAACGAAGCGACGGCCATCGAGTCGCCTCGTTTCATGTCGGCGATCCACTCCGAAACACTGTCTTGATCGCTGTCGTCTTTTTGGTCACAGGGCATGAACAGCAGTGTACCGATTATTTGCCGAGTGCGGTGTCAGCGCTCAATGTTCGGGTTGCGTTTGTCGAGCGGAAACGGGGCAAGGGTCAATTTGACGACGATCTGATCAAGTGACGCCACGGCGTCCGATTTTATTCTTGGATTTTCCATGAATTCAATGAGGGGAAAACGCGGGGCGCCGGGAGATGTAGATTGGACGGGTGTGCTTGCGCCCGTCGGCGAGATCGCAGCGACCTGAGCCGTCCAGCGTTTTCCCGGTGTTCCCTTCACGGTGGCCGGAAGAATTTGGTGGCGTGGTCCGTTGTTGAACCCTTATAATCTTGACAGACGTCGCACAGTCGAGCCAGCCAGCGATGGTGGCCCGCATGAGTTTGCCCCACTCATGATGGGATCCCCATCGCTGGCTTTTTTTAATGGAACCCCCATCGCAACCGTCGTCACTTGCGTTGATTCCAAACCTTGACGTCGTCGATCTGGACAGCGTCCCCGGAGCATCGGAAGACGAGGGTCGGCTTCTTCACGGCAAACGTTGGGTGTGACGCCTTGAGCTGCGTTTGGTCGAGAGTCGCTGTCACGTAAGTCTCCCAAGTCGTTAGACGCAATTGGTGCCAGCGGTCGGTTTCGACGGCGGTGTCCGAGGAGGCGAGTATTTCGTTGGGGTCGTCTTGGCGGCGGTTTTTGTCGACGTGTTTCATGACCCGCCATCCCGCAGGCGTGATAATGACCGAAAACAGGTGCCCCTTCTTGTCCAGTTCGCCCTTGGCCGGATCGAATCCGAAATGAAAGGCCTTGGTGCCGTCGGAGAGTTTGAAACGCAATTGGTAGACGGCATTGTCGGTCTGGGCGGTGTAACGGGCCGCTGCGGCGTGTTTGTCGGCCGGCAATTCCTTTGCCTGCAGCACGCCGTCGGCCACCTTCCATGATCCGGTGTTGATGTGCCACTTGTCGCCGAGCGGTCCGTCGAACGTTTGATCGACAACCAGATCGCTGTTTTGCGGAGCGACATCAAATTGCGATTCGACGGCGTGGATGGACTCGGTCTGAACGAGAGTGAAGGCGAGAAATACGGCGAACAGTGTTCGTGTTGTCATCGGATTTTCTGAGGGGGACTGGGGGGCGGCGGTGGGCTTCATGATCACGACGGGGCAAGCGCGCTGCGCGCTGGGGCAAACGCGCTCGACGCAAACGACCGGCCGCAATACTAGGGCCGCCAGGGCATCGGGCCGTTGTCTTTGGGACGTAGGAACTTGGCGTCGACGTCTTGGTACCAGCGATGCAGTTTTTCACGCATCTGTTCAACGCGCTCGGGATGTTGATCGGCGAGATCGTTTTGCTCGCCGACGTCTTCGGCCAAGTTGTAAAGATGAACCTTGCCGTCCTCGTATCGCTCGACCAACTTCCAGTCACCCATCCGAATCGCTCCGCCCGGGAATCCGCCTTGATTGCTGTAGTGCGGATAATGCCAATAGATGGCATCGCGTTCCAGTTTCTTCGCCCCATCGAGCAGCGGCACCAGCGAAACGCCGTCGAGGTGTTGTTGAGGCAATGAGGGCAAACCGGCCAGCTCCAGCAGTGTCGGATAGAAGTCGGTGCTGACGACGGGGAGGTTGCATGATTTTGGGGCGTCCTTGATCATCGGGGCGTGGATCATGAACGCTTCACGGATCCCGCCTTCGTAAACCCATCCCTTGCCGCCGCGAAGTGGCAAGTTGCTGGTCGGTGAACCTTCCGAGGTCGACAGTCCGCCGTTGTCGCTGGTCAAACAAATGATGGTCTCGTCCATCAAGCCCAAGGCTTCGAGCCGATCCATGACGATGCCCACGGCGCGGTCCATCGATTCGACCATGGCGGCGTAGGTCGCGTGGGCCTGCAGGGTTCGGACGCGACGCGGTTGCTTGGCGTTGGGCCAAACCTGTTCTTCATCGGCAAACGCTTCTTGGGTATCCAAACCCAAACGCTTGGCTTTCTGCTGGTACTTCTTTACCAACGCCTCGGGGGCCAGCAACGGGGTGTGAACGCTGTAAAAGGCGAGGTACGCAAAGAACGGATCGGTTTTGTTGTCGGAAATGAAGTTGGCGGTTTCTTGAGCCAGACGGATCGGCAAGTGCTCGCCATCGGGGCCGTCGGTCAGACGCGGGTTGCCGTAGGGAGAAAAGTATCGCTTTCCGCCATACGGTCCGCCTCGGCTGTAACCCCCGAAATTCAAGTCAAACCCTTGTCGGGTCGGCCAAAACTCCTCGCTCGGCCCGAGGTGCCATTTTCCGGCAAACATCGTGTGGTAGCCCTGTTGCTTGAACGCTTCGGCCATCGTGACCTCGCTCAGCGGCATGTGGTCAATCAGCTCCGCAGGCAGAAAGCGTCCGGGGCGTTTGCCGGAAAAGAAATTGGTGGCATCGACGCGAGTGGGGTACCGTCCGGTCAGGATGCTGTATCGCGTGGGGGAACAAACGGGGTTGGCGGCATAGCCGTTGGTGAAATTGGTGCTCTGATCGGCAAGTCGGTCGATGTTGGGCGTTTCGTAAAACGAGTTGGGATTGTTGACGCCCACATCCATGAACCCCAAATCGTCCACCAAGAAAAAGACGACGTTGGGAGACTTGGCGTGGACGTTTTTACAGGGCAGAAACATCGTCGCGACAACGCAAACGATCAGGGCGGCAAGGAGTCTGGGGGTCGAGCGCATCGGCGATAAAGTACGTGGCGTGTTGGAGCGAGGGGGTGAACTGTCTCGCTTAGTGTAACCAACAACTCCCAATTGAGTCTTCAGCCACGGACATCGAATGAAAGGTATCGATTCACCCTCTCCATGGAATGTCGATTGTATAACGGCCGCTTTGGGCAACCCATTTAGATTCTCTCCCTCTGGGAACGACGGCGTTTGCGCAGCAAGCAAACGCCGGAGAGGGCCCACGCTGCATAAGTCTTGGCGCCTTCCGCTACGATCAAATCCGTCGCTTCTACAATTGACGTCCCTTAGGGAGTGGCGGACGCGAGGTACGAGCGGCCGGGGAGGGTTCGTTGTGGCTCGAAATCACTCCGTCGCAACCAATCGACCCTCCCCTCGCTTCGCTCGACCCTCCCGCACACGGGAGGGTTGCTTCTTAACTTGTGCGTATGCCCCTCGCTGCGCTCGACCCTCCTGCCAGCAGGGTAACGTGGGAAAGCAAGGGGAGTTCGGTTCCGGCCAAGCGGCGCTATTGGTTGAGTTGCTCCTCGATGATTTCACCGCTGGCACGGGTTCCAAGCGCGCCCCACAACCCATAGGGGCTGGGCATCCCGGGGGCCTGATCACCGGTGCCGTTCCATTTCACGTTGCCGGCCGTGGTGTCGCCCGATTCGATCGAATCGGTGATGAAGACGACCGCACCATCGGCCATCAGGATGTGGGCGCCGCCTTGGTGACGGCTGCTCGGTCCGTAGACGCCGATGGTGAACGTGTTGTTGCCGTTGCTGCAGATTTCACGGTTGGGCGGCAGAATCGAAGTGATGCCGACATTGACGGCCATCCCGTTCATCCATTTGAAGCCCCGTTGGACTTCGGGATTGTTGCTGGCGAAGTCGGTGCCGGGGCCCCAGAACCTGGGGCGATCCGGATCGATTTGGCCGGCACACAAGCTGGGATTATTCAAGATTCCGCGGGCCTCGGCCACCCGCGTCGTGATCTGATTGTCACCGAGATCCGTGTTGAGTTCACCGCCCATGATCGTGTTGGACAGGCCATCGAGCACATCACGGAATCGAGTCTCCTCGCGGGGCACAAACATGCCACGCGTCGTCGAACGCATCCGCCTCATGCGTGTCCGCGCGATCACCCCGGTTTGATTTCGTCCCCCGTTGTTTTGGAATTGAATCGAATCCCCCAACGCGACGCCATAGTTGGTGCGTCCTTGTGCGGGGAAGCCGACTCCGGGATCGCTGGGGCATCGATATGAAGGGATGTTGGTCAGCCAGGGGTCGTATTGAAATCGACCATGTTCGGCCAGGCTCATGGCGACTTGGGGACCCATCGCGCTAAAGAACAGACCCTGGGCCGATGCGGGTTCTTTGACGGCGAACGGGTTGCTGATTTGATCCCACAAGGCCTGCTGCTCGACGAAAGGCAAAATGCCGACAAGCGCGCTCAGGTTGAAAAAATTGTTTCCGCCGTAGGGTGCCCCCGGCGCAACCGGCGTCCTGGCTTGGGTGTTGTTGCCGAAGCGAAAAGTGCCCCCACGATTTCTCGGCAAGTTCTTGTACGTCGAGTGGTAATTGTGGAACGCCAAACCGATCTGTTTGAAGTTGTTACTGCAACTCATACGGCGAGCGGCTTCACGTGCCGCCTGGACCGCCGGCAGCAGCAACCCCACCAAGATTCCGATGATCGCGATGACCACCAACAATTCGACCAGCGTGAATGCTCGTCTGGAATTTCTTCGCATCTGACTTCTCCCGCAACAAGAACGAATAAGAAACCGAGGTGCGAAGTCCGTCATCGCGACGTCCTATGCACCGCTATAAGAACCAAGACGCATGTGCGTCATCATCCACATCATCCACGAAGTTCTTCTCAACGATCTACTCGCCCGTTCCGTCGTCTTCGCCCTCGTCCACATCTTCATCGATGCGTGCCGCCGCCTCCGGATTCGCATCCAGATACGCTTGAACCGAGCCCTCTTCCGGCCCCGTCGGCTCGGTGGAAGGACCACATCCGACGAACAGAAGGGTGCCCCCCAAAAGAGAAGCAGCGGTCGTGTTGATCCAAGAGAATTTCATCTGCTCACCGCGATGGACGTACGAATGGAACGAACGATCGGAAGACGAGGTTGCTCAAGCGAATCGAGCTTCCAGTCACCACGATAATGGTTTTTTCCGCTGCATGCACGAAAACGTGCGAACAAAATTAGCATATAGTGAACGCGATTTTCCGCAGTCTGCCGCGCATGCCCCGCCCCACACCTCTCGTAACGTCTTGTATCCACCGATCCTTCTCAAAACACTCCGATGGCCGGTACGGCGGGTGCCCTGGCTCGGCTGCGGTCTGCTGCTCTTGCTCGTCGGTTGCTCGGACGGCGAGCAACAAGTCGACGCTTACCCGCGGCGCCCCATCAAACTGATTGTCCCCTTCGCCGCGGGAGGTGGCAGCGACACGTTCGGGCGCGTGATTCAAAACGCGATCGAAACCCATCGATTGCTGCCCGAGCGATTGGTGATCATCAATGTGCCCGGCGCCGGCGGGACGATCGGCAGCCGGCGGGTCAAGCACGCGCGACCGGATGGCTACACGTTGTTGTTGTTACACGAAGGCATGCTGACGGCGCGGCATTCGGGCAGCGCCAGCTATTCGGCAGAAGCGTTTGTGCCGATCGCCGGCACCGGTAACGCGACGCAGGTGGTCGCCGTCCGCGATGACTCGCCGTACTCGGATCTGCGGTCGTTGATGCGAGAAGCCGCGCTCAACCCTGACTCGATCGTTTTCTCGGCCAACATCGGTGCCCCCAGTCACTTTGCCGGGTTGATGCTGCAATCGAAGATCCCCGGATCAAGCTTTCGATACACCCAGACCGGTGGCGGTGCCAAACGGTTTGCCGCGTTGCAGGGCGGCCATGCCGACGTGTCGTCGTTTTCGATCGCCGAATACGTTCAATTCAAACCCAGTGGGATCCGCGCGCTGGCATTGCTCGGAACTGAACGACATCCGGATCTGCCCGATCTGGCCACGGCGACCGAACAGGGGTTTAGCGTCGAAAGTCAGAACATGCAGTTCTGGTGGGCGCCGTTGGGCACGCCGCCTGACCGCGTCGAGACGATCGCCGATGCGTTGGCCGCAGCGATGCAGACGGACGAGGTTCGCGAGACGTTGGCGGAAATGAAAATCACCGACACTGTGCTGCGGGGGGCAGCACTTGAGGCGGAATTGCAACGGCGCGAGCGACGCATCGCCGAGGTCGCTCCGTCGGCCGCAGTGGAATTGCCTGATTTTGCGAGGATCGCCTTGGGCTGCTTGACGTTGACCGCGGTCGCCGCATTGATCCGAGCCGCCCGGCGACGTCGCAGCGGCGTTTTCGGCACAGCCGCGGACCGGACCGAGCGTGAGTCGTCGGCACACACGGGCCAGCTCGCGTCGATCGGTTTCCTGACCATCGGCTATGTCATCACGTTGCAATTCCAACTCGTGCGTTTCGTTCCCGTCACCGCGGTCTACGCCTTGCTGGTCGGCGGTATCCTGGTCTGGCCGCTGATTCAGTCGCGTCGTCTCAATGCGGCAAAGGCGACGATCGCGTTGCTGATCGTCAGCGTGTTGATGAGCGTCGTGATGCATCACCTGTTTACCGAAGTGCTGGTCGTGGATTTACCCTAACGCAGGAGAATCATCGTTTGTTTACCGAGCCCGATGTCGCGATCGAATTCCTGTTGTCTCCCACGTCGTTGTTGATGGCGGCGATCGGTTCGCTGTTGGGCATCTTCGTCGGCGCGATCCCCGGATTGACCGGCGCGATGTTGATCGCATTGACCTTGCCATTGACCTATTCGATGCCGAGTGAGTTGGCGCTGGTGTTGCTGGTTTCGATGTATGTCGGTTCGGTCAGCGGCGGACTGGTGACGGCGACGTTGCTGCGGATTCCCGGGACGCCGGCATCGATGATGACGACGTTGGACGGTTACCCGATGGCGCAGCGGGGCCAGGCGGGGCGGGCGCTGGCACTGGGCATCGGCGGCACCTTCATCGGCGGGATGATCTCGTGGGGATTCCTCGTTTGTCTGGCCCAGCCGATGGCGGCCTGGTCGTTGACGTTCGGCCCCTTCGAATTTTTTGCGCTCGTGTTGGTTGCGATGGTCTTGATCGCGACCGTTGGCGGCAAGTCGCTCAGCCTGGGACTGTTTTCCGGCGCATTGGGCGTGATGATCGCCATGCCCGGTTCGTCTCCGGCAACCGGCGTCGCGCGTTTCACGTTCGGGATCCATGAGCTGGATGACGGGTTCAAATTGTTGCCGGTGTTGATCGGGCTGTTTGCGGTCAATCAAGTGATTCGCCAGGTCTTGCAAGGCGATGTCGGCGGCAGCGTCACGGAAGTCAACGATGGCGATAAACTCGATTTTCGGTTTCGCGATCTGGCGACCCACGGCGTCAACCTCGTCCGCTCGGCGTTGATCGGCACCTGGATCGGGATCTTGCCCGGCATTGGTGCCAACGTCGGTTCGGTGATCGCCTACTCGGCCGCCAAGCGGGCCTCCAAGACGCCGGAGCGATTCGGCAACGGCAGCGAAGAAGGCGTGGTGGCGTCCGAAACCGCCAACAATGCGACCGTCGGCGGGGCGCTGATCCCGCTGGTCGCGATGGGGATCCCCGGCAGCGTGATCGATGCGATCTTGTTGGGGGCACTGGTGATCCATGGCTTGCAACCCGGACCGATGCTGGTGCAAAGCGATCCGCTGGCGGTGCAGACGATTGTCGGCACGATGCTGATCGCCAACCTGCTGACCCTACTGTTCTTGCTGGCGTCGGTGCGGATCATGGTTCGCGCCGCCAGGGTGCCCCTGTTTGTCCTGGTCCCCGTGGTGATGATCTTCTGCGTGATCGGTTCCTACGCGCTTGCCAACCGCATGTTTGACGTTTGGGTGATGCTCGCCTTCGGTGTCCTCGGGTACCTGATGGAACGGTTTCACATTCCGATCGCGCCGCTGGTGATCGGGTTTGTGTTGGCACCGATCGGCGAAGAACACTTGGCGGCGGGGCTGATGAACAGCGGTGGCAGTTTGATGCCGATGTTCACCCAACCGATCTCATTGGGCTTGTCTCTGGTTGCACTGGCGCTGTTGGCGTGGACACTATGGCGTCGGTTCAACGACGGCAGAGCGATCGTGTTGCCCGACGAGTCGTCGTAGAACAACACCGCTTCAGAAACCCGCCCCGGCAGGGAGGGTTGCTGAAGATGTGTCGACACCAATGCTGGCAGGGAGGGGCGTGTATGATCCACGCTCGCCCGACCTTTCCCGTTTATCAGCCCTCCTACTCGACCCGCCAATCCCATGCGTCCCAACATCCTGTGGTATTGCACCGACCAACAGCGTTTCGACACGATCGGTGCGTTGGGAAACCCGCACGTGGTCACACCGACGATCGACCAATTGGTCGCCTCCGGCGTCGCGATGACCCATGCCTATTGCCAGAGCCCGATCTGTACGCCGAGTCGTTCCAGTTTCATGACCGGCATGTACCCCTCGCGGGTTCACAACACCCGTAACGGCAATGAGTCGTTTCCGGCGTCTCCTCCGGTGATCACCAAGTTGATCGCGGAATCCGGGTACGATTGCGGCTTGGTCGGCAAGTTTCATTTACAAAGTGCGGGACATCGCACCGAACCGCGGATCGACGACGGGTTTTCGTATTGGAAATTCAGTCACGCGCCACGCGATGATTGGTCCGAAGGCCATGACTATGCCGAATGGGTTCGCCGTCGCGGCGGTGACTTGGATGCGATGCGTCAGTCTGACGAACGGGTTCCGACGGAGTTTCACCAAACGACATGGGCCAGCGAGTATGCGATCGAATTCATCCAAGACCACGCGGCGGGGGAAAAACCTTGGCTGTTGAATTTGAACATCTACGATCCCCACCCGCCGTTCATTCCGCCCAAAACGTATGCGGATCGATTTGATGCCGCCGACATGCCGGGGCCGCACTTTCGCGATTCGGATTTGATCCAGCAAAAGAAACTCGCGTCGCTGGATTTCCAAGACGAAATCCGCACGCCGGAACAGCACAACGCCAAACGAGTGCAGGCGGATTACTACGCCATGATCGCGCAGATCGATGACCAGTTTGCGCGGATCCTTGAGACGCTCGATCGAACCGGCGCGCGGGACAACACCGTGATCATTTTCACCAGCGATCACGGCGAGTCGCTGGGCGATCACGGGCTGATGTTCAAGGGGTGCCGATTCTACGAAGGCCTGGTGCGGGTGCCGTTGATTTTCTCGTGGCCGGCTCAGTTTCAATCGGGATTGATCTGTGACGGACTGGTCGAATTGCTCGATCTGACCTCGACGCTGATGGAACTGAGCGGATTGGAGTGCCCCGATTACATGCAAGGCAAGAGCTTGCTGCCGATCTTGCGGGGCGAGGCGGATCCGACGCACCATCATGATTTCGTCCGCAGCGAGTATTTCGATGCGCTCGATCCACACTTCACCGGCGGCGTGGGGACATTCGGCACGATGTACCGGACACCGCGGTACAAGCTGTGCGTGTATCATGATAAAGGGCTCGGAGAACTCTATGATCTTCAATCCGATCCGTGGGAGTTCGAAGACCTGTGGGATGATCCCAATCATCAATCGATCAAGCACGGCCTGATTCAAGACGCCTTTGATGCCCACGTCGTGCTGACGACCGACATGGGGTCGCGGCGAATCGCCCCGATGTGAGCGTTGTGCGGGGCGTTGGATCGGCGTTTGAGGTTCGTTGACAGCAGACCGTGTTTTTTAGCGGCAGGGCGCGAGCCCTCCGGTCTTACAATGTCAGGCACAGCCTGACCTACGCAAACAACACGCCGATCGCTAGTGACACGTATGCCGCGTGATGACCTTGATGATGTCCGCGACGTTCTCGGCTTTGCGGAAATCAAACGTCATCGGCTCGTGGGTACTGGAGAGCCAGAGTTTTAGATCCGAATCCAAATCAAAGTGCCCGGCACTTTCGATCGAAAACCGCACGATGCTGCGATAGGGAATCGAAAGATACTCGGTTTTCCGTCCGGTCATGCCCTGCTTGTCGATCACGATGATGCGTTTGTTGGTCAACACGATCATGTCGCGGACAAGCTGGTACGCCCGTTCCACCGACTCGTCTTCGATGACGATCGATGCGATCTGTTTTTCCACCTTGTCCAGATTCGCCTCCGAAGCCGAACCCAGCATGCCCGATAAAAGTCCCATCGAATGGTGTCTCCTGAAAATGCGTGTCGTTGCAGTTGCCGATGACGGTGGTCCAATGAAATCGGCGCGTTCGCATCGATCATTGAGTCTTCAGTCTAACGGTTCTGCCGATCATGGTGTATCGTTGCGGTCGATCTCAACGGTCGCGATCATGGCTTCCTGTTCGTATCGCAGGTACACGATGATCTGGTCGATGCTTTCGATGAATTTGGCCGACGACGAATTCGGGTTCAGCCCCGGATTCTGACGCGACGACTCGCGGTTGCCGTGGACGCTGCAGACGACCTGGCTGGACCCTTCATCGAACGAATACTCACCGTCTTCGGGGCAGAAGTAGCGGATCCCGTATTTGGCTTCCGAGAGTGTTGCGATTTGGTCGATCGGGGCGTCGTACAGTTGATGAAAATTGTGGATCGAGATGATGTTGCGGTGACAGGCCAGACGCGACTTTTCCGCCCAATGCAGATGGACGTCATCCTGCAACTTGTCCAACGCTTGACGATTGAGACGAAACATCAGTTGCGC
The DNA here is from genome assembly GCF_002289565.1 of Rhodopirellula sp. SM50. Taxonomy (GTDB): domain Bacteria; phylum Planctomycetota; class Planctomycetia; order Pirellulales; family Pirellulaceae; genus Stieleria. Next base: position 53,543 of record NZ_NTFY01000017.1, on the reverse strand, counting down.
CTGGGAGGGTTCTTGGGAGGGCGCGTTTGAACGCGCGTCAATGACTTCACGCAAGATCTCGGGCTTCGTCGCCAGTACCAATTGGTCGTTGACCAGTGCGATGTGCAGACGCAGCGCGACCGCGTGCAGCCGTGCACTCAAAACGTACATCTCGTGATCGCGATAATTGGGCAACCGGTACGCATCGAATTTGCTGGGCAATGGCCCGACGTGTCCGCCCGTTAAAAACGCTTTCCGTGAAAACTGTTCGAGTAATCGTTCGGCTTTCTCGTTGTTTTCGACGTCGATGGTGGCGTAGACCGGCATGTTGGCCGTCAAAATCAGTCCGCCGGCGAGCGCCTGCCACATCGCCGGCGCTTCGCCGACGATCGGCAGCTGGATCGGAGACAGTTGCGTCGGGTCGATTTCAAAGACGATCTCGCCGTCACAAAAATGCAGCGATACACGATCGCCCAACCATTCCAGATCGGTCAGCGTCGGGTCTTCCGTGACCACGTCCGACACGCCGGGGATCGCCATCAGGTACTGTGCGGTGTTCTTGCGTCCGGGGACCATGACCATCGACGCGACTGCCGACGGGGCGATCGTGGCGACATCAATGGGCTGCGGGTTTTGGTCGACCATGGCACGCACGTCCTGGTCGTACGAGCTACCGGCCATCGGCAACACACACGTTTCCAGCTTCATCGTGGGCGCAACGGTGATGCGGGTCGCGACGGGATCAAAAACCTTTTGCCAGAACGATTGGTAGCGTGTCTTGTACCGTCCGTATTCGGCTGCTTCGTCGTCCGACACCTTCAACACCGACAGTTCGGCATTGGGGGTCAGGTAGCGGAGTCGGTTGTGCAGTGAACAGGTGCAGGTGTCGCTGTCCGCGTCGAACGCGTAGGCTCCCCCGTGCGGGCAGGTGATTCGGTCGGCCGCGATGAAGCGTTTCTCGATCATCTCGCTGAGCGAATTGGGTGAGCAACCGTATTCCAGGCGAAAGAACAATGAGGCGTTGTTTTGCATCACCAGATTATTGAAACACTCGACGCGGCGCTTCTGTGAGATCTTTGCCGCCGGGGCAACGATGCGTCGGATGAACGCGTCGGAGGCGAAATAGTATCCCGAGTTGGCGTCTGCCGACGGCGGCATCAGCGTGCTGATGTATCGATAATCAGCGGCATCATGCAGGCGGTCGACTTCACCGAGCGATGCATCGACGATACGCCGAATGGCGCGGTGTGAATTGGAGAAAACATAGTAGTCGTCGTGTCGTGTCGTGAACGCACTGACCAGCCGATCGCTGGTGTAACGGGCGGTCACTTGATGACCGCGGTAGTTAAAGTCCCGTTGGACCAGATCGGGGTGTCGCCCGCGTTCTTCGTCGACCCAGCCATTGAGCTGCTTGGCGAACGCCTGCTCATCATTGACACGAATGATGACGGTCACGTCCGTTCCGTCGAGCAGATAGGGATCCGAGCCGGTCACGGCCACTTCGGTGGCCACTGCTTGGGCAAACAATTCCTCCATCCCGGATCGCGAGATTCCGAGCTGTTCCTCCAGTTTGGCCAACAACCGGTTGTCCTGGGCGGTCAACTTCGAAAGCCGCACCAGGTCGTCGCCCCAATGGGTCGCCAAATCAACGGTCTCACCCAACGAAGCGAAGGAATTGAAGTGCAGGAAATACTGGTCTGATGGAACCAGTTTGGAGATCTCGTGAACCTGAACCGAAACATCATTCTCGTTGTCGAGCCGTTGCGAGAGCAGTTCTTCGTAGTCGAGCGATCGGATGCGTGGTGGCGAGATCTCACTGATGTGACGCGTGTAAGCCCCGCGGCTGGCCGACGCACTGAGCGTCCGCCGTTGCAGCGACTCTTGAACCGCCAGCGACCCGGTGAAGAGCTTGTAGAGTCCGTCTTCCAGATTGTCTTGCGTCGGCATGCGTTTGGGAATCGGCGGCGGATCGACGCCGTAACGTGCTTTGGACTGAAGCAAGCAGTATTGGAAGAAGGATTCATCGGGGTAGTAGGTCAACAGTCGCGCGAAGTGTTCGTTTTGTTGCCGGGCCCAGTCTTCGAAGATGCTTCGCGGGCCGACGGATTTGCGGTCGGCCGGCACATCGGGAATCGCCAGGCTGATCGTCCCTTCGCGAACTTGAACTCGACGTGACCCGTCAAGATTTTCAGAGACGGTTTCATAGGACAGTTGCACGTCGACTTTGCCGCTACCCTTGAGTCTGCCGTAAAACTCGGCGTGCTTTTGGTGGAACTTGGTTTCTTTCGGATAGATCAAGTAGGCGTTGGGGTCGCTCGAACGCAGCCGCAGGTAGTTGCTTTTCTCGAACTCTTCGGCCAAGAACGGCTGCTCCAGCCGCAAGGAGAACGCAATCGTTTCGTCCTCGTCGCTGCGATAGACCTCGACGGTGTGCTGGAACGGAAACTCCTGCGCCAGGGCGGTTGCCCCAGCGAGGATCCAGCAAAAGAGCATGGCGTGAGCAATAGAATGATTCATTTCTCTCGATGCCTCGAAATCGTCGTGCAGCGTTCGGTTTTGGCGCAATGATGATAGGAGAGCCTGTGGAAAGGCTCGGTGGCGCGCCGCGGGGCGAAAATCACTCATTTATTTGTAGATTCCACGGCGCGCGACGCCGCGCGGCCCCTGGCTGACGCCCAATGGCACTTACGTTGACGCCAAGCGGGGTGTTTTTGTTAGCGGTCGGGCGCGAGCCCTCCGGTCTTTCACGGTGTTTTTGAAGCGCGACCGGACGGCTCGCGCCGTTCCGCTAACACCTTTAGTTTCGGTAACAAATTGTACGTCCCGAGGCGTCATCGACGCCCCCTACGACGCACCCGTTCGGGCGACCAGATATACTGGACAACTCCTCTTTTCCCACTGGAAGTCTTTTCACGGTTTACGAGTGACACATCGGATGTTTGCGGCCGTCGGCCGAACGGCTGGACCGTCCCGAAATGGTCGAGGCAATGGACGCAGGCGGCTGAGCGTTGAGTCGCTGGAAAAGCGGTACTTGCTGGCGGTAACCCTGGACGCCGGTCTCGATGTCAGCGCGGTGGGTGCGCCGCTCCCGGAAACGGAATCGGTGTTTTGGCAGGACCGATCGGTCGAGATTCGACGCGGCCAATGGGTGGTGCAGTTTGATCGCCGGGCGACGGCGCCGCAGTCGAGTGAACGATCCGACGCGTTCGCCAATGCCCAAGCATGGCTGCAGCGCCGACAACCGATGCAAGTGATGTCGGTCGACGACGACATTGAGCGTCGGCTGTACGAATTCGATGATCTTCTGATCCGCAGCGCGATGTTGCATGCGTTTGATCACTCGCCGAACGTGATTTCCGTCGAACCGAATTATCGCGTTGCGGTCGACGCCGTCCCCGACGATCCGTCGTTTCCCCAGCTATGGGGGCTCGACAACCCGGACGACACCGACATCGACGCGCCCGAAGCTTGGGATTTAACGACCGGTTCGAGCGACATGGTCGTCGGTGTGATCGACACCGGCGTGGACTACAACCACGAAGACCTTGCGCAAAACATCTGGGTCAATCCGGTGGAATGCCCGGCGGGCCGAGGCACCTGTGTCGAAGACGGCATCGACGACGACGGAAACGGATTTGTCGACGATTTCTATGGCTGGGATTTCTACAACAACGACAACGACCCCTTTGACGACAACAGTCACGGTACACACGTCGCCGGAACGATCGCGGCGGTCGGCAACAACGCAACGGGCGTTGTCGGCGTGAATTGGAACGCCAAAATCATGGCGATCAAGTTTCTCGGCAGCGGCGGCAGCGGGTACCTGTCCGATGCGGTTCAGGCGATCGATTACGCGACCAAGATGAAGCGTGATCACGGCATCAACATTCGTCTGACCAACAACAGCTGGGGCGGCGGTGGATACTCTCAAACGATGTATGACGCCATCGCCGCCAACCGGGACGCCGACATGCTGTTCGTCGCCGCGGCCGGGAACGATTCCAGGAACAACGACTCCGCCGCCTCGTATCCCGCCTCCTATGACCTGGACAACATCGTCTCGGTTGCCTCGACCACCTCGTCCGATGCCCTGTCATCGTTTTCCAACTATGGCCGCACGACGGTGGATGTCGGCGCCCCCGGTTCGTCGATCTACAGCACGATTCCGAACAACCGCTACGGCACCAAAAGCGGCACATCGATGGCAGCACCGCATGTCGCCGGCGTGGCCGCACTGGCTTGGGGCAGCAATCAAGCGGCCTCCTACGCTGCGGTCCGGCAAGCGATCACCAGCGGCGTCGATCCGGTGCCGGCACTGACCGGAAAGACGGTCACGGGCGGACGCGTCAACGCATTGAAAACGTTGCAGCGAATGGGCTTGTTCGCGACCGTCGTTTCGCCGCAGCCCAATACGATCGTCGAGACCGCTCCGACATCCTTCACGATCGATTTTTCCGCCCCGATTAACGCCGGCAGCCTGAATGCCACGGATCTGACGGTCAACACCATCGCCGCGGACGGTGTTGTTTTGCTCGATGCGGACACGGCCCGTTTTACGTTTGCGGTTTCACCGGTCACTGTCGAGGGCATTCAAACCGTTCGAATCGCCGCCGGCACGATCACGCAAGCATCCAACGGCGACGGGATTGCTGAACTGGCCGCTACGTTCTTCTACGACCCGACACCGCTGCGTGTCAGCGCGATCACGCCCGCCGAGGGTGACATCGTGTCGTTGCCCGACCCCAGCTTGCAACTGGATTTCAGCGAACCGCTGTCACCCGGATCAGTCGGCATCGGTGATCTGGTCGTCAGCGATGGACGCGTCGAAAGCTTCACCCTCGTTGATGCGGACACGGTGATCTATCACTTGACCGGAATCACGACGGAGTCGTTGCTGACGGTCCACTTGCCCGGCGGCACGGTCGCTGACACCGATGGTTTTCCCAACGAAGCGTTCTCGGCGTCGTTTCCCCTGGACATTGAGACGTTGGGCTATCCGGGCGTCTGGACCGCGTCGGCACCGCTCGGGTCCCGCGTTTACCAAACGTCCATCCCCGGGCTTTGGCATTCCGGAATCGACGAAGATCGATACCAACTGAATTTGGAATCTGGTCAAACGATCAGCCTGGTCGTGCAACCGGCGGCTCTGCGGCCTGTGGAGTTTAGCCCGGACGCGTTAGCAAGGGGCCATGCGGCGCCCCTCGCACACGCGTCGGGCTGGCATCATTCGGTCGATTTTGAAACATCGAGTCAATCGACAGGCGGTCTGGCCGGCGACAGTGTTCCCACGCCCCGGCTACGCGTCCTCGATCCGTCCGGGGCCACCCTCGTCGACGCGACGGCGACTGCCGGTGAAGCGATCGTCATCAATGCGTTGACCGCACCCGTCTTCGGTGATTACACCGTCGTGGTCGAACCGGTCTCGGGAACCGGCGGGACGTACGTCTTGCAGATGGGACTTTCAACCGTCCTGGAGTCGGAACCCTTTTCATCGTTTCGCAACGACACCTTGGCGGACGCGGAAGTGATTGACGCGGGCTGGAGCGCGACGAGCGAATCGGTGTCGCAAGTCGGCGTGGTTGGCTCATTCGATTCCGGCAGCGACAGCGACTGGTTTGCCATCTCGCTCGATGCCGACGTGCCGACGACGTTTGCCGTCGCGTCACCGGGGATGACTCAATCCGGCAGCGGGTCGCTAGGATTGTCGCTGCACGCCGCCGACGGATCGCCACTTGCGTTGGCCGTCGTCGATGCGGATGACGCTCGAATCGATGACTTTGCCGCCGCGGTGACCGGCACCGTCTATGTGAAGGTGGTCGGCGGCGATTCCGACTATGTGTTATCGGTGACATCGGGCGGGACGCTGGACCGCGACCGAATCGACGCGGATCGCAACGGATCGATCGATGCCGCCCAAGGCTTGGCGTTGCCCCCAAGCGTGGTCGGGCATCTCGGTGGCGACTTTGCCGCCGGCCCCGGTGTCGACGCGACCGAGATCCACAGGACGCTGATTTCGCTGGATTCGTCACCCGAAGGCGACATGATTCGCGACGTCGTCTTCACGCCGGACGGTTCGCGGTACCTGATCGCCCACCGGGACAGCGAGAACGTGCTCATTTACGAGGCTGCGACCGGCAACCTGCTTGCCGAAATCCCGGTCGAAGGCAAGCCGGTTGACCTGGATGTGACTCCCAACGGTGCCTATGCCGTTTCCGCCAACACCGACGGCAACACGGTTTCCGTGATCGACTTGGCGGCGCTGACAAAGGTCGCAGACATTGCAACGTCGTCGGCGTGGCCCTATCGCGTCCACACCACGGACGACAGTTCACGTGCCGTGGTGGCGACCGCCGGCGGCGAGTACGTCACGGTGTCGCTGACCACGTTCGCCCAGACCCATCAATTCGAAGCCTCCGGGTTGGGTTCCATTTCACGGGCGAGCAGTTTTGGGTATGCCGGACGGTCGCTGTTCCGCTACACCGATTTTGTGTTGACGCCCGATGGCACCAAGTTGATCGGTCCGGGGACCGACGTCGTGGGATCCACCGTCGACATTTTTAATCTATCGACGGGCTCCCTCGCCGCGTCGATTTCGGTGCCGGACGAATCGCCGGCGATTTTGTTGACGACTGATGGCAATACCGTTTACGCGGTTAGCCGACGCTCGGTGTTTGAAAGCACCATCAGCAAAATCAGCTTGGCCGGAAACACATTGCTTCAAGAGATCAACGGGCCCGGGCTGACAACAAACCACGTCTTGCTTTCTCCCGACGAGCAGCAATTGATCGGCGGACGCTACGGCGCCTTGCAGTTCATTGATTTGACTGACGGATCTCGTGTTTCGGTCCAAGCAGGCAACACGTCGGGTTTCGCGATCAGTTCCGACGGCAACTACGTCCTGGCGGGCGATGTCGTTGATTTGGCGTCCAAAACGAGAGTCAAAACGCTGCCGTATGATTCCTCGATGGACTTCGTGGTGACCAGTCCGACCGAGTCGCGGGGGTTGAAGATCAGTCGCTTGCAGAATGATCAATATTCATGGATCGACATCAGTGGCGCCGCGTCATCGGTCCTGGAAACACGCATCGGTGGATCGGCGATCGAAGGCGACACGCCGGTCGTCATGAGACTCACCGACGACGGATTGACCGCAGTGACGGCGAATTACGCGTCAAAGAATTTATCCGTCGTCGATTTGGCCGGCAGGTCCGTGACGCGATGGATCGATGTCGGATTCAATGTTGATTCGCTGGCGATCACCCCCGACGGCCGATACGCCATCGCATCGAGCGCCAGCACGTCCAACTCCGTCGTGCTGGTTGATCTGGCCGCCGGCACCGTCGATGCCACACTGACGGGAATCAACTACTTCCCGCGAGACGTCGCGATCAGCGACGATGGAACACAGGCGTACGCGGTGACGACGGGACTGACCGACACCCCTGATTCGCTGTATTTCATCGACGTCGACGGCGCAGCATCAAGCGTTGCCGGATCGATTCCGATCGGTGATGCGTCCGGCGGAATGTATGATTACACGCGTCTTCAACTCTCCCCGGACGGTTCGTTGTTGGCGATTCCGGTGACCGGCAGCGGCGATCTGGTGCTGGTCGACACGACGACGCGGACGGAGATCGCGCGGTTGGCGACCGGAGCGGCGTCGCCCACCGAAGTCCTGTTTTCGCCTGATGGATCGCTGTTGTTTGTCCGTCATCAATCCGGCAATGGTCTCTCGGTGATTCGCATCGATGGCGCGAACTCGAATTTGCAAACCGTCATCACGGAGATCCCGAGCCCGGCTGCGATGACGATCGATCCCGCCGGTGACTACTTGTACGTCGCGACGTCGCTGTACCGCAGAAACAATGAAGTCCATGTCGTGGATGTCCAATCGCTGGACGTGGTCCAGACGGTCTCGCTGAGCAGCGACGCTCGACCGACGCGGATGCACCAAGACGGCAACGTCATTTACTTGCTGGCGAGTGAAGAATTCACCCCACGAGTGTTTGCGGCCGACGCCAGCGACACGTTGATGCGGATCTTTGCCGCGGGCGTCGATTCCGAACTGGTAGACGTGACATCATTGCGCGGGCGTTCTCGTTTGGTCAGCTACAGCCCCGCGTTGCAATCGGCGCTGGCCGCCTCACAAGATCAAGACACGATCGAAGTCATCGATTTCGGCGACACGACGTTCGGCGATGAAGACTACTACCAGTTTTTGCCCCAGGTCGGCGACACCCTGACCCTGGCAACCACGATCCCGGGTTCGGCAGACGGATTGATCGAAAACAAATTGGATGTCGCGATCGAAGTGTTTGACCCGCAAGGACGACGCATCGGTGCCGATGAAGACGGAACCCTGCAAATCACCATCGGATCGATCGGGATCCACACCGTTCGAGTTTTCGCCCAGAATTTCACCCGCGGTGAATACGTGCTTTCCATCGCCGGAGCAACGATCATGGCGGGGCCTTCTCTGGTTGGTTTCACGCCGATCGACGGGGAACGCGACGTCGCGCCCGACGCACCGTTGACCCTGACCTTTGACCGGGCGGTCTCGATCGGTAGCGGACAGATTGTGATCAAACGCGCCGCGGACGACTCGATCTTCACGTCGATCGACGCGTCAAGCACGGAAGTGGTCCTCGAAGGGCCGACGGTGAGCATCACTCCGTCCTTGGCTTGGGAACTGGGCACGGATTATTACGTGTTGATCGATGCGGGAGCGTTCATCGGCAGCGGCGGTGGATTCGCAGGCATCTCAGATCCCAGCCTGTGGGATTTTGCGGTCGGCTTTGGGTTCGACTTTGGTGATGCGTCCGCGCCCTACCCGGTGACACAGGCCGACGGGGGTGCCCGGCATTCATTGTTCGGCCCACAACTGGGCGCCTTGCGCGACAGCGAGCCCGATGGCACGCCGTCAGGTGCGGCCGACGCGGATGATTTAACCACCAGCGACGATGAAGACGGTGTGGTCTTTGGCTCGTTGCAAGTGGGGCAGATCGATGCCAGCTTTACGGTGGATGTCCGCAATGTCACGACAGATGCTTACCTGGACGCCTGGATCGACTTCAACGCCGACGGCCACTTCGGTGGGAAATCAGAACATGTGGCTGCTTCGGTGGCAGTGGGCAACGGAAATCACTCCATCGAATTTGATGTCCCCGCCTGGGTCTCCGCCGGTGAAACCTTCGCCCGCGTGCGGCTGAGCACGGCGGGCGGTCTGGGCGTGACCGGCAATGCCCCCGATGGCGAAGTCGAAGATTATCGGGTCGAGATCACGCCGCCCCGAATTGCTTCGAGAGAATTTTATCCGCTGGAATCATTGTCGCCAAAATTCAGCGGTGGCAACGTCGTCCCGGTCGACTTGGACAGCGACGGAGACATCGACCTGATCCTTCCCGATGGCAGCGACAACGATATCGCATGGCTGAAGAACGACGGCACGGGGACGTTCACCGAACAGTTGCTGTACAACCAGTGGAACACGAAATCGGTCGAAGCCGTCGACTTTGATCGTGACGGGGACATCGACGTCGTTTATCTGTTGCCGATCTCTGACGAACTCGGCTGGTTCGAAAACCAGGGCAACGAGAGTTTTACCAAGAATGTCATCGACAATCAGCTCGCGACGCCGCAAGACTTTAGCGTCGTGGACTTCGACCAAGATGGCGATCAAGACCTGATCGCGGTCGACAGTTTCGACGATCTACTGTTGCTGTATGTCAATCAAGGCGACCAAACGTTCGCCAAGCAGACGTTAGCCGGCAACGTCGATGGAAACCTGATGGAAGTGGCGGATCTGGATCGCGACGGCGACCTGGACATTGTCGTCAACGATGACGGACTGAGCTGGTACGAACAAACCGTAACCGGATGGACGCAGCACGCGATCGCAACCGGGTTTCACTACGCGGTCGAAATCTTTGACGTCAATTCCGATGGGGTGCTGGATATCGTCAGCGCCGATTCGTTCCAGGTCAATTGGTACGAAAACGACGCGGTCGGCTCGTTTACGAAACGTTTGCTGATCAACATCAGCTCGGTGCGTGCGGTCGAATTCGCCGACTTGGACGGCGACGGAGACATGGACGCGATCGCCAAGGGGACCAATTCGTTTTCCAATCTGTCGTGGCTGGAAAACGATGGCGTGCAGAACTTCCAACTCCGAACGCTCAGCGACAAGGCGAACCAGACAGTCGATTTGGCGGCCGCCGATCTTGACGGGGATTCGGATCTGGACGTCGTGGTGTCGACCAGTTCCGATGGATTTGCGTGGATCGAAAACGTCAACGGCATTCCGTTGAGCATCGAGGAATTGATGCCCGCCGCCGGCAGCGCGATGGTCGCTCCCGGCCAGGAGTTGGCGATCCGGTTCGATCAAGTCATTCAGCTCGGATCGGGTCGGGCAACGATCCACCGGTCCGCCGACGAATCCATCGTTGAGACCATCGACGTGACATCGTCCAATGTCTCGCTCAGCGGCGATACCTTGACCCTGGATCCTCTCAGTGATCTTGCCGCCAACACCCGGTATTACGTCCGACTGGATGCCGGAGTCGTCAAAAACGTTCCCGGGGATCCTTACGAAGGTCTCGACGACGACCGCTGGAATTTCCGGACCGCGGCGATCGGGATCGATTACGGCGACGCGCCCGACACGGCGACCGGAACTTCCGCCGGCAACTACAACACGCTTGCAGCGGACAACGGGCCGTCGCATGTCCTCACCGCCGGACTGTATTTGGGGCGGATTGCTGATGCCGACGACGGGACCTTGCAGAACGCCTGGGCGGGAGCGGACGACGCGGTCGACGCCCCGGATGACGAGAACAGCGTCCTGGCGGCTGATCGCGATTTGGTGCTGACCGTCGCCGCGTCGCCAACGGTGGCCCTGGTGGTGACCAATCTGACCGACGGCGAGGCGACGCTATCGGGCTGGATCGACTACAACCGAAACGGTGTTTTTGAAGCCAACGAATCCGCTCAAACCACGGTTTTCGCCGGCACCCGACAAGCCATCGTGACGCTCCCGTTCCCGCCCGTCCCCGGCGGCAGTGCCGGCGAGACGTTCGCCCGATTCAGACTGGGGACGGACGCCGCGGCGCAATCGCCGGTGGGACCTTCGGGGCCGGGTGAAGTCGAAGACTATCCGGTCACGATTCACAACCCGGGGCTGGGAACCGCCGCCAGCGCGACGGTTTTATCAAGCGGTATCGGCGGTGTTCCCCTGCTCGATGCGTCCGATCAATTCGGCGCCTCGGTGGCGGCACTCGGAGATCTGGACGGCGATGGGATCGACGACATTGCGATCGGAGCCCCCGGTGATGACGACCTGGCGTTGGATGCCGGTGCTGTCTACATCGCGATGATGAATGCCGACGGCAGCATCAAGAGTCATCAAAAGATCATCGCCGACGCGACGGGTTTGCCGTTTGACGCCAGCGATCAATTCGGGATGGCGATCGCCCCGGCAGGCGATTTGGATTTCGACGGCGTTGCGGATCTGTATGTGATGAGCAAGCAGACGGGCAATCAAACGGCATCAATCAGCCGGGTCACGCTGCGTGCCGATGGAACGGTCAAGGAGCACACCTACATGCTCGCCACCGTCCCGGGCGGGTTCCCCCAGTTGTCGACGTTCGCGCCGATCGGTGACTTGGATGGAGACGGAAATCCAGATTTCGCGATCGGGGAAAATTTCGTTCGAGTCAACAACGTCTTTTCGGGCGCGTTGCACATCCTGTTTTCCGCCGACGACGGGTCCGCCCGCGAAACCACCTTGATCGCCAGCCAGACCGGTGGTGGTCCGGCCTTGACCAACACCGAGTACTTCGGCACCTCGGTCACGTCGCTCGGCGACATCGACGGTGATGGAGTGACGGACTTGGCCGTGGGTGCCTACGGCAACCGCAGTGTGACCACCAACAGCGGTGCCGTTTACATCCTGTTCATGAAGCGTGACGGAACGGTCAAATCAAGCTACGAGATCAACGGCACCAATCCCAACGAACCGACCCTGGGCAGCCTGTCGCAATTCGGTTCTTCCGTCGCGGCCATCGGCGATCTCGATTCCAGCGGAGTCACCGAGTTGCTCGTCGGAGCGAACGGGCATGCCGTGGGGGAAACCCAGCAAACCGGCCAAGCGTTCGTGTTGTATCTGGCCAGTGACGGGTCGGTGGTCGACCACGTCGCACTCGGCACTGCGAACGGGGGCGTCGTTCATTTAGCCGAGTCAGATTTCTTTGGACGATCGGTCGCTGCGGCGGGCGACATCAACGGAGACGGGCACGTCGATCTGATCGTGGGCTCGTCACCGACCAGTTCGTCCAATCGCGGCCGCGTTCACACGATCCTGCTGGACGCTCCGACCCCGCCGGGCGTGCAGTCGATCCAAGTCAACGACGGCGGCAACGGGCGGTCTCAACTCACTTCGTTGGTCGTCAGCTTGGATGCGATCGTCGACCATCAAGGACTCGCCGACGCCTTCATCGTGACCAACACGGACACCGATACCGACGTAGGACAAGTCACGGTGACGGCAGATGATTCCGGTGGAACCACCGTCGTTCAAATCGGGTTTGCCGGCGCGTCCACGGTGGCTCGTGCCGGTTCGGGACCGCTGGCCAATTCGCTCAGCGATGGCAACTATCGGTTGCTGATTGAAGCGGACAAGATTCGAACCGCCGACGGAACCGCCATGATCCGCGACCACGTTTGGGGCCAACAAAATGTCGACGCGTTTTTCCGATTGTTCGGTGACACCGATGGCGATCGTGATGTGGACGGCCAAGACTACGGACGATTCGGATTAAGTTTCCTGAAATCCGGCACCGACGCGGCCTTCGATCCGCACCTCGACTCCGACGGCGATGGCGACGTCGATGGACAAGACTACGGACGATTCGGCCAGAATTTCTTGAAACGTTTGGGCGACGCGATCCGCTAGCGGGCTGTCAATTCAAGTCCGCACGCGTTAGCAAGACGCCGTGCGACGCCCTCGCTTGCGGGTCGGAGATTCTCGAACCCTGTTCCCTAACGCTGTGAAGCATTTTCCCTAGGTGTTTCTTGAGGTTTTAGCGGCAGGGCGCGAGCCCTCCGGTTCTTCATCTCTGCCAAAACACCGGAGGGCTCACGCCCTACCGCTAAGAAATGCTTCACTTTGAAGTGGGATAGGCTTCCAGCCTGTCATTTCAGCATCGACAGGCTGGAAGCCTATCCCACTTGTTTTCCGTGCGAATGCTTGGCAGCGTTACTGGTTGAGCTGTGCTTGGACCGTTTCGCGGGACGCTCGTGTTCCCAGCGCTCCCCACAATCCATACGGACTCTTCGCGCCCGGCACCGACTCACCGGTTCCACCGCTCCAGACATTCGTATGGTGAACGTCGCCGGCTTCGATCGAATCGGTCAGGAAGATCACCGCGCCGTCGCCCATCAAGACGTGAACGCCACCTTGGTGGCGGCTGCTCGGCGGGGCGACCCCCATCGAGTTCTCATCACCGGTGCTATCGCCACCGAGGCAGAGATCCTTGTTGGGTGGCAGGATGGTGTTCATCGCCGTGTAGACCGTTCCTCCGGCGGCCCATCGAAACCCGCGTCCCTGGTTGCTGGCCGCTAACGTCGGCGCGGTGCCTCCGTCGTTTCCGTTGGACCAGAATCGCGGACGTTCGGGACTGACGTAGCCCTCGTGCTCGCAGTGATCCGGTTCGTCGCGAATCTCTTCGGTTTCACCCCGGATGGAGGCGATCGTTCGCTTGTCGCGGTCGCCCAAATCGGTCGTGATTTCACCGGCAACGATCGTGTTGGACAATCCGTCCAAAATGTCTCGAAATCGCATGCTCTTGCGAGCGACAAAGGCACCGCGGCACGCCGCGTTGGCTTCAACGGCGACCGCGATCGGTGGCGACGTGACCACGTTGTTGACTTGGAACCACGGCCCTTGATCCATCATCACCGCGGAATCGCCCACGCAAGCGGCGTAGTTGGTTCGGCCCATCGCCGGCAACCCCGTCCCCGGATCACTGGGACAACGCAGCGTCGGGATCTCAACCTGCCAAGGCGGATAACCGGCTTGCGAGGTCCGCGGCCCCATCGCCGGCCACGGCGGTGTTCGTCGGCTGGTGGAATTAACGATGATGCGGTTCGGATTCTTAATCTGATTCCAAAGTGCTTGCTGCTCCATGTAGGGCGTCAGTCCAACCCAGATGGAAAGGTCCATCCGGTTGTCGTTGTCCGTCGTTCCGTCCAAACCGTTGACCCAAGTTCCACCCTTGTAGGTCGGAAGTCGTTTGTAGGCCCCGTGATAATTGTGGAGTGCGATGCCCAGTTGTTTCAGGTTGTTACTGCAACTCATGCGACGGGCCGCTTCCCGCGCCGCTTGAACGGCCGGCAACAACAGTCCGACCAGAATGCCAATGATGGCGATGACGACGAGTAATTCGACAAGCGTAAAGGCTCGCTGCGGGCGCGACACTCGCGCCCGACTTGCATGATAAATGAACATAAAGATTGCTGAATGAAAGTTGATTTGGAGAACGGTTGCCTGTGCCCGGCGACCGACGAAGCGCGGCAGTCCCGCTCGATCATTCCGATTAAGCGTGATGGGACACCGCTGCCACGAGACGCGTGGAAAGGCATGTGAAATGACAGGCTGGACGCCTATCCCACTTGGGATGACAGGCTGGAAGCCTATCCCACCGGGGATGACAGGCTGGAAGCCTATCCCACTTAAAAATTCATTCAGCTGATCGGTGGGCCGCGGAGATGCGGCAACGACGTTGAGAAAGATTCAACCCACGGCGAATCCGTCAAAACCTGACGCTCAACCAACGCGTCGCCGGTGCAAAGTACCGGATTGGAAACGACTTCTCCGGCCGCCCAGGCAAGTGATTGGCAGACGACGCAATCGTCGGAATCGTGGGAGTGCAGTGGCGACGAAGACGGGCCTTCGGGCCGGTCGCAGTGCGTCGAAACCGCCAAGCCGCCGTGGCCGTGATGGTGCCCACACCCATCATGCGACGGGCCGCTGCTGGCCCCAGCGGGCAACGCAGAAACGTCGCAGTACCCCTCGCAGGTGGCGATATGGATCCACGCTGCAGATTGGCCCATCAGGACCAAACCACAAAGCAGCGCGGAAATCGTTTTGCCGACCAGAGAGTTCATTTGCACGAGTAAATGGGTGTTCGCTGCGCACCTTGATCGCATCGCAAGACTCCTACGATCCAAAGAGTGCGGTGGTTCGTCAAGCTGAATTTGCCAGATTCACCAAGTCCACATCATCGTGACCGTCTGACGATCCCGCACATTTCCCCATGCGAAGTCATCCGTTTTGTGCGATAATCCGCTCCCAGCCACCCCGCCTTCCTTCGTCCGATTTTCAATCTCATCTGGCTCCCGACCAGCTCATCTGGGGCCCGACCGGCATTGAAATCCCCCCGCTCGTTCCTGCCATGAAGAATCCGTTCTCAATCGTCCCGATCTTGCTGCTCGTCGGCATCGGCAGCGTGTCTGCCGCCGAGATTGATTTCAATCGCGACATCCGGCCGATCCTGTCGGACAACTGTTTCCTCTGTCACGGCCCTTCCGAATCGACCCGCGAAGCCGATCTGCGATTGGATGTTCGTCAGTCCGCGATCGACTCAGGGATGCTGGTTGCCGGCCAACCGGAGGACAGCGAAGTGATCGCGCGGGTGTTCTCCGAAGACGCCGACACGCTGATGCCGCCTCCGGATTCGAACAAACGATTGACCGACAGACAGCGCAACCTGCTCAAGCAATGGGTCGCCCAGGGCGCGACGTATCAAGAACACTGGGCCTTCGTCCCGCCCCGAAAAGCCTCCGGTGTCGACACGGCCAATCCGGTGGACCATTTCATCGGCCAGCGACTGCACGAGCACGGGCTGACGTTTTCTCCGCCGGCCGATTTGCGAACGTTGATCCGACGCGTGTCGTTGGATTTGACCGGCATGGCGCCGACGCCCGAGCACGTCGAGCAATTCCTGGCCGGTGCGGATTCGCTGGGAGTCGACTCGGCCTACGAAGCACTCGTCGACCGATTGTTGGCATCGGAGGATTATGGCGAACGCATGGCGCTGGCCTGGATGGACGCGGCACGCTACGGCGACACCAGCGTGATGCACGCCGACGGCCCGCGCGACATGTGGCCGTGGCGTGATTGGGTGATCAATGCATACAACGCCAACATGCCGTTTGACCAATTCACGATCGAGCAGCTCGCCGGCGACCTGATTCCCGACGCGACGGTCGATCAAAAGGTGGCATCAGGTTTCAATCGAAATCATGCGACCAGTGACGAGGGCGGGGCGTTTGCCGAGGAGTTGCGTGTCGAGTACGTCGTCGATCGCGTCCAAACCACCTCCACCGTCTGGATGGCACTGACGATGGAATGCGCCCAATGCCACGATCACAAGTATGATCCGATCTCTCAAAACGAGTACTACCAGTTCTTCGCGTACTTCAACAACACGGCCGATCCCGGCATGCAAACACGCCAGGGAAATCAGTCGCCCGTCGTCGACGTCTATGACGAACGGCATCAAGCCCGCTTGGCGGAATTGCAGGCGGAGATCGATGCGAAAAAGCAGCAGCTGGAATCCCACAAACGTCAGGCCGACCCCCAATTCGTCGCCTGGGCGGAACGGGAAACCGCAACGTACGCCAGCGACGATCAATCGACCAAGAAGCTGTCCGGCATCGCGCATTGGTTTCCGCTCGATGAGTCCGATGGTGCGCAACTAAAGAATGAAACCACCGGCGCGGTCGCAGTTTTGGAGAAAGGAAAGTTTCAGACGAGTGATCGAGAGGGCAGCAAGGCGTTGAAGTTGAACGGGCAAACCCAGTTTGCCTGTTCGGAGAATCCGCCGCAGCTGGAATCGGATCAGCCGTTTACGATGGCCGCCTGGATCAAATTCGATGGCAAATCCGGCGGCGCCGTTTTTTCTCGCATGAACGTCGCCGACAACTATCGCGGCTACGACATGTGGATCCAAGGGACGAGCGTCGGGACCCACATCGTTCATTCCTGGTCCGACAATGCCGTCAAGGTCGTCTCCAAGGACGCGTTGAAGACCGATACCTGGCAGCACGTCGTGATCACCTACGACGGCAGCCAGAAAGCCGCCGGCGTGAAAATTTATATCGACGGAAAACTGTCCGCCAATCAAGTCGAAGCCGACAGCCTGGGCGGCACGCTGCAAACCGATGTGCCCTTCAAGATCGGCAGTCGCAGCAATGGCGCCAATTGGAAGGGTGAAGTCGACGACATCCGAATCTACTCGTTTGCATTGAGCGAGTCCGAAGTGCCGCTGGCCAAGGACGACGTGGTCGGCGGAATCTTGGCGACCGCCGCCGAAGAGCGAACGGAAGCCCAGTGGGCGGCTCTGAGAAACATCTATTTCAGCCAAGAGGCGGACTTCCAATCGCTCCGCAAGTCGCTCGCTGCGACGACTAAACAGCACGCCGATCTGGCGGCGAAGAAGACGACGTCGATGATCATGTCGGACAACCCCGCAGACAAAATGCGGATGACGTTTGTCCTCGACCGCGGTCAATACGATTCGCCTAAAAAGGACACACCGGTTTCGCCAGGCGTCCCGGCGGCCTTGCCATCGCTGGCCGAAGACGCGCCGCCGAATCGGCTGGGATTGGCCCGATGGTTGACCGCGCCGGATCATCCGCTGACCGCACGCGTGGCCGTCAACCGGTATTGGACGATGCTGTTCGGCAACGGACTGGTCCGCACGATCAGTGACTTTGGTGCCCAAGGCATGCCGCCCACCCACCCGCAGTTGCTCGATTGGCTGGCCGTCGATTTTGTCGAGTCGGGCTGGGACGTCAAACGGATGCTGCGACAACTGGTGCTCTCACGAACGTATCGCCAGAGTTCGCGTCGAGAACCCGTGCACGCGGAACAGGATCCCGAGAACCTGTTGCTGGCTCACAGCCCGCGATTTCGGTTGCAGGGCGAATTGATTCGCGACCAGGCGTTGGCCGTCGGCGGATTGCTGACCCGCCAGGTCGGTGGCCCCGGCGTTAAACCGTATCAACCGGTGAATATCTGGAACGAAGTCAGTCTCAACGGTGGACTGCGATACTCCCAAGACAAGGGCGAGAAACTGTATCGCAAGTCGATGTACACGTATTGGAAACGCAGTGCACCGATGCCCAACATGATGATCTTTGACGCGCCGTCGCGTGAGAAATGCGTCGTCGCCCGGGCCCGAACCAACACACCGCTGCAAGCCCTGGTGACGCTCAATGACCCGCAGTTTGTTGAAGCGGCCCGAGCGCTCGCCCGGCGTCTGATCCAGTCGGAAACCGATGATCGCAAGCGAATCGATTTGGCTTACCGTTTGACGACCGCACGACCGGCAAGCGAGCGCGAGACGTCGGTGTTGTTGGCTATCCTGGCCGACCAGCACGAGCGTTTCACCGCCGACCCCGATTCCGCCAAACAATTCTTGTCGGTCGGTGAGCTGCCGCGCGACGAATCGATCGATGCGATCCGGCACGCCGCTTGGACCGTAATCGCACAAATGATCTTGAACTTAGACGAAACGTTGACCCGAGGCTAACCATGGACTCCCTGACCACACAACGCCGCAAGTTTTTGCTCGGGACCGGTTACGGGCTGGGGGCAACGGCACTGAGCACCCTGTTGAATCCCGACTTGATCGGCACCGCCAACGCCGCCGCCGGGGCGTCCAATCCCGGGTTGCCACAATTTCCGAATTTCGCCCCCAAGGCCAAACGGATCATCTATCTGTTCATGGCCGGCGGTCCCAGCCATATCGACACCTTTGACTACAAACCGGAGATGCGGAAGTTTCATGGCCAAGAGCTTCCCGAGTCGGTTCGGCAGGGGCAGCGGTTGACCGGGATGACCAGCGGCCAGTCGACTTTCCCCTGCGTCGCGCCGATGTTCAATTTCGAACGCTTCGGCCAGCACGGGACTTGGGTCAACAAAGACATCTTGCCGTACACCTCGGGCATCGTCGATGACATCACGATCATCAAATCGATGCACACCGAAGCGGTCAATCATGACCCGGCGATCACGTACATCAACACCGGCGTTCAACAGCAAGGGAAACCCGCGCTCGGTTCCTGGCTCAGTTACGGCCTGGGCAGCGAAAACGACAACATGCCCGCTTATATCGTGATGATTTCGCGGGGGCGTGGCCAATTGCAGGCACTCTACGACCGCTTGTGGGGATCCGGGTTCCTGCCGGCACGTCACCAAGGCGTCAAGCTGCGCAGCAGTGGTGAACCGGTCTTGTACCTGAATAATCCGCCGGGGATCGACCGCCAATCGCGACGCAGCATGCTGGACGGATTGAACGAACTCAATCAGGTAGCCTACGATAAATTTGCCGACCCGGAAACGCAAGCCAGAATCTCACAGTACGAAATGGCGTTTCGCATGCAGAGCGAAGTGCCGGATCTGATGGCGATCGAACAAGAACCCCAGCACGTGTTGGATTTGTACGGCGACGATGTCCAAAAGCCCGGCAGCTTTGCCAGGAATTGTCTGCTCGCCCGTCGCATGGTGCAGCAGGGTGTCCGCTACGTCCAGTTGTTCCATCGCGGCTGGGATCAACACGGATCACTGCCGTCGAAACTTCGACAACAGTGCAAGGACATCGATCAGCCCGCCGCGGCGTTGATCAAGGACTTGAAACAACGAGGCATGTTGGACGACACGCTGGTCGTCTGGGGCGGCGAGTTCGGACGCACGATTTACTCGCAAGGCAAATTGACGGCCGACAATCACGGACGCGACCACCATGGCCGCTGCTTTACGATCTGGATGGCCGGCGCCGGCATCAAGCGTGGATTCGAATACGGCATGACCGACGACCACAGCTACAACATTCTGAACAACACCGGCGTGCACATCCGTGACATGAACGCAACGATTCTGCATCAGCTCGGCATCGACCACGAAAAGCTGACCTTCAAGTTCCAAGGGCTTGATCAACGACTGACCGGAGTCGAAGAACCGGCGCACGTCGTGCATCCCATTTTGAGTTGAGACGTGAGAAAAAAGGGTCAGGAGCCTTTTTGGCAGTTTGGGGGGATTTAGGTGTTGCCGTCGCGTCAAGTCGTTGCAGTCGGTCGTGCGCGTCGTTGCATTTTCTGCGAATTGCGTACCGATTTGATGATTGATGTGCGGTCACAATGGGGCGGGGTTGCGTGGGACTTGCAACCGAAAGGCTAACGCCAGCTTCTTGAATCTACTGGCCGTAGGTTGCCCGCGTTTTGGTGCGACAAGCGTCTTGATCTCTTGTGGCCCATCGTGTGATCCAGCGGCGCAGGACTCCCCCGTCACTCGCGTCGTGTGGTCGAGGTTGTTTTCTCTTAGTCAAAGACGGATCCGACTCTGCGCACGACGCGGCGACCCTTGGGAGTCGTGCGCCTTGGGATGTTTCAAGTGCACCAATGAGATCAAAACGAGGATTGCGCCGCGACGCCGATGAAGGGCGTGCAGGAGACTTCCGAAGCGGCAGGTGCTCGGAGTGCCAGAGCGTTTGACGTGGCCCGGCGGCATGTGGTGCGTCCGCGCGAGAGCTTGCGTTGGCATCTTGGCCGGGCTTCACTTCGCCAGCGCGCTGAACTGCGCTGCGACCCCATCCGGGCAACGCGGTGAAGCATTTTTTAGCGGCAGGGCGCGAGCCCTCCGGTGTTTTGATAGAGATGAAGAACCGGAGGGCTCGCGCCCTGCCGCTAAAACCTCAAGAAACACATGGGAAAAATGCTTCACAGCGTTGCCATCCGGGGTCGAGGGGAAGACTGGGGTCGTGGTCCGGAGGTGACGCTGCGCTGACCTCCGGCTACTCGCTGCAATCCCTCCGGGATAAGGTCGACGCTCGGTCTGTGACGCCTGTGTAGAGGTGCATGCCCGTTGGGCAATCCACCGGTCCTCCGCATTCGCGGATAGATCGCAATTCGTTCTCCGCTGGTTGTTTTCCGTTTCAGGATCGTGGCGGTTCACGATTGACTATGGGTTGATGATCACCTTGAAGCGATTTGATTTGGTCCACGACCGTCTTGACGCTTTCTTCGCCGCGGTGCAATCCGATGTCCAGCGTGAACCGCCGTTTCTGACCCGGCGACAATTTGGGGACGCGTCCGGCGGCGCGTTCGACCTTGCGATTGTAGGGATAGCCCGTCGCCGGTTCGATGCCCGTCACGTAGCCGTCTTCGGTGGCCGCGGTGTTTTTCCAGATCGTCAGGTAGGGCAGTTGTTCGACCGACCAATGCATCGACGCCGCACGGTCAGCGGCTGCGTTGTGCAGCACCGCGCCGGTTCGGTTGTGCTCGTCGGCCAGCGGCTCGACCAGATAGACTTGTTCGACAAAGCCGGCGGTCGGCCGCAGATAGGTCGCATAGCTGTCGATGCTCTCGGCCGCGTGGGCGTCCATCGGCGCCACCGACTTGACCGCGGCATGCACCGTCGCGCCTGCGCCCAGCAACGGGGCACCAAAATTGGCGTGATAGATGATTTGGAATTCCTGTTCCAGGGCACCCAAGTTCTCGACGGTATCATCGATGCGAAAGCTGTCTTGACCGGGAACGACCGATACCTCGGTGACCAATTTTAATTTTGGTCCGTAAAAAAACTTTTCGTACACGATGCCACGGACGCGGATACGATGCGGAGCCGCCGTATCAATGATGACTTCAACCTCGCTGGCCGGGATGTTTCCGATTTTTCCGTGCAGTGTCAGGTCCCTTGTGGTGGTACCGCCCGCGCCGTCCTCGAATTCATCCGTTCCCGGATGGCCGGCAAACTCGAGACCGCAGCGAACCATCCACTCGTTGAATCCTTCCAGCCAGCCGAGCCCGCCGCGGCTTTCCAAATCGATCAACGCCGGATGCACGATGTCTTCGACCGGCGAGTCCCAGCCCAGACGCATGTCGCCCGAGCGGACTTCGTAGACGCTCATCCCCCGTGTCGGAATCACGTCGATCTGCAACACGCCATTGTCGATCGTGATCAGGTCCACGCCCTCTTGCTTGCCGCCGTGCAGCGCCTTCTTTTCGACCGACCAATTGCCCCCGCTGAGTTTCCAGCTGTCACGGTGGAGGTTCTGCTCGGTGCTGGTCAAGACATAACGTTGGTCGGCGTGAACCGACAGCGTCGGCAGCGCAAAACCTAGAGCGATCAGGAAGGTAAAACAACGGCAGCGCGCCATGAAAGTCTCTCCGAAAACCGTGCAAGGATCTGGAATCATACGTGACGCATCGGCGCGTCACCGGTCAATCATAACCGTTCCGGCCAATCATAACCGTTCCGGCCAATCATAACCGTTCTGGGCATTCGACGTGCTCGTGCATCATCCGCGACTACGGTCGTAATCCGGACACACCGAGCGACTGTCCGAAGCGCGCTGCCAATGTCGCCTCGTCCATCCCGAAGTTCTGCTGCAACGCTTCCTCCATCGGGACTCCCAACTTGACATCGCGAAACATTTGGCTGAAGGCTACGGGGTCGGACTGGACCAAAAATTGAACCAGCTGGCCGCACATCGGCCAACGTTCCTGGTCCAGCTTGGTCGCCCCCAGCAGCCCCAGCATTGAACCGGCGTTGCGGAGCTGCCGGGTGACATTGGATCGTTGAGTCGATTGGCGTTTGCGGTCGGGAATGATCGCGAACTGGACGGCGTTCGCGATCCCCATGTTCATCCACGGCACGGTGTTGGCATTGGAGTGCAGACGACCGGCGAATCCCAGACTGTATCCCCAGCTCAAACCTCGCGCGACGTTGCCGTCGAGGTTCTTGGCGATCGCGGTTTGCAGAAACCGTTTCGCGCCGCCACGCACACCTGCTCGTCCGCCATGGTTGGGATTGTTCATCACCTGTTCTTCGAAGGCGGCAAAACGCGCCGGCGTGCTGAAGACAGCCACGATGGCTTTGCCACGCCAGATGGAATCGCTTTGGGGAAGCCCAAAGATCTGGTTGAGCTGACGATTTAATTTGTCGACGAACGTGCGCAGCCCCGCGGTGGCTGCGGGTGGATAGTCGGTAAACAACAACGTCGATTCGGTTTCTTCGACATGAAACTGTCCGACGCTGCTGAGTGTCTTGGCGGCGGATTCTAAAAAGCGAAGGTGTTCGGCGGTCGCTTCGGCTTGAGCCTCTTCATCGGCTTGCTCACGGATCTGTTTTCCCTGCGCCGCCAGTCGGCTCTCTGCCGCGGAATCGGCGGCAGCCGCGTTGATCACAAACAGTTGACGCGTCGGCGGGAAATAACGTAAATGAAACCGCTGAGTGCCCACCCAAAACAGATAGATGTCGTCGACTTTCACCGTGCTGGTTCGGCCGGTCTCGCTACGGTACTTCACAAACTTCAATCCGTTCTGTTTGCGGTCAAACTGCAATTCGTCGAGCACCACTTTGACGATGAAACGTCCCGATCGCAGCTTGATTGCCAGGGGTTTGTCGATCAGGGCTTCCAGCTCATCGCCACTGACAAGTCCGTCGAAGCGAATCCCGGCGGGCGGTTGATTCGAAGCCGCCCGCAACGTGCCGCCCGGAAGCGTCGTCATCGCCAAGCACACCCCGATCAAAACGACAAGTCGCTGAGAAATGTACCGCCTGAACATCGAAACCTCGCCGGGTTGAGAAAGCGTCAGAATTCTGGATCGTCAAGGATACCGCATCAGCGATTGCGATGCGAGAAAAGACTCATCAGCCATCGATGGCGTGATTGATCGCGTCGGCCAGTCTGCCGACGTGGGGCGGTTGCATGCAAGTATTGTGTGTCCCCGGGATCGAGTGCAGCGAGAGATGTTTTCCGACCAAGTAACGCCACCCGAGGGAACGATCGCTATAACGCGTCCCGATCAGCCCGGTGGGGCCGGCGACGCGGAACAGATGCAGCGGCAGTTCGTCCGGTTGGATCGCATAATCCAAGAACGCTTGAACGTTGGTGCGGATTTGTTCGGGATCACCTTCGTCGTCGCGAAATTGGAATCCGGCATCGGCCGTGATCGGTTCGTGGCGACGCCGCATCAGTTTCGCGTTGAGCGTCTGGATCAGTTTCCCGAAGGCTTCGCGACTGTTCAACGAACGAACACGGTTTCGCACGCGGACCAGATTCCCTTTCATCCGGTCGACGTGTCGGTTCCATTTGGGCGCGTGGACGTAAGCCGCTTCCGTGCCTGATTCGACAATCAGCAGGGCATCGATCGATTGGCCGAGTTGCTTCAATTGCCGGGCGATCTCATACCCCAACAGCCCACCCCAGCAGAACGCAAGGATCCAACGGGGGCCGCCGGGTTCGGCACGGATCCAAGCGTCCACGTATAATTTGGCCAACGCTTCGATCGTCGACGGGCTGTCGCCCGGTGCCGGTTGGTGGGTGACATACAGCGTTCGCCGGGGCGCTAAGTCGGCGGCCAGGTAGTGGGCGTAGTGGCACTGTCCACCGACCTCGTGGACCAGCAACAGCGATCCTGCTTGCTTCCCCGACCTGACTTTGGAGATCACCGAACCGGCGCGGTCTTGCTGCGGCGCTGCCTCGCCGCGTGAGCGATGCTCCGCCGCTGCCGCCAACTCCGCGATCGAATTGCACTCCAGGATGTCTTTGGGTTCAATTTCCAGTCCCGCTTCACGCGCCATCGAGATCAACCGAATGCTTAGCAGCGAATCACCGCCAATATGAAAAAAGTTGTCCAGGGGCGAAACCTGATCGAGACGCAACAATTGACGACAGAGTCGAACCAGAATCCGCTCGTGGTCGCTCTGCTCGACGTCTGGATCTGTGACGAGCCGAGGAACATCCAGGTCCATCGCTGCCAGTCGGTGACGATCCACTTTTCCCGAGCCTGTTCGGGGGATCGAAGCGATTCGCGCGATGCGGCGGGGGATCAATGCCGCAGGCAATCGTTGGTGGAACTGGCGACGTAGCTCTTGATCGTTGATCCCATCGGAGTCTGTGACCACCCAAGCGACCAATTCTTTTGACGTGGGACCGGCGTCGCGGGCATCACGCGTCTTGAGTTGATCGGCGAGCCATTGTCGTTGTCGCTGCGTCAACGCGTCGACGCGTTGGGCGATCGATTCGCGGTGTTTCATTTGACCGCCCTCACGACCACCATGGAGTCGGCCCACCATGCGTCTTTGGTGTCTTCGGGAATCGAAAGCGGCTGAATCCTCATTTGAATCTCATCAAAATGTTCCAGCAGACTGCGTTGATGTCGACGGCTCAATGAATCAATCTCGGTCGTTAAATACGTGAACACGCCGCCGTCACGTAGCAACCCTGACGCAACGGGGAAGAAATGTTCTGCAAACGTCGCGCTGTTGGCGACATACTGAATAAACTCCGTCTCGTTCATCGGAAACGCATGAAAAAAGACGCTGTCATACGTGTCCAGCTTGTCGACGTTGTCCTGCCAGGGGCCGGGAATGAGGCGGATATTCGGATCGGAGTATTGTTTCCGCCAGGGCACGAAGTGATCGTTGATGCTGTGGGGATTCATTTCGACAATGGTATGAGAACGCACCCCGGATTGCTGAATCATCGTTGCCGCGACGCCCCGCCCGAATCCGATTTCCAAGACATCGCCATGTGACTCGGTTGCCCATTCCGCCATCACTTTCATCAGTGGAGATTGCCAGTCCTCCATGATCTCTTGGTCCGTCAGTCGTTCCGTCGACAGGTCGCGTGGCAGATGCGGCGCGTCACTTCCCGCAACCATCTGCCGTGCGATCCGGTCCAAAGCGTTCAGGTCGGCAGCGGAGTCGCGAAGCATTTGGTTGAGCATCCACGCGCGTTGGCGTTTTCGTGGTGTCGCGATGAACTCACTCTGTTTGATTTCGACGGACCATCGAGCGTGATCGTCTTCATACGTGAGTGTCTCTGCAATGCCGCTGTCGATATCCATCGCCCGATCGATCCAACGCTGAGCTTCCTCGGCCGGCAACTCGCTGAGCGCGGCGACGAGTGCGTCGGGCTGATCGGAAACGGAGACCGGACTCCGCTGAATCGCCATGACGGCGGCGTCCCAAACCCCGTCGACGTCCACCAGTTCGGATTCGATCTCTGCCGGTTCGATGCGCATGCCGTTGACTTTGATTTGGTCGTCCAGACGTCCCAGGAAGATCAACGAACCGTCGCGGCGCATGCGGGCCAGATCGCCCGTCCGGTAAAGTCGCCCGCAACTGCCCGAACGCGGATCAGGAATAAACTTTTGATTCGTGAGTTCGCGATCCGCGTGATACCCGTTTGCAAGGCGCGGACCACCGAGATGGATTTCGCCGACGCATCCGATGGGGACCGCCGCACCGTTTCGATCAAGCAGGCAGACGGGCGTTTCTCCGGCACTGCGCCCGATCGAAATCATGTCGTCAGTCGGCATTAGCTCCGCAACCGTCGACCAAACCGATGCCTCGGTCGGACCATACTCATTGAACAGGCGAGTGCTCGGCAAGATCTTAAAGTGCTGTCGGACCAAGGGCTGCGTACAGGATTCGCCCGCCAGGATAACTCGTTGGAGTGTCTGAAGCGATGTCGGGTTCGCGTGCTTGACGAGCACCCGATAGAGTGACGGAAGGACCAGCGTCTCGGTCATTTCATATCGATCAATCAACGCTGCCAAACGTTGGACATCTTGCAAGTCTTGATCCTGCGGCAGAATCAATTGCCCTCCGTCACAGAGCGTCCAGAAGATTCCAGCAACCGAGCTGTCAAACCAAATCGGAGACACCATCAAGTATCGCTGCGGAGCCGTTGGGTAAAACGACTTGCGCGCCAAGGTCGAACGCAGCAATGCATCATGCGTGATTTCCACCCCCTTGGGTTGTCCGGTGGAACCGGACGTATGCAGGATGTACGCCAATGACTGGCCCTGGAGCGCGTCAATCCGCGCACCGTTAGCATTTCTGGTCCGCGGCAAGTCACGGGGATCGATTACCGTTTGGAAAACGCTGCCCAGGCCAGATCGATTTCCGACCACGACGCCGGCGCCGACACGCGCAGAGAGTTGACGCAGACGTTCCAAGGGCAGGTCTGGATCAAACGGCACATAGGCACCGCCTGCTTGCAGAATCCCGAAGATACCGATGACCATCTCGACCGATCGTGAGAGACACACGGCGACAGCGACGTTCGGCCCAACACCTGCCTCGCGCAGCCTCTCCGCCAGCTTGCCGCCCCGATCGATCAAGTCTCGGTATCGAATCGACTCGGCGCCACACACCACTGCGACCGCGTCGGGCGTTTCGTAGCCGCGACACTGGATCCGTTCGATCACTGTCTGGCCGTCTGGATCAATCGCCGGAGGATCGTGATGCCCTGCCAATGCCTTCATCGCCGCTTGATCAGTCTCGCTGCTAAAGTCGATTTGCCCAACGCTTTGGCTCGGGGTCGCGGCGAGCTGTTCGAGCAGCGACCGCCAATGCTGCGACATCAACTCGATGGTTTCCCGTTTAAAACGATTGGTGCGAAACTCAATGGCGCACTGGATCCGGGGACGCGCGTCAGCGGCGAACCAAGTCAGGTCAAATTTCGCTACGCCCAGGTCAGACACTGCGGGGGTCAATGTCAAACCGTCGCCGAGTTCCAGCGGCGCGAGCGGTTGCTGCGGAACAAACATCGTTTCGAACAGAGTTCCGAAATGCTCAGAGAGTTCCTGGTGCGTCGCCTGGCGGTGGGTCAGCACGTCGGCGAAATCATTGCTGATCTGCCCGACCAGTTCGTCAAAGGCCACGTCGCGTCGGATGCGACAGGCAAACGGCAGAGCTTCAATCAAGAAGCCGACTTCCCCGTCTTCCAAACTCCAGTTGTCTCGTCGGCTGACCGGTATCCCGATCACAAAGTTTTCCGTCGCCGAATAGCGTGAAAGCAAGACAGAATAAGCGGCCAACAAATACGTGCCGACCGAGACGCCGCATGCGGACGCAGATCGACGGATCGCCGCACTGAGTTGATCGGACAACGAAAATCGAAACAGCTCCCCATCCTCAGAGCCCTCCGCCGACAATTCAAAATCAAACGGCAACGCGACCGCCCGATCGCACCCCTCCAATCGCCCCCTCCACCACGAAAAAGGGGAAGGGGGTCTTTTTTGAGGTGCAAAAGGGGACGGGGGGCTTTTTTGAGGTTTGGACACGCGCGACGTGGCTTCCACTTCGTCAAAAAGACCCCCTTCCCCTTTAATGTGGTCGTGGGCGAATTGGTTCATCAACAGTTGGATGCTGTGTTGGTCGACGGCGATGTGGTGAACCGTGATGGCCAACGTGTCGCCATGATCGCGGGACCGCACCAACAGTGCACGCAGCGGTCCATCGCGTGCCAGATCGAACGGACGCCGGCCTTCGGCGACGATCGCTTCTTCGGTCGCATCGTGGTCCCAGAGCGTCCAGGCAAGGGGCAAGTCATCGTGCACCCGAGGGACCGGGACGCCCTCTTGTACATCGACGGTCGTGCGGAGCGCCGGATGTTGACGAATTAGTTTTGCCAGACAACGTCGAACGAGTGCCGGATCGATTTGGCCGCTGGCTTTCCAGGTGACTTGATACTGATAGGCCGGTGATTGCCGGTTGGAGTGCCAGTGGTACCAGATCGCCCGTTGACCAGATGAGAATTCCGCAGCCGGTGTCGCGTCCGATTGGTGTTGATCGGGAACGTCAGGCATGAGCGTTTGCAAGCTGGCCAACGTTTTCGCGTCACGGTGTCGAAGAACATCCTGGATCGTGATGGAAATCCCCAGCTCGTTGGCCCGCGAGACGAACCGCATCGCATCGAGAGAAGAGCCGCCCAATTCGAAGAAGTCATCGTCGGTGCCCACGGACTTCAAATCGAGTGTCGCACTGATGAGGTTGACGAGCGTGAACTCGATGGCGTTCTTCGGTGCCGTGATCGTCACTGACGACTGGGCGACGTCATCGGATCGTTGCCGGTCCAGAATCGCTTCGATCTGCTCTCGGTCGATCTTTCCATTGATCGTCCGAGGGAATCGCGGCTGGACGATGAATCGCGACGGCACCATCGCGGCTGCAAAACGCGTGCGGAGGTGCCGCCGGATACGGTCAACGTCGATCGCCGAATCGCCTTCGATCAACGCGACCAACCTTTCGGCACGCCCATTGCGCATTTGAGGCAGCACGAGGCAGTCGTGTACGCCATCGCATTGTCGGATCGCCGCCGTGATTTCTGCCGGTTCGATCCGCACGCCAGACAGTTTCAGTTGATCGTCGATCCGTCCGAGAAATTCCAGCGCACCATCGTCGCGCATCCGAACGCGATCTCCGCTGCGATACCAGACGACGTCATCGCCGGATGCCGGTCGCGTAACGAATCGTTGACGCGTCAGGTCCGGATTGGCGAGGTATCCGTTGGCCAGTCCCGCGCCGCTGATCCACAATTCACCGGGCACTCCGGGCGGAACCTGTCGGCCGGCCGAGTCGACGATCAGGATCGAGTTTCCGGCAACGGGTCTGCCGATACTTGCCGGCCCCGAGGAGCGATCGAGTCGGTCGATGGGGTGCAGCGTCGCGCAGATGGTGGTCTCGGTCGGCCCGTAACCATTGATCAATGTCAAATCGGGCGATCGGTCGACGATCGAGGCGAGCAGTCGTTGGGGAATCGGTTCGACGCCGACCAGTAGACGCTTCAGGCGGAGCGGTCGACCATTGGCCAGTTGCCGATCCAACGCCTCCAAGAAAAACGGCGGCAAGTACGCGCTGTCGATCTGCATCGAACGCATCCAATCCAGCATCTCGTCGGCACTGAGGCGTTGCGTGTCGCTGGGGATGCACAGGGTTCTGCCGAACAGTAACGCTGAAAAAACTTCGTACATCGCAACATCGAAACCGATGTTGGTCCACCACGCGCAACGACAATCCTGTTTCACAGGCGCCATCGTTTCAAACGCATTCAACAGGTTCCAAACCGATTCATGGCGAACCACGACGCCCTGTGGTTGGCCGGTCGACCCCGAGGTGAACAGCACATAGCACGCGTCTTGCGGCAAATCACAAGTCAATTGCCGGGGCGCTGCGATGGGGACGACGGAAATCGAGTCCCCGGTTGCATCGATCATCCGTGAAACGCCGGACTGTGACAGTAATTGTCTCGCACGTTCGGGAGGGTTTTCCGCGTCGACGATCAGGAAACAACGTCCGCTTGCCAGGACACCCATCATCGCGATGATGGCTTTTTCATCACGCCGACAGAAGATCGGAACCAATTCGTCGAATCCGGAATCCTCGATTTGTTCGGCCAGCGTTCGGGCCATCTGCCGCAGCCCGTCATAGCTGAGTTGGATCGCCGGACCGTCCACTGCGATCGCGTCACGAACTCGCTCGCATTGATTGCAGAACGTTTGCCAGAGGTTGACGGGTTTCAAGGTCAACGCGACGCCGCAATGGTCGGCCAGGAAAGCACGCTCCGAATCGGTGAGCAAGTCATAGTCGGCAATTCGAGTCGTCGGGGAAGCGCTGATCGCGATCAGCGTGTTCCGGAAATGCTGCACCGCCCGTTGACGATCGTTTGCCGAAAAGACATCGTCGCTGAAGTCGAACAGCAACTCCCATCGATCGCCGTCGAGCGGAAGGGCGGAGACGGTCAGTTCGCGTTGGGGATCTCCGTATCCGTTGTGCAACCACCGCAGCGAGGTCGGCATGCCGGCAAAATCGTCCACCGCCAAGTCGATCACGTTGAGCGCGACGTCGAAGGCGCGCTGCGATTCGGATGTCATGGCGCCTGGCATCGCGTTGGAGAGAAACCCCATCGACTCGGCCGCCACCTTTCGCGACAGATCTGCAAACGTTTCCCACGGATCGACCGAGACGCGGAAGGGAAGCAGTTGCATGAACAATCCGATCGTTTCTCGGAATGCCGGGGTGGATCGGCCGTGTGTTGTCGCCCCAATGCAAACGAACTCCTGTTGTTCGAGTCGGCTGAGCCACGCGATCAGGGTCGTGGCAAACAGATTGAAATGGCCCAGTGGGGCCGTGATTTGACGAAAAGGAGACACCATCACCGAGGTTGCAATCGCTTGATTCTCCTCGTCGTTCAACCGCACCGTGACGCGGGTCTGTCGCGCCGAGACCGATTCACGTCCGGCGGAATAGAATCGTGTTCCCGGCGATGCGTCGCTGCGTTCGGCAAACCATGCCGTTTGCCGGGCAACGGAATCGTCGGATTTTTGGCGAGCTTGCCAATCGAGGTACTGCCGATAGTCAGGAACATCCAATTGCGTACGATCGCTTGGGTCTGTTTCATAAAACTTCGCCAACGTTGCCAAGATCGCCCGTCCGGCAAACGCATCGGTCAACGCATGGTGAATCGTCAGATAGAATTCCCATTGGTCAGCTGACAATCGCAGGAGCATCGCGTCGCAGAGCGATCGGGTTTGATCGAAGCGACCGGCAAGTCGTTCGCTGACGATTCGATCGGCGTCGGCCTGTGGGTCGGGCGCGGACGAAAAATCCACGACGCGGCACTCCACCTCGCGAACCGCTCTCACGGCCGAACGTGTCCATTGATCGTCAGTGGCGACGGTTCGAAGCACTTCGCTATGACTGACCAACTGTCGGAACGCGTCGGCGAAGCGGTGTGGATCGATGCGGCCGTGAATCGTGTAACGATAGGGCACTTCGTACAGCGGGACATCCGGCTGCAGTTGTTGGCCGATCCAGATCAATTGCTGGTTGCCAGCGAATGAGGGGCTCATCGCGGTGTCTCTCTGCGGCGGCGGCTAAGAAACAGGAACGTCGGATCCATGCCGTTTCCAGCAATGATCTCTGCGATTTGCCACCCCGCCACGTCGACTTCGCGACGAGCGGTTGCATCGGACAAGTGATGCCAGAACAATCCCGTGTAAATCCGTTCGCCGAATTCGGTTCGGACATTTCCCGCCGTCAACCACGCCACCGACTTTGCGATACAAAATCGGACCCAAGCCCCCGCTTTGGAACTTGCCCGCTGGTTGACGTACGAAACAACGGCCAGCCCATCTTCGCTGCACAGGCGATCGCATTGCTTCAGGAACTCGCGTCGCCGGTCGACGCCCTGCACGGTGGAATACATCCAACACGACGTGTAGACGACCTCGAAAGTTTCGGGAGGATCAAAGGTATCGAAATCCTCTGCGATGAAGTCGGCCGAAAACCCGGCCTCGACGGCGTAGCGTTTTGCGCGATCGATCATCCAATCCAAGCGATCGATGGCCGTGACCTGATAGCCGGCATCGGCAAACCATTTGGCTTCCCTGCCTTGACCACAGAACGCGTCGAGCAGTCGACAGGAGGATCGATGTTTCAGCAGCGTTGGCAACATGCGGGACTCGTGCGGCAACTGATAGCGGTCCGGATCGTAAAACTCGGGCCGTGACGCGTAGGTTTTTGCAACCATGTCCGCCACATCACGACGACGCATCAGTCCGATCGATATCGCCTCCAACAGGAATGCGATCGCCGGTAAAAACCAGCCCGCCAAGCCGGGGCGTCGACGAAAGCGTTCTGCCGCCGAATTCATGCCGGTGCCGAGTGTCCTACGCCAAGAACCGGTCGCGGCTGTCGATTCGGCGTCTGTCGGTTGATGCGAGGTTGCGGTCGCCGGCATGAATCGAATCAGCTCCTGTCCCGGCATGCGGCTTGGACATAGTCTGCGATGGTCTGTGGCGTTTCGAAGTTTTCGATCGTCACGTCCTCCGGCGGAACCGAGACGCCAAATTCCGTTTCAAGAAACGCGACCAACCGCATGATTCCCATCGAATCGATGTGGCCACCACCGAGCAAGTCGTCGTCCGTGGAAATCGGATCCGTTTGGTTGCCCATCAGTTCATGTTGGATGAAAGACATGAGCTTCGGCATCGGGTCGGTGTCGGTCATCGTGGCTTTAGGGGGGCGGGAATGAAGGAGCGAAAGAAAAGCATTGCCATCACGTCATTGCCGTCGTTGTCTGGGGACAGCAGATCCGCCGACGGGATCCGGCGTCACGCCGCGGTCCGTGTTCGAATCAGGGAACGCGTTGTATTCCAGTTGCAGTTTTAAACGGTCGATCTTCCCGCTGGTCGTCCGCGGAAACGTGTCTCGGACGAATAGCTGTTCCGGGACCGCATAAGGCGGCAGCTGTTCTGCCAATTGCTTTTTTAGACCACTCGTTTCGGATCGACTCGAATCCTGCAACGTCACCGCGGCGAGCAAGCGACCGGTTTCATTCACCGTGACGCAGAAGGCGGCGGCTTCGACGACCGCGGGATGTTTTGCAATCGCATGTTCGACCTCGTCGAGTTCGATCCGGTAGCCTCGCACTTTGACCTGACGATCGACCCGGCCCAAGAATTCCAGTTCGCCGTCGTCCCCGCGTCGTACCAGATCGCCCGTCCGATAAAAACGTTTCCCGCTGCCTAAATCAAAGTAAAACGTGACCGGGTCGTCACATCCCAGATGCCAGTACCGGGTCATCATTGTGGAGGAATGAACGAGCAATTCGCCGACTCCCTTTCCCTGGACCACTTGATCCAGCGGATCGAGAATCAATCCCTCGGTCTGTTCCCAGAGCGATCCGATGGGGATCGGCCGCTCGGAAAGTTCCTGCGGTCCGCCCCGAGAGGTCGGCGCGATGTGAAAGTAGGTGCACTGATTCACTTCCGCGGGACCGTAGACGTTGCTGATCCACGCGTCGGGCATCACGCGTCGCAACTGCTGTGCATGCCGCGGGGCGAGCGGTTCACCGCCGTACAGGATCCACCGAACACTGGACAGGTCCCGTTGTTCGGGAACGCCTCGCTGAAGCAATTGGACCAGCGCGAAGGGCACCGAATACCAGATCGTGATTCGCTGCGATTCGATCAGCGAGGAGAGACTGGCCGGCAACATGCTGTAGGAGGGTGGGATCAGCACCGTCGTCGCTCCTGCCATCACCGCCGAATAGTAACCGAAGGTCGACATGTCAAAGTGCAGTGGCGACAGATTCGCGATTCGGTCGTCGCCGCTGACGTCGTAGGTCTTGACCGACAGACGGGCGTAACTGTTGCCGCTGTAATGCGAGTGCACGATGCCCTTGGGGGTCCCGGTCGAACCGGAGGTAAAGATCACGTAGGCAGGGTGCGTCCGGTCGATCGGAATCGGATCGATGGGGTCGACCGCATCGAGGGCCGACCAGGGGGTGAATGCGATGGTCGGCCAATCCGCACCTTCGACGCCGATCACGTGTTGGAGTGGTGTGGCGCCG
Organism: Rhodopirellula sp. SM50; assembly: GCF_002289565.1. Lineage (GTDB taxonomy): Bacteria > Planctomycetota > Planctomycetia > Pirellulales > Pirellulaceae > Stieleria. Next base: position 19,353 of record NZ_NTFY01000017.1, on the reverse strand, counting down.
CGATCGAGTACGTCCAGTGCCGATTCGGCCAGCTTTGTCGTGATGAGATGACGGACATGGCCGCCCTGCAGGATGCTGCACAGCCGAGACGGCGGAGCCGAGGGATCTACCGGTACCATGGCCGCGCCGGCCTTCATTGCCCCATATACACTGATCGGGGTTTCAACGCCGGCAGGAAGACGCACCGCGACACGGTCACCGGGGCGCACGCCCCGATCGCGGAGAACGGTCGCGAGCCGAGACGAACGGTCGTCCAGTTCGGCGTACGTGAGGGAATGGTTGCCGCAGCGGAACGCCACCTGGTCGGGTGTCTTCAACGCCGAACGTGTTAAATTTTCGTGTAGCAGATCCGTCATCGTCAAACCCCAAGCAGTCCCGCAATGATGTTGCGTTGGATGTCCGACGTGCCGGCGTACAAGACGCCGCCGATTGCGTCACGCCAATCTCGATCGATCCCATTTTCGCACAGGTAGCCTCGCCCGCCATGAATCCGCACCGCGTCTTCGCTGGACTGTGCGTAGCATTCACTCAGGTACAGTTTCAAGATGGCGGCGTCCATCATCGCGGATTTTCCCTGGCTCTTCAGCCACGCGACCTTGTAGAGCATCAGCTTTGAAGTTTCCAAGCGAACTTTCATGTCTGCGATTCGATTGGAGATCGACTGGAATTTCCCGATCGGCTGGCCGAATTGGGGACGTTCTTTGGCGTACCGGACGCACGTTTCCAATTGGCGCTGCATGGCGCCGACTTGGCTGGCCAAGATGCAGCAGCGTTCGAATTCCAGCGAATGATTGAACGTGGCGAAGCCGCCACCTTCTTTGCCGAGTCGATGTGATTCGGGCACGAAGCAGTCGTTCAGATGCAGTTCGCCGATCGGGACGGTCCGAAGGCCCATTTTCAGATGGTTCGCGCCGCGGCGGAATCCCTCCTGTTCCGCCTCGACCAAGAACGTCGACAGCCCCCACTTGCCCTTTGCCGGATTCGTGCTTGCCACGACGAGTGCCACGTCGCAGATCGGTGCGAGCGTGACCATGCACTTGCTGCCGTTGAGCACGTAGCCGCCGTCCACTTTCTCCGCCGTTGTTTTCAGATGAAAGACGTCGCTACCGGTACTCGGTTCGGTGATCCCATGCGCCCCTTTCCAAGTGCCGTCGCAAAGTCGTGGCAGAAAGCGTTTTTTTTGAAACTCGCTTCCGAAATGCAAAATCGGAAGCTGAACGGCCCACATCTGTGCGTTCAGCGCCAGCAGCAGACCGCCGTCGCTGCATCCGTAGCCGAGCGCTTCCATGGCCAGCATCGCGGTTTGAATATCGGCCGAAGCTCGACCGCCAAATTCGGTCGGGATGTACAGACCCTGGATGCCAAACTCGGCGGCCCGCTGCCAAAGGTCTTCGGCGAACGCGCTCCGTTCGTCTCTGTCGATCACATCGTCGCTCAGATGCTCCAACGCGAACGTTTGCATCCGATCGCGATAGGCGAGTTGCGCTTCGCTCCAATCAAAATTCATAACGGTGACCTGAGATCATTCGATGGTTGGGGCGTCAACATGAAGTGTTTCTTTATCATGTGAATGCCCGTTCGACGAACCAGTAACTGGCGATCAATCCGATCACCGCCGACCCTCCGATCAGCACAACGCGCTGATAGACTTCCCGTTTTCTCAGCAAGAAAATCAGCGGAAACACCACCGCGACGATTGCCAACTGCCCGAGTTCGACGCCCAAATTGAACCCGATGAGCACTTTGACCAGATGAATCATTCGAAACGGAAGTTCGCTCATCACCGAGGCGAAGCCCATGCCGTGGAACAGGCCGAACCCAAAGATGATCAGCCAGGTCTTGTCATTGAATCGGGGACGAATCGTATTGATCGCCACCAACACGATCGACAAGGCGATCAATGATTCGACCCATCGCGAAGGCAGGTCGATCACACCGAGCGCGGCCAAGCTGAGCGTGATCGAGTGTGCGACGGTAAACAGCGTGACGATCTTGACGATGTTCAAAAACGCTTGCCTGAAACTCGGCACCGGGACCCACTTGCCTTCTTGGCGGACCAATACCGCCGGCAACAGCAATGCGACGATAAACAGGATGTGGTCGATGCCGATCCAGATGTGCAGCACACCCTGCCAAACAAAATCGCGGGGGCGAAGCAGCAGCTCGATGTGATTCAAATCGAGTTCTTGGACCGGGTTGTGCGCCCCGAACACCATCGCGGTGAACTCGCCTTCGAACTCCTGACCGCTTTTCTTGTTTCGTTCGATGCAGACTAGACTTCGGTGGGTAAAGTCATCTTCCACAAACAGGCTGTTGCGAATCGTGATCACATCCGGAATCGGACCGACGGGGGTTTGGTAAACGTATTGGGCATAGCTTCCTTCGTCGCCCGGTAGGTCCAGAATCCGCAAATCGATGTATTGGATCGGAACAGGTTTCGAATCGACCGAAATGCCGTAGTGTCGGCGCAGATAATCCAGCACCTGAGGCTGGGCTGCTTGAAGGGTCGTCATGCGATCGTCCGCGGGCGCGGATTCCGCTGTCACGTCACCGGCTGCGGAATCGCCAGCTGGTGGAACGTCGATTCCCAGTTTTGTGCGCAGGTCATCCAGATTGATTTCGACGCGACCGGTCAATCGATCCTCTTCGACATTCAGCCAAACGTAGGTCTCACCGGTCGTGTGCGCCGAGCCGCTGGACGACAGCAAGAGCACGTGCAGCCACGCGAGGGCAAGTTGCAAACCCACACGGCGGACTGACCCGCCACGGCAAGGCTGGAACCGTCCTCGACGACACGAGCGGATCTCCAGGCGGGCGGATGTCGGAAAGATCGGATTCATGGGTGATGAAAAGTGCTCTGTCGCTTCATCGCGGCCCGAAACCTTGTTGCGGTTCGTCGGGGCGGCTGAATGTTGAGTGAAAACCGGCCCCCGATCGTCTGGCGTGTCACACGGATGCCAGGGGATCCGTCCGGCACACCGCCGACTCGCAACCCAGGATAGTCGATCGAAACGCAATGCCAGCTCGCTTCGGGGCGGCAGTCCGGAATTTTCCCGTGCTCTGGTTGGCAGGTCGCCCAAGTCTGGCGGCCTCTTCGCGTCAGACGCTTCGACCGATACGATTGACAGGGGGTGATGGTTGAAACCGCCGTCGCCCTCCTGGATGATTCCGCCTGTATTGGGCGACTGCGACCCTCCCTTTTTTCGCCGCGTTTATTGGACGATTCGATGCCCCGCACCCTGTTTCGAAATGCATCCGTTGTGCTGGCCGATACGGTCACCGAGAGTTCCGTTCTGATCGACGACGGTAAAATCTTGGATGTGGCGGCGTCCGCCGACGCTGCGGCCGACAACGTGGTCGATTGCGCGGGACTGCACTTGATGCCGGGCGTGATCGATGATCAGGTTCACTTTCGCGAACCCGGACTGACGCACAAAGAAGATCTGTCGGCGGCCAGCCATGCCTGCGCCGCCGGTGGCGTCACGTCGTTCCTGGAAATGCCCAACACCAAACCGCCGGCGGTGACGCTCAGCGGTGTCCGTGCCAAAGAGCAACTCGGCGCGGAAAAGTCATTGGTCAATTATGGCTTTTACATCGGAGCGACTCCCGATAACTCCGCCGAGTTGGCCAAGGTGACCGATGTCCCGGGAATCAAGATCTTTATCGGCAGCAGCACCGGCAACTTGTTGGTCGATGAACAAGAGGCGTTGGAGCGGATCTTTGCCGAAACGACACTGCCGATCTGCGCCCACTGCGAAGACGAGCAAACGGTTCGCGCCAATGCCGCTCGATTGGCCGGGACCACCGATGTGGCCGACCATTCACGTATCCGGGACGTCCAGGCCGCCGTGATCGCGACTCGGCGGGCGACCGATTTGGCCCGCCGATACAAACATCGCTTTCACGTCTTGCATGTCTCCACGGCCGCCGAACTGGAAATCCTGGCCGATCCCGCACCGTACATCACCGCCGAAGTCTGTCTGCATCACTTGTTTTTCAATGTCGACGATTACCCCCGCCTGGGGACTCGGATCCAAATGAATCCCTCCATCAAATCGGCCGACGACAATCGCCGACTGTTCGAGGCGCTGCTGGACCAGACGATTCAGGTCATCGCGACCGACCACGCCCCGCACACCCTGGAAGAAAAAGCGGCGCAGTACCCCAACAGCCCCTCGGGGTTGCCGGCCGTTGAAAACAGTTTGGCTTTGATGCTCGATCAAGTCACCCAGGGACGATGTTCCATCAACCAAGTCGCGTCGTGGATGTGTGATGCACCCGCGCGCGTCTGGGGGATCGTGGGCAAGGGCCGGATCGAAAACGGATACGATGCGGATCTGGTGCTGGTGGATCTGCACAAACAAAAGACGATTCGCGATGCCGAGCAACACACCAAATCAAAATGGTCGCCGTGGGATTCGGTCACGTTGACGGGCTGGCCGGTCGCGACCTTCGTCGGCGGACACAAGGTCTACGATGCCGATAACGGATTTGACGAATCGTTTCGCGGTGCCAAGCTGCGGTTCGATCATTCCCGAGGCGGCTACTGGGCGACCGCAGGCGGAATCGGCACCGAATGATGCCGACTGACGAAGGGCGTTCGGGGCGTTAAACTACAGGCCTCGGTCGCGAAACCACGGCGCCGGGGCGTGCGGATGAATCGTCCGTGCCGAGTTTGACTTCCCCCCTCCCCCTCCCCTTCCCCTCCGATTGATCCATGTCTGAAAACGACGGCGAAGATGCCAAGCCGGTTGTGCCCTTGTCCGCCAGTGCCCGCCGTGTGCTGGGTGTCTTGGTGGAGAAAGCCAAAACGACTCCGGACAACTATCCGATGTCCGCCGCGGCGATCATCAGCGGTTGCAACCAAAAATCGAATCGGTCCCCGCAAATGCAGCTCGACGAAGACGACGTGCTGTTGGCGCTCGACGAGTTGCGGGGCGTCGGGGCGGCACGGGAGATCCAGGGCAGCGGACGGGTGACCAAGTATCGTCATGCCGCCTACGATTGGTTGGACTTGGACAACCCGCAGGCCGCCGTGTTGACCGAATTACTGCTCCGCGGGCCTCAAACGATCGGCGAGATCCGGACTCGGGCGTCGCGGATGTGCAGCCTGCCCGATCTCGATTCGGTCAAAACTGTTTTGAAATCGCTGGCCGACAAAGACCTGGTGGAAGCGTTGACGCCGCCCGGCCGCGGGCAAACGTTTGCCCACAAACTTTATCCGCCACAAGAACGCCAGTACTTAGAAGCTCGTGTCGAAAAGCAGGCGGCAAAGTCGGCGGCGGTCCCCGACACCAGCAAGAATGTCATCGATCAGCTGATCGCGCGACTGGACTCCGTCACCGAACGAATCGACGACCTGGAAGCAAGACTGAAGGAACTGGAGTCGTAGTGGGGTAAGCTTCCAGCTTGCCTGCTCGGAAGCGTCAGCTTACGACCGTGATGCAGAGGGCATTGGTAATTCTGGAAGCTGAAGCTTCCAGGATCGCAAGCTGGAAGCTTACGCCACTTGGGTCGCGGGCTGGAAGCTGAAGCTTCCAAAATCGCAAGCTGGAAGCTTACGCCACTTGTTAGTTGGATTCGACGATCACGGTTTGTGATCGTGTGGGGAGCTGCGTGAATCGCTCGGTTTTTCCGGTCGGCCAGGTCACCGAGACGGTCACCGACGCGTCGTCCAGGTCGCCCAAGCCGAAGTGCATCACGCGTTCGTTACTGCATTGATATCCATCACCGGCGACCAAGAACCCGGTGTGTGTTTCCCGGCTGGTTTCGACGCGGACGGTGCTTCCGATCGCGTTGCGGGAGGACGTGCGGCCTTTCAAGTCCAGGCGGATCCAGTTGCCGCTGTTCTCCGTGCGATTGATCATCAGCGACGTCGGTTCGGTTTGGTGCGTGACCACGAAGTCGACTTGTCCGTCGCGGTTGGCGTCAATCGTCCACAAGCCGCGGCCGACATGGTTGTTTTGGAAGTACGGGCCCAGTGTTCCGACCGACACGCTGCGATAGCGGCCCGTCGCGGATCGTTGAAAGATCTGCATCGGCTGGTCATACATCGCTTTTTCGTCGCCTCGTGAGAACAGGTCGACGTGCCCATTGGTGACGACGATCTCCGCGTCGCCGCTGTTGTCCAGGTCGATCGCTTCGGTGCCGAACGCGACCAGCGGACGCGTGTCCTCGACCAACCCCAGCGGCCCGGTGCGATCTTGCCAGATGCCTGATGAGGATTGCGTGTGCAGCGTGTTGTATTCTTTGTCGAAATTGGTGACGTACAAGTCAACGTCGCCATCTCGGTCGAAGTCCCCGGTGGCGATCCCCATCGAACCTTGCGGGATCCCTCGGTCGTCGCCGCCGATTCCACGCAGCATCGCCGACTCGGACAAGGAGAGTTTGGTGCCGGTCGGTTCGCCCGCCACGCGACTCCAGTAGTGATTGTTGGTCATGTCGTTGGCGACGAACACCTCATTGCCGAGCCGGCCATCCAAGTCGCCGACGATGATTCCCAATCCACGCCCGGGCGAATCGGTGATCGCGCCCCAGGTTTCGGTCGTGTCGGAAAACGTTCCGTCGCCGGTGGAACGCAAAAAGCGATCCGGCATGGCTGGAAACAACATCGGGGAGCAGGATCGCATCACCGTGGAGCCGGCCATCGGACAGCCCTGCGTGACCGGGCCCAGGGTGGCGCAGTAGTTGACGACGACGAGATCCGCCAAGCCATCGTGGTCGAGATCCGCGATCGCACCGCTGGAGGACCATTCGTCAGCGTCGCCCGCTGGCATCTGGTCAGTGGCATCCCGAAAGGTTCCGTCACCATTGTTGACGTACAAACGATTGGGGCCGTAATTGAGCACCAACAGATCGGGAAAGCCATCTTCGTTGATATCTCCAACCGCGACGCCTTGTCCGAATCCCTTGTCGCCGGTTTGTGCGATTTCGCCGACGGGCACGAATTGTCCGTCCAGGTTTCGGAACAGCTCGTTGGCTTCGGAATCCTGTGCGGGCGGTGTTCCTCCGGCGGCCACCAGATACAGATCGCTCCAGCCATCCAAATCAAAATCGATCGTTCCGCCGCCGCAACCGAGCGTCTGGTAGAGCATGATTCCCGGCTTGTCGAGCGTCTCGCTTGTCCGCCCCCAAAACGTCAAACCGCGCTGGGCCGCTTCGTCTGCGATTTTCCAGTCGACCGCCACGCCGGATTCTTCGGCGGCTTCACCGGCGACCGTGTCGTCGCGGCGGATCGTCTGTTCGCTCGGATCGTTTGTCGAAACCACTTTTTCGATACTCGGCAATGGCAGTCGAGCAAGCAGCACGTCAAAGTCGGGCAGCGCCTCGGGCACCCGCCAGGGTGTGCCCGGTTTCAACCGTTTGACCAGCTGGTCGCGAAATCCGGCGACGTCAACCGAGTCGTCTTCGGGTAACGTGGTCGCGATCGCCGACCAGGCTTCGGCCTCCCAAAGCCGACCGACTGTTTCCAGCGACTGGGCAATCTCCAACGCGATCGCCCGCGAGATTTCGCCGGTCCGCGTGAAGCGATCTTTCAACTGGTGAAAACGCGTCAGCTGTTGGGCTCGATCATTGACGATCGTGACCATCTGTTTGCTGAGGTCGGGGTTTTGGGCGGCATACTCGGGCAGCAGCGTCGCCAACCGCGTCCAGATCTGGACGACTTCGGGATCGCCGCAGACGGCCGCTTGGGCAAACGCCCGAAGCGCCGCGGGCCCATCGTCGGCCGCCCGAGCCCAGTCGCCCAGGGCGATCCAATAGGCGGGGTAATCCTGAATCCCATCGGTTTGCTCGGCGGCCCACGATTCCAATTCCTCGAACCGCCGAGACGCGGCCAAGGCCTGACCCAAGAAGGCTTGCGAGGGATGATGATTGGGGTGATCGGCGACGATCTCGCGGAGCAACTTGATCGCTTCGTCGAATTTACTCTCGTCGAATTTTGACTTCGCCGCCCCCAACAGCGGTCGCTTGTCGTCGGGGTTGCGGGTGACCATCTGGTCCAACGGGTCGGCGTCGAGCGTTCGTCGTTCGGTATTGCTCAAGTCCTTGAGCATCCCGATGTCGAACCGCCGCGCGAGCACCAGGGTTCGGCCGTGTCGAAGCGCCGACACCCGATCATCGGCGCCGATGTAGAAATCGAACAGCCAACGGCGGGTTTCGTGCTGCTCGGGTTGCGCTTGGAGGGCCTGTTCCAAAAAATCCAACCCGTCGTGGTATTGCCCCAATCCGATCATCGCGATCATCGTCTGGCGGACACGACTGGGGTTGGCGAACGACTCGGATTGACACGCCGAACGCAAGAATTTGGCCGCCTGATCGGGCTGCCCGCTGTGGTGGGCCGCCTGCGCGATCAGCGCCAAATTGTCCGGCTCGATTTCCATCAGTCCCGGATCGGTTGCCTTGATCGCTGCGGTTTGGTCGACGCCGGCTTGGGCGAGGATGATCTGAGACGCTTCCCAGGCCTGGTCCCACTGACGCCGCCGCAGCGACAACTTGAGCGTACCGACCGGATTGGCCAGCGTTTTGGTGTCCGGCGTTGCGGTGGTTTCCCGCGGGGGATCGCTGCCTGGGTCTCCGGCAGGCGGTGAGCGATCGCAGCCCCAAACCAGCGAGCCGGCAACCAGCAGCAAGACGAGCCCACGCAGTGACTTGCCGCGGCGCAGTGGTGGGACGGAAGTGGGACGACATCGGGCGGCTTGGGGCAACCATCGTGCGACTGGCCGCGTAGAGATCGACATTGCGGTGATGGGGTTCGACGTGACGTTTGCCGCAGCAGGCAGTCTATCCAGCAGCTTGCCCAGCAGCGATTCCAGCAGCGATCCCCACGGCGCGCCGATCGGGGGGCTGATCGGGTGAACGTCTTGTTTGCTTCGTTTCCGCATCGGTGCTGTGGATCTCCGTGGTTTGTTATAACCGACTCCGCCTAAAATGATTTCTTCCCCGAACGTATTCGTGAACATGAAAGATTATTCGACACGCCGTGTTGGTCGCACCGGGGGTCTGTCCCCCGAGCTTCTATACGCCGCTTTGGTCGTAATGTTGGTCCCGGTTTGGGGCGGTTGTGCAAAAAAAGACGATGATCCGACCGCGGCGGTCGAAGTGTCCACGGCGGAGAATACCTCGACGGGCGAGCTGTCCGCCAAAGATGTCGCGTTCCTGAGTCGATTCGGCCCCAAGGTCGAGGCGTTTTGTGGTGATTGCCACGCCATGCCACGACCGACCAGTTCACCGGAAGACGAATGGGAAATGGAGATCATCCAAGGTTACGATTTGTATCGAACGTCCGGACGCACCGACTTGGACGTTCCCGATGAAGCCGACGTGCAGCGGTACTTTAAAATGCAGGCCCCCAAAGATGCGGGGATGCCGGTGCCTGAAACGTTGAATTATCCCGCTGCGGCCCCCACGCACGTCAAGTCCGGTGTGCTGCGACAACGCGTTCGTGCAGCCGGCGTCACGAATGTCAATTGGATCGACCTGGGATTCGAATCCAAGCCCGGTCACGCCTTGGTCTACTGTGACATCGGAACGGGAACCGTCAACGCCTATTGGCCCAACGATCCGGCAGGCGAGGTGCGACGTTTGGGCACGATGTTGCAACCGGTCCACACCGAGCCCTGTGACCTCAATCAAGACGGGCTGGTGGATCTGCTGGTCGCCGACATCGGTGAATTCAACGCTAACGACAGTGACTTGGGACAGGTGTTGTGGCTGGAGCGATCCAAGGACGACGAAACGTTTCGCACGCACGTGCTGATCGATGGGCTCAGCCGCACCTCTGACGCCCGGGCAGGGGATTTGGACGGCGACGGGGACATCGATGTGCTGGTCGCCGCCTTCGGTTGGAGAAACAGCGGGCGGACGTTCATGCTGGTCAATCAAGGCATCGGTGACGACGGGATACCGGTGTTCGAAACGCGTGACATCGACCCACGCCATGGGCCCGTGCACGTTCCACTGGTGGACTTCGACGACGACGGCGACTTGGACTTTATTTCGCTGATCAGCCAGGAACACGAGCGTGTCGAACTGTTTCGCAACGACGGCAAAGGCCATTTTCAAAACGAGCTGATCTGGGCGGCGCCCGATCCGGCTTATGGTTCCAGCGGGATCGAGCTGGTGGATATGGATGGCGACGGTGATCTGGATGTGCTCTACACCAACGGCGATTCCTTCGACCGCGGCCCCAAACCGTTTCACTCCGTCCAGTGGCTCGAAAACGACGGGCCGCTGCCGATGCAGCGACACCAGATCTGTCTGATGCCAGGCGTGTTGAACGCGACCGCCGGTGATTTCGATGGCGATGGTGACACCGACGTGGTCGCCGTCGCACTGCTGGGGTCGCACATTTCCAAAGACTGGGTCGCCAAGGGGGCGTCCCCGATCGTCATGCTGACCCAACAAGACGACGGTTCGTTCTCGCCGTCACGGTTGCCCGGACGGATGCATGACCACCTGTCGGTCGTCAAGGGCGACTTCAACGGAGATCAAAAACTGGACTTCGCCATCGGCAATTTCTTCCGCCCGGCGAGCACGGAAGTGCAAGCGGTGCTGGGGGAACCGGAGTTGCTGATTTGGACGTCGAAGTGATGGGGGCAGAACGATGGGGGCAGAACGATGGGGGCAGAACGATGGGGGCAGAACGATGGGGGCAAAACGATGGGGGCAAAACGATGGGAAGGCTGGATGATGGGAAGGCTGGATGATGGGAAGGCTGGATGATGGGAGGGCTGGATGATGGGAGGGCTGGATGATGGAGGTGGGCGGTTGGTTGGGTTACATTGTTTTGCCCGACATTGTTTTGCCACTCCCGCTTTCACGTTGGATCCCTTGTGACACGCATCGCGACTTACATTCTGTTGATCATCGGTCTGGTCCCGCCCGCCGTCTCGACGGCACAACAGGCCGACCCCAAACTTCATGCCCAGATTTCGGCGCTGGTCGATGCGGCCATCCAAGACGGGGATCTGCCCGGTGCCGTGGTCTGCTTTGCCGATCGGAACCAGATCCGGTATCTCCAGACGTTCGGTGACCGCCAAGTCGAACCGGACACGTTGCCGATGACGACCGACACGGTATTCGACCTGGCCTCGATCACCAAACCGGTGGCCACTGCGACCTCCATCGCGCTGTTGTCCCAACGCGGCAAAATTGATCTCAACGCCCCGGTTTCCCAGTACTTGCCAGAGTTCACGGGGCACAAAAAGGAAACCATTACCGTCGCGCAGTGTCTGTTGCACGTCAGCGGATTGACGCCGGACAACGCCTTGGCCGACTATCAAGACGGACCGGACACGGCGTGGCGGCGGATCTGTGAATTGAACTTGCGATCGGATCCGGGAACGAAGTTTGCCTACTCCGACGTCGGGTTCATCGTGCTGGGAAAGCTGGTCGAAAAGGTCAGCGGTCAGCCGTTGGATGTGTTTGCTAAGCAAAACGTGTTCGGCGCCATCGGGATGGACGAAACCACCTTCAATCCGCCATCGCACTTGACAGCCCGTGCAGCGCCGACGGAAAAACAATCCGACGGTTGGCTGCAAGGCGAGGTGCACGATCCGCGGGCTTCGCGTTTGGGCGGCGTCGCCGGGCACGCGGGGCTGTTTTCAACGGTGAACGATCTGGTCACGTTCGGCCAAGAGCTGCTGGCCGCCTCGCGGGGGGAATCATCGGTCATCGAACAGGAAACGTTTGATCGGATGACCGCCCCGCACCCCGTTCCTGCCGACCACCCGCGCGGAACCCGGACATTGGGTTGGGATCATCAGTCGCCGTATTCCAGCAACCGCGGCACGGCGTTGTCCGATAGCGCGTTTGGACACGGCGGTTTCACCGGCACCGTGCTGTGGATCGATCCTGATAAAGATCTGATTTTCATCTTCCTCAGTTCGCGACTGCATCCCGACGGCAAGGGCAGCGTGAATCACTTGGCCGGCGAGATCGCCACGCTGGTCGCCGGCGGTTCCCGCTAACACGCGACGGTCGCTGATCAGCATGTCGATCTAATCAGCCGTTTGGCGCGAGCCTACGGGCCCTGGTGTGTTTTCTACGTGCTACAGGCCCGTACGCTCGCGCGAAACGGCTGATCGCATGTGTGATCGGATTAAATCGACAGGCCGTGACGCGTCCCTTACATCTCGTTACGAGGCTCTGCCTCGTAATGAGATGCGCTTGAGGCTACGCCCTACGCCGTGAACGACTTTTTAGCGGTAGGGCGCGAGCCCTCCGGTGCGTTGGCAAAGTAGCGGAACCGGAGGGCTTGCGCCCTGCCGCTAAAACCTCGTCAAACACAGGAAATAAATCGTTCACGGCGTAGGGCAAAGCCCGGGAACGAGGGCACGGGGCAACGCGGGCCGCTCGCTGACGCGTCCCGCTGGGATGGCGTCACTTTCCCGCCGTGTTACCCTGCAACCATTGCTGATAGACCGGCGAGGCGGCAAAGCGTTTGAAGTCTTCGACCGTCGCTAGGTCGGTGAATTCGTAGCCGTATTGATCGCGCAGCGCCGCCAGGTGGTGCAGCGTGGATTCATGATCATCGCTCGCCAGGGAAACGGTCAACGCAAAGTCGTGGGCGCCGGCCAAGCCGAGCGCGTCGACGTCCACCGTTTCAATCATTTTTTGAGCCGCTTCGGTCGCCCCGAAGGTGGCTCGCACCCCGGCGACCAAGGTCGTCAAATAGGGATCGCCGCCCGTCCACTTTTGGATCGAATCGTAGGACTTCAGCAACAGCGCTTCATCCTCGTTGATGCCCGCCGCGTCCAGGGTGATCAGCCCCAAGCAGGCGTCGTCGGGAAATCGATCGGAATACTCGTTGATCGCGTCGACGTAAATCTCGTAGTCGCCCTCGGCCAGCGACATGACTCGAAACAGCATCGGCAGTTTCATCTGTTGAATCTTCTCGGGCAATTCGTCATAGATCTCGAGCGCCCGCTGATAGTTGCCTTGCTGGACCGCGGTCGACATCTCCTGTTGTTTGGTCAGATTTTCCATCTCGGTCTTGGCCGTCCCCGACAATCGCGAGAGGACCGAGTTCTGACTTTGAATGACGGCGGCAACGTTCGTGCGAAGCGAATCGCCAAAAGATTCACCGGTCATCGCGATGAAAAAATGCTCTCCCACGATCTTGCCGTTTTTGCGAGCCAGTTGGAAATCGTGGTAGTTGGTGCCGCCGTCATTGGTCAACAACCGCATCACCACATGCTGCGACTCGCCACGCTGCACCGAGCGGACCAGGCGGTACGATCCACCGTTTAGGGTACTTTGGTGAACCACGCCGACCAGATTCTTGACCGCTTGGGAGGCGCCCTGATGAAAGCCCGATCGAAAGCGAGGATCCACATCAAATCCTTCCAGGGCGCGATCGAAAATCGAAGTCCAGTCGATCAATTCGGTCGCCTTGGCGGCATCATTTTGCTCAACCGCTAGCTGCCACTCCGCGGCGAATTGGTCGGCTTCGGCACGACTGACATCGGAAACAATCGAACTGTCATCCGCCGTGATCTCCTCCAGTGTCGTCGGCTGGGGGGCGGTGCTCGATTGCGTCGCCGGCTTGCTGCATCCGGCAAACACGGCGAGCAGCAACATCAGGGCGATGATTTTTGACAGGTCTCTCTCGTGCACTGCCGGACTCCTGAAAAACGGAAGGTGGTTGATGAAGCCCACAGGATAACCGATCGCGACAGATCGCGGTGGAGATCGAATCGAACCGATTGCTCGCTGACGCTTCCCGCTGGGGTGCCGCGCTTTAGCACGCGGCGTCAGCCAGTGACGCGTGTGATTGAATCGCATGGGCAACGCGCCGCTCGCTGACGCTTCCCGCTGCAATCGACAAACGACTCAGTTGTAGGGCAGTTCGTAGACGCTGTAGGTCTCGTTCTGCTGACCGTTGACCGGGTAGACCTTGACCAACGGTAACCGTTTGGTCGCGACCCGGTTGTCGACGATCATGAATCGCACCCCGTACCGCTGGCGATACGCCCGCAGTTTCGCATAGCTGATCGGGACCCGGACAGAATTCAATGAAATCACGCCGGTTCGTTTGGGGAAAATGTCATCAAACCGGTCTCTCCACTCGAGCAACGACTTGGCATCCTGCGGCACATCCTTCCAATTGGCAACCTCCGCGCGAGACGAATACCACTTGAACGTTTGCTGGTGTCGGGGCGTTAAAAAAATCTCGTCGCGAGGCATTGCGACACGCACCCAGTCACAGACGGCGACCCAATCCGCATGCGAACGTTGCTGTCGCTCGGCGTCGGCATTCAAATCTACCCCCAACAGGCGATGGCTGGTCGACGGTGGGATGCCGATTCGATTCCGCTGCCACGCCGATCCCAGAAACAATCCGGTCGCGACCAGAAGCACCAACAGGGCGGGCCAGCGCGTCAGCGCGGCGGATTCCACCGATTGCCTCGGCGCCAGCAACTGCATCAACCACAGCGCCAGCACCAGCGGTACGACCGCATCACTCAGTCGGAACCAATAGTAACGCAACAACTTTGCCGCCAAATCCGGCATCACAGCCGGAAGCGCACCGACGAATAAACCGCAACCGGCGATCCCCAGTGCGCCGACGCCGATCCAGATCACCCGTCGCTGTGCGGTCGTCGGGCGGCCAAAGTAGGCCAACGTCAACAAGCCGACCGCCAAGACACCGTGGCGGACGAACCAGTGCATCGGAAAATCACTCGGAAGCAGATGATGTCGGATTCGCATGTAGCTGTAGATCCTGGCCGCCTCCGCACTCTCTTCGGCCGTCGCACCGAGGGTCAAACTGATCGCCGGCAGCAATCCGAACAACGCAAGGGCTCCGCCGACAAACAGTCCGACGCTGAAGAATCGAATCGGCGGCTGATCGGATCGCTTGAACCAGCGTTCGGTCACCACAAACGCGACGATCGTGGCGATCACCGCCCAGCCGCCGGTCAGCACGTGAAACGCCGACGCGGCGCCGAACCAGATCCAGCCCCGCGACCAATTCCGTCGAGCAACCTCGGCGATCCCCATCAGCACCAGGGCATAGGCCGGCACCTTGGCTTCGATACCGCCGACGACCCACTCACCGGCCAAGTTCCCGTATTCGATCCCGACCAGCCACAGGATCGCGACGCCCAGCGACGCGAAGGCGGGCAATCCGAAACTGCGACAACATCGCCGCAATCCGATCGCCAGCATCAGCCAGCCGACCAGACGTCCGATCCAAGCTGTGGTTCCGAGCGAAACGAGCTGGGTCAGCGCGCCGAACGTCCAGTAGAACGTCGTGTGTGCCTTCCCCGAAGCGGCGAACAGGTCGCCCGAGCAAAACGTGGGATCCCAAAAGTTCTTGGCCTTGACCAGATAATGGGCTTCATTGACCGCCGGCGGAGGGTCACCGGCATAGACAAAAAACAAACCCAGCAGCGCAGCGACCTCTGCGACCGCGATCCAAATGCCGCGGCGATGACTCCCCGCTGCTTCGCTTGTTGATGTCTCGACGTTCAACCGTTCTAACCGTGTGTTCCTCGTGGGATAGGCTTCCAGCCTGTCAGCTCATTCGTGGGATCGGCTTCCAGCCTGTCATCTCATTCGTGGGATAGGCTTCCAGCCTGTCATGGTCCATCGCCACTTACTTTGACGCCAAGCGTGGTGTTTTTGTTAGCGGTAGGGCGCGAGCCCTCCGGTCTTTCACGCTGAAACCGGACGGCTCGCGCCGTACCGCTAACACCTTCAGATGCAAACGAAGTGGTATTGGCGGTGAGCCGTTCGGTCTCACTGTGAGTTTAAAAAGTTGACAAAGCCTCATCGACACAACTCGATCGCGCGGTCGATGGCCGACCGCATGCTATTGGGACTCGCCGTTCCTTTCCAGGCAAGATCCATTGCGGTGCCGTGATCCACGCTGGTCCGCACGATCGGCAAGCCCAGGGTAATGTTGACGGCATCGTCGAACGAAAGCGCCTTCAGCGGAATCAATCCCTGGTCATGATACATGCAGATATGGACGTCGGTTTCCGCTCGCATGGCCGGCGTGAACGCGGTGTCGGGCGGAACCGGGCCGGTGATCCGCCAATCTCGATTTTCGGATTTGCATTCCTGTCGAACCCTTTCGATTGCCGGCTGGATCAAGGTGTCTTCTTCGCCGTGGCTCAATAATCCGTTTTCACCGGCGTGGGGGTTGAGCCCCAGCACGGTGATGCGGGGCGGCCGGCCGAAGCGTTTTTCCATCGCCGATCCGCCCAGCCGGATGGCGCGTGCGATCAGCGGTACGGTCAGCGTGGTGACCACGTCGGCCAGGGGAACGTGGATGGTCGCCAGCACCGTCGAACAGGCTTGTCCGGACAACATCATGCAAAACTCTGTTGTTTGCGTGCGATCGGCCAGCAACTCGGTGTGCCCCAAATAGCCCGTCTCGGCAGCGTGCCAAGCCTCTTTCTGAATCGGGCCGGTCACGATGGCGTCGAAATGTCCGGCCAAGGTTTCTGCGATGGCCAGATCAACCGCGGAAAACGACGCCCGCCCCGTTTCTCGCGAAAATTTTCCCGGCACAAAGGACTCCGGCGGCACGTCACCGCAGTCGACCAGCCCCGACGGCGGAGAAGGCCCGGCACCGGCCAGTTGCTCGATCGTGGTCTGCGGGGGCAATTCCAGACCGCGCATCGCCGCAAGCTTTCCCAAGATCGCAGCCGGGCCGACTAGAATAGGAAGGCAGCGGCTGCGTACCGACGTTTCCGCTGCGCAGGCCAAAGCGAGTTCCGGCCCGACCCCCGCTGCGTCGCCCACGGTGATGGCCAGACGGGGTTTATCGCGGGCGGCGGATACGGCTCCAGGTGGCGACGGGGCAGACATTGGACTAGCGTTTTCCTGGGAAATTGGTTGAGATAGCGGGTTAGCGAGCACCAGGAGGCCGTGGGATAGGCTTCCAGCCTGTCGTCGCGCCGTGGGATAGGCTTCCAGCCTGTCGTCGCGCCGTGGGATAGGCTTCCAGCCTGTCGTCGTCGATCGTTGAATGGTCTGGTTTGTCGAATTGTCTGGTTTGACGGGCGGGACGCCTATCCCACAAACGTTACTGAAAGGAAAGGCAGGATTGGAATCTACACAAGTCGCGTTTTGGCACACTGGCACTCCTCGCCCCGTTTCGGGGGCGTGCAGTTTTAAAGTCACCCTCCTGGCAGGAGGGTCGAGCGAAGCGAGGGGAGGTCGAACGTTGAATCGCGATGTTCACTTCACCGGACAAGGGCGAGCCCCAGGCCATACACAGAACCCTCTCCTCGCTACGCTCGACTCTCCCAGAGGGAGAGTGACCAAACCCCTTTATTTTCAACGCCTTAAAACGACACGACCTCCAACGCCGGGGGAGAAGGGAGCCCTGGTGAGTGGTGTGAATACCAATGTCTATCAAGAGGGTGGAGTGGAAGATCGCACAACCTCGACGCGCAAGAAGCGATGCGTGCCGAACGCATTCATGTACTTCGTCGCGGTCGTGTTCTTGTTAATGCCGACCGCCCGCGCTGCGGAACCCGAACCGGCCGAAACCGCGCTGGTCGTTTGTCCGTCTGACTTTCGTGGGCCGCTCGAAGCTTGGATCGACTATCGCCGAGGGCAGGGCATCGAGGTGCGTGTGATCGATTCAAAATCGACCGCCGGCGAATTGTCGACGTCGATCCGACGGAACGCTCTGCCAACCGATCGATTTCTACTGCTGGTCGGTGACGCGCCGGTGATCGGTTCGGCGGCGGACACGCGCAACCAGGTGCCGATGCATTACGTCGCCACCACGGTCAGCGCCAGGTTCGGCAGCACGCCGACGATGGCGACCGACTATCCCTACAGTGACATCGATTCGGACGGCCACGCCGATGTGTCGGTCGGTCGACTGCCGGTCGATACCCCGGATCAATTGCGTGACTTGATTCGGCGGATCAAGGCCTATGAGGCCAGTCGCAATTTTTCGCTGTGGCGTCAGCGGGTTCAATTGGTCGGCGGGGTCGGCGGATTCGGCATGTTGGCTGATTCTGCGATCGAGTCGGTCACGCGAATGATGGTGACCGCTTCGCTACCGATTCCGGTGCGCACCAGTGTGACCTACGGAAGTCCCGGTCATCTGTTTTACCCTCGCAAGCGATTTACCGAGTCGGTGACCGAGCGTTACACCCAAGGCTGTCGGTTCTGGGTCTACGCCGGACACGGCATGGTCGATCGGCTGGACAGCGTGCCCAGTGGTCCGACGGGCATCCCGGTGCTCGATGGTAATTCGATCGCTACGTTGAAATGTGATCCCGCCAACGCACCGATCGCAGTCTTGCTGTGCTGTTTCACCGGCGCCATCGACGCCGGCGTCGACAGTTTTGCCGAGCAGTTGCTGTTGCACGAGTGTGGTCCGATCGCGGTGATCGCCGGAAACCGAGTGACCATGCCGTACGGCAATGCTTCCTTGACACTGGGGTTGATTGATTCCATCTACGGCCAGGGCGCCGAGGGCCTGCCACCGGCCGATCGACTCGGCAGCGCGTGGTTGGCTGCGATCCGGCGGCTGGAATCGGAAGACGAATCGACGGAGAAAGGTCCGCTGCGAACGATGGTCGATGCCGTCGCCACACTGGTCAGTCCGGCGGGAACCAAACTGGCCGACGAGCGGAGCGAGCACGCGGCGCTGTACGGATTGCTGGGCGACCCGATGTTGAAACTTCATCCCCCCGCGGCCGTCGAAGTCGAGACGGCGACGGGCTTCGATTTCGGCGCGCCGATCGAAGTCACCGTGACCAGTCCGATCGACGGCGAGTGCGTGGTGATGTTGGATCACCCCTTGGGGGAGACTCGCAAGACACCTCCGGGCCAACCGAAACCGGATCCGAATGAGATCACCCTGGCCCGAGTGGCGGAACCGATTTCGGCGGGCCGCCCCAAGACGTTTTCGATTCCTTTGCAACAGCAACGCAGTGGGGTGGTCGCCATTCGCGTCCACGTCGCCGGCCGAGAAACCTGGGCCGCCGGAGGCGGAAAGACCTTCATGCGCCCGGCCAGCAAATAACCCGCGGCGCGCCCCGCGAACGCATGACCTGTGCTTCAATAGTGGGATAGGCTTCCGGCCTGTCAATCCACCCGTGCGTAACGGGCTGTTGTTTTAATCCAATCCTACGTGGGATCAGCCGTTTCGCGCGAGCGTACGGGCCTGTAGCACGAAGAAAATGCACCAGGGCCCAATACCGCTAAGTTAAGCTCAGTGGGAAGGCCGCTCGCGCTGGCGCGAACCGGCTGATGTCAAACGATTATCAGCCGTTTGGCGCTAACCCGGATATTGCATCCGCCCATTGTTGCCGCGATTGAGCTTGGCTGTTATCGCGCGAGCGGTATTTGGCCGCCATTTTTTTCGTTTCGGTC